>JAEULQ010000091.1 GCA_016792685.1 Tabrizicola sp. | reverse complement strand
GTAAGATATTCCAAAGGGCGGATGCTGGATGTGATGCAGCCGTATCACATCCAACTGCAGCAAGCTCTGGCCAGGGGCGCGGCCTAGCGCAGCGCCCTTTCGGCGGCTCCACCCAGACGCAAGAGCCTGGCTTCCTCGTTCGCCCCGGCCATCAGCGAGATCCCGCAAGACGGCTGCGACGTAGGCAGTGTCAGCGCGCAGACACCCATGAGGTTGCCAATCCGGGTGTTGCGGAGGGCGAGGAGGTTCTCGGTCACGTAATAGGCGTCATCCGTCATCAGCCGGTTGGCATCCGGCGGCAGGATCGCCGAGGTGGGCAGGATCACGGCGTCATAGGCGGCCGCCCGCCCGGCCCAGATCGCCCGGATCTCCCGCAAGCCGCGCCAGGCGGCGACGTAATCCGCCGCAGCGAAATCGCCACCGGAGCGGAAGCGTTCCAGAATGCGCGGGAACATCTTTTGCGGCGCTTTTTCAATGGTTTCGCGCCAGATGCCATAGGCCTCGGCGGTGAAAAGGACGCCCGCGAGCCCCATCGCCTCGGCCACTTCCGGCGCCTTGATCCGCTCGATGCGCGCGCCCGCCCGTGTCAGCCGGGCAACGGCATCCTCGAACCCCTGAGCGGGCCGATCGCGGAGGTCGTCGAGCGCCACGGTTTCCAGCACAGCCAGGCGCTTGCCGGAAAGGTCCACCCCCGCAAGATCAGCCGGATGATCCCCGGTCAGGGCCGCAAGCAGAAGGCTGCAATCCTCGACCGAATGGGCAAGGGGGCCGATGGTGTCGAACATCTCGCAAAGCGGCAGAGTTCCGGTCAGAGGCAGGCTTCCGGCCGTGGTCTTGAGGCCGACCAGGTCATTCCACGCCGCCGGTATCCGCACCGACCCCCCGGTATCCGAGCCGATCGCTGCAGGGGCCAGACCAAAGGCCACGGAAGCTGCCGCGCCGGAGGAAGACCCTCCGGGAACCGCCCGCTCATCGTTCAGGCAGGGCGGCGTTGCCGTCACCGGGTTGAGGCCGAGACCCGAGAAAGCGAGTTCTGACATATGCGTCTTGCCAAGGCAGACGAGGCCCTGCAACGTCGCGACCTCCAGCACTGCCGCATCCCGCTCTGGCACCCGGCCTTTCAAGAGCGCCGAGCCAGCCTCGGTCGCCACCCCCGCAGTATCGAAAAGGTCCTTCCAGCTGACCGGCACCCCATCGAGTAGGCCCTTCCGCAACCCCGCCTTGGCGCGAGCGGCCGCGGCCATTGCCTCGCCCCGCGCCCGGGCCGGGGTGGTCCGGGCATAGATGCGCGCGGCTAGGGGGTGGCTGTCGATCCGGTCCAGAAAGGCCTCGGTCAGTTCGACCGGATGGATGCGCCCCTCTCCGATCCCGCGGCCCAGTTCGGCTGCGGTCATGTTCGCCCAGGTTCCGGTCATCATGCCCCCCGTTTGGCTCAAAGGTAGCGGCTTGGCGACGCATGGACAATCCGTCCCCGGGGGCTATGAAGGAGGCATGACATGGGACGCCGACATCCTGATCGCGGGCGGGGGCCTGAACGGCCCGGCGCTGGCCTTGGCGCTGGCCCAGGGCGGCTTTCGGGTGACCGTGATCGACGCCCGCCCCGCCCCGGACCGGGCCGAGGCAGGGTTCGACGGGCGTGCCTATGCGCTGGCCATCGCCTCAGTCCGGCTACTGAAGGCGATCGGGATCTGGGAGGCGGTCGCCGACAAGGCCCAGCCGATGCTGGAGATCAATGCCTCGGACGGTCGCGCCGGAGAGGGGGCCGCGCCCTTCTTCCTTCACTTTGACCACGCCGAGATCGAAGAAGGCCCGATGGGCCATATGCTGGAGGACCGCTACCTGTACGCGGCCTTCCTTGAGGCGATGCGGACCACGCCGGGGGTGACGCTGCTTTCCGGTGAAACCGTGGTGGCGCAAGAGGTTACGCCCGCCGGCGTGACGGTCACGCTGGCGTCGGGCAAGACGCTGACCGCGGGGATACTCGTCGGCTGCGACGGGCGCGGTTCGGGGGTCGCGACCCGGGCGGGGATCAAGCGGATTGGCTGGGGCTATGGCCAGACTGCACTGGTCACCGCGATCCGGCACGAACACGACCACATGGGCGTGGCGCATCAGTTCTTCATGCCCTCGGGGCCGCTCGCCATCCTGCCACTGAAGGGCGGCCACCATTCCAGCATCGTCTGGAGCGAGAGCGACGAAACGGCGGCTGCGATCCAGGCCCTGCCGGACGAGGCATATCTGGAGGCCCTGCGCCCCCGCTTCGGTGATTTCCTCGGGCGGATCGAACTGGCCGGGGCGCGGTTCACCTATCCGCTGTCGCTGTCCCTGGCCGAGCGTTTCGTCGCCCCCCGCGTCTCCTTGGTGGGCGATGCGGCGCATGGTGTTCACCCGATTGCGGGCCAGGGGCTTAACCTTGGCCTTCGCGATGTGGCGGCCCTGGCCGAGGTCCTGATCCTTGCCCGCCGCCGGGGGGAGGAGCCGGGCAGTGCCACCGCGCTGGAGGAATACCAGCGCTGGCGGCGGTTCGATGCGACGGCACTTGCCTTGGGGATGGACACGGTGAACCGGGTGTTCTCGACCGATAACCCGTTGATGCGATTGGGGCGCGACCTTGGCATGGGCCTCGTCAACGCCCTTCCGGGCGTCCGCCGCGGCTTCATCCGCCAGGCGGCGGGTCTTTCGGGGGAGCTTCCGAAGCTTCTGGCGGGGCGTCAGATCTGACCTCTGGCCCCGGCCCGTCGATGCCATCGCTTGGCATCATGGCCTGACTTGCCGCCTTCCGCGCCTCGCGCTTGTCCAGCAGACGGAAGAGCAACGGGTTGGCCAGGATCGAGATCATCGCCCCCGCAACCACCAGATCGCGCGCTTCGGTTGGGACGATGGCAAGCTTCACCCCCATCGTGATCAGGATGAACGAGAACTCGCCGATCTGCGCCAGGCTGGCGGCGATGGTCAGCGCCATGTCGCGGCCATGGCCAAGCGCCTTGACGAGGTAGAACCCGGCCGCCGCCTTGACCCCGATGATGATCGCCACGGTCACGACCAGGGCGATGGGTGAAGTCAGCAGCACACTCGGGTTGAAGAGCATGCCGACCGAGACGAAGAAGAGGACGGCGAAAGCGTCGCGCAAGGGCAGCGTCTCGCGCATCGCCTGTTGCGAGAGGGTGGAAGACGACATCACCATCCCCGCGAAGAAGGCCCCCAACGCGAAGGAGACGCCGAAGAAATGCGTCGCGCCGTAAGCCACGCCCAGGGCGATGGCGAGGACGGCAAGCCGGAAGAGCTCACGCGAGTGGGTGTGGGCCACGAAATGCAGGACCCAGGGGATCACCCTGCGGCCGATCAGCAGCATCAGCGCGACGAAGGCCGCAGCTTTTACCAGCGTTATCAGAACGGTAGCCGCAATTGGCCCGATACCGACCTGAGCCACGATTTCGGCCTCTTCGGCCACTGGCATCGCCTTGCCGCCCAGGAGCCCCGCGAGAGGCGGGATCAGGACGAGGGCCAGGACCATCACCAGATCCTCGACGATCAGCCATCCAACGGCCACCTTGCCCTTCTCGGACTGCACCAGTTCACGATCCTGCAGGGCACGCAACAGCACGACGGTCGAGGCGACGGAGAGCGCGATGCCGAAGATCAGCCCCGCGCCCAGGCTCCAGCCCATCAGCCAGCCCATGAGAGTGCCGAAAAGCGTAGCCACCGCGATCTGCCCCAGCGCGCCGGGTACGGCCACGGCCTTTACCGCCATCAGGTCGCGGGGCGAGAAATGCAGGCCCACACCGAACATCAGGAGGATGACGCCGAGTTCGGCCAGTTCGGCGGCAAGCTCGAGGTCGGCCACATAGCCCGGGGTAAACGGCCCGATCACCACGCCCGCCAGCAGGTAACCCGCGATCAGCGGCAGCTTCAGCCGTTGGGCCAGAAGACCCAGCAGGAAGGCCAGGCCGAAACCGGCGACGAGAGTGGTGATCAGTGGCGTGTCATGGGGCAATGTTCGCGGTCCTTTCCGGTCGCAGCCGGAACGCGGGCGACCAAATGGGCTTGGGGATTTCTTCAAGGAGACAAAGGGATAGTAAGCGCCTTCGCACCCATTGCAAGGATCAGGGCAGCAGGAAGGGCGCAAAATCGGCATTTGCCTTGCGTGTGGGCGATGCTACCGATTGCGGATGCCCGACCTGATCCCGAACCCCCGCGCCCGCCGCCTGTTTCTGGACCGCCATGCGCTGATCGAGCCGCCCTCCGGCCCCGCCACGGGCCAGGCCTTGCATGACCTGATCGAGCGGATCGGTTTCGTCCAGGTCGACAGCATCAACACGGTCGCGCGGGCGCATGACATGATCCTATGGTCGCGGCGGCAGAGCTACCGGCCCCAGGGCCTGAAGCGGCTTCTGGAGCGGGACCGCAGCCTTTGGGAGCATTGGACGCATGACGCTTCGATCCTGCCCACCAGGCTGCACGGGGTTTGGCATCACCGCTTTCAGCGTGACGCCCAGCGGCTGGAGGCGAACTGGCGGGGCTGGTTCAGGGATGGATATGTCGAGCAGTTTGATAGCATTCTCAACAGGATAGCCAAGGATGGGCCGGTCGGAACTGCCGATGTCGGCGAAGGCGAGGTGCGGGGCAAGGGGGGCTGGTGGGACTGGCATCCCTCGAAGACCGCGCTCGAATGGCTGTGGCGGACCGGAAAGATCGCGGTGACGCGGCGGGACGGGTTCGCCAAGATCTATGACCTGACCGAAAGGGTGATCCCCGAGGTCCACCGCGCCCCGGTGCCGGCGGAGACGGTCTGTGACTGGGCCTGCCGGACGGCCCTGAAACAACTCGGTTTCGGGACGTCCGGCGAGATCGCGGCCTATTGGAATGCCGTAAGTCCGGAGGCCGCGAAGGACTGGTGCCGGGACGCTCTCGCACGGGGCGAGATCATCGAGGTGGAGGTCGAGGGGGCCATGGGCCAGCGGCGCAAGGTCTTCATTTTCCCGGAGATTCTGACCGAGGATGCGCTCGAGCCTGGTGCGAGATTGCGCATCCTGTCGCCCTTTGACCCCGCGCTTCGCGACCGGAAACGGGCGGAGTTTCTGTTCGGTTTCTTCTACCGGATCGAGGTTTTCGTCCCCGAACCGAAGCGGATCTACGGCTATTATGTCTTTCCGGTCATGGAGGGCGACCGGCTGGTCGGCCGGATTGACGTGAAGGCCTTCCGCGATGCGGGGGTGCTGAGGGTCAAGGCCTTCTGGCCCGAAGCTGGCGTGAAGCTGACCAAGGCGCGGCGGGGGAAGCTGGAGGCGGAACTGGACCGGCTTGCAGTGTTCGCGGGCTGCGCGAGGGTGGAATTTCTGGACGGGTGGGAACGGGCGACTGTAGGGGCCTCAAGCTCCTGAGAACGCTGCGTTAATTCTGGATGTTTCGAACAGGTTAAGCGTCTGGCATCTGTCTGGCATGTGTCTGGCTTCTGTACAGACGGGCGTAGGGCAGCAGGGGCGTTAACCGCGCTTGGCGAATCGGGTGGGAAGGTGGGCAGATTGCCACCCCATGCCGGGCGGCTGGGGCGCGGGGAGCATCGCCTTGACGAGGGATCGGTGCCAGCTACGTGTCGGCCCGGCCCGGGGGTCACGCCGCGTCGAGGAAAGGCCGCAAGAGCGCCATCGGATGGGCGCGCAGCGTGAGACGCATGGCGACGTAGTCTTCGACCACCGCTTCGCCCAGCGTCATCGCGCGGAACTGGACGGCAGGTTCCACGACCCCCTCGCCCTCGATATCGGCGGCAAAAAGCGGCAGGGGGCGGTCGTTGGCCAGCGCCTCGGCCGCCCAGAGCGCATCGCGGCGCGAGAGGCCAAGCGCGGCAAAGACATCGGCTTCGGCCAGACGGGTCAGCGTTGCGGGCCCGACCCCGGCACGGCGCCAGACATCCTCGACCGTCTGATAACCGTTGCCCCGCGCGGCGGTGATCCAGCGCGCTTCCTCCTCGGCGATGCCGCGGATCTGGCGGAAGCCGAGGCGCAGTGCCAGGTCTGGGGGCTGGCCGGGGCGGTCGAGCCATTCCATCCGGTTGTCCCAATGGCTGGCCTGGATGCAGGGCGGCAGGACGGTGACCCCATGTTCGCGGGCATCCCGCACGATCTGCGCCGGGGCATAGAACCCCATGGGCTGGCTGTTCAGAAGCGCACAGGCAAAGATGCCGGGATGGTGGCGCTTGATCCAGGCCGAGGCATAGACCAGAAGCGCGAAGCTTGCGGCATGGCTTTCGGGGAAGCCGTAGCTGCCGAAACCTTCGATCTGGGCAAAGCAGCGGCGGGCGAAATCCTCGTCATAGCCTTTCGCGAGCATGCCGCCGATGAACCGGTCATGAAATTCGCTGACCGAGCCGTGTTTCTTGAAGGTCGCGAGCGAGCGGCGCAGGCGGTCGGCCTCATCGGGCGAGAAGCCCGCGCCGACGATGGCGATCTGCATCGCCTGTTCCTGGAACAAGGGCACCCCCAGCGTCTTGGCCAGCACCTTTCCCAGCTCATCCGAGGGGAAGCTGACCTGTTCCTGCCCGTTCCGGCGGCGGAGGAAGGGATGCACCATGTCGCCCTGAATCGGGCCGGGGCGGATGATCGCGACCTGGATCACCAGATCGTAGAAGCATTTCGGCCGCATCCGGGGCAGGAAGTTCATCTGCGCCCGGCTTTCCACCTGGAAGACCCCCAGACTGTCGGCCCGGCAGAGCATGCGGTAGGTCTCGGGGTCTTCGGGCGGCAGGGTGGCCAGAGTGAAGCGCTGGTGGTGGTGCAGCGCCATCAGATCGAAGGCCTTGCGCAGGCAGGACAGCATCCCCAGCGCGAGGATATCGACCTTGAGGATCTTCAGCGTGTCGATGTCGTCCTTGTCCCAGGGGATGACGGTGCGATCCTCCATCGTGGCATTCTCGACCGGGCAAAGCTCGTCCAGGCGGCCTTCGGTGATGATGAAGCCGCCGACATGCTGGCTGAGGTGCCGGGGGAAGCCCTGGATTTCGTCGATCAGCGCCATGGTCTGGGACAGGCGGCGGTCGGTGGGATCCAGGCCGATTTCCTTGAGCCGGGTCTCGGTCACCGCACCCGGACCGCCCCAGCCCCAGATCTGGCTGGACATGGCGGCCAGCGTGTCTTCGGAGAGGCCCATGGCACGCCCGACCTCGCGCACGGCCCGCTTGCCGCGATAGTGGATCACGGTCGCGCAAAGCCCGGCACGGTGGCGGCCGTATTTTTCGTAGATGTGCTGGATCACCTCTTCCCGGCGTTCATGTTCGAAGTCGACATCGATGTCGGGCGGTTCGTTGCGGGCCTCGGAGATGAAGCGTTCGAAGACCATGGTGCCGATCTCGGGCGAGACGGAGGTCACGCCCAGCGCATAGCAGACGACGCTGTTGGCCGCCGAGCCGCGCCCCTGGCAGAGGATGCCACGGTCACGCGCGAAGGCCACGATGTCGTGGACGGTCAGGAAATAGGGCTCGTAGCGGAGCTTGGCGATCAGGGCGAGTTCGTGCGCCATCTGCGCCTGCACCCGGTCGGGGGCGCCTTCGGGATAGCGCCAGTCAAGACCCGCTTCGGCCAGCCGGGTCAGCCGCTGGGCCGCGCTTTCGCCCGGCGCGTTCTCGGACGGGTATTCGTAGCTGAGCTCATCCAGCGAAAAGGCGGCGCGGGCGGCGACCTCTCCGGCATGGGCGACAGCGGCCTTGTGGTCCGGGAAGAGCCGGAGCATCTCGGCCTCGGACCGGAGGCGGCCCTCGTTGTTGGGGAGCGCGCGGCGACCAAGCTTGTCGACGGGCACGCCAAGGCGGATCGCGGTCAGGACATCGGCAAGGCGGCGACGGCGGCCGTGATGCAGGAAGGGCAGCGCGGTCGCGACAGTCGGGATGTCAAGGCTTTCGGCAAGACGCGCAAGGTGCTGGAAACGTTCGCGGTCCTGTCCGTCATAGCGTGGAGACAGGGCCAGGCTGACCTGGCCAGGGAAGCGGCGGACCAGACGCTTCGCCTGCGCCTGCCAGCGGCGGCTGTCGCCCATGGGTTCGGGCGGGGCCTGGGCCAGGGTAAGGCGCTGATCGGGGGGCATGACCAGCATCTCCATCCCCGCGCCCCAGTCCAGCAGATCGGGCAGGTCCAGCTGGCATTCGCCCTTGACGGCCCTAAGCCGGCCAAGGCTGAGAAGCCTGCTGAGCCGCCCCCAGGCCGCCCGGTCGCGGGGCAGGCAGGTGACCTGGAACCCGTCGGTCAGGACGATCCGCGCGGCCGGGATCAGCCGGATGCGCGGCCCCCCGTCGCGTGCCAGTTCCCGCGCGCGGGTGTGGGCGCGGACGATTCCCGCGACCGAATTCACATCGGCCACGGCGAGCGCCCGCATCCCCATCTCGGCGGCGCGCGTGATCATCTCCTCGGGGTGGGAGGCCCCGGTGAGGAAGGTGAAATTCGTCAGCGCGGAAAGCTCGACGAAGGGCATGGGCGACTCAGGGATCAAGAACAAAGAAGGAACATAATGTCACACCCGCGCCCGCCAGACCAGCCGCCTCGCGGGTTGGGGTCGGTTATCAAGCGGAGCGCCCTTGCGGGCGCAAGTTCCTTGTCTCGTCGTCGGGCTTCGCCTCCTCCTCGGGCATGGGGCGCTTCACCAAAGCCACCGCAACGCCCATACCGACCTGCTCAAGCCCGACCACGCACGACCTGCGAGAGCTCATTATCGATCCACAGGAGGTCAGCTTTTTTGACTTTTTCGGTCTCGAGCCTTAGGTCTGCTCCATGCCAAACAGATACGCAGCCATGACGGTAAACGAACGCCTCCACGAAAGTGGATTGATGGACGAGTTTTATACGGCTGCTGAGGAGCGAGACGTTGACAGGGTTCGGGCCATCCTAAGCAAGGTCGAACTGGCCGAAGGGTCCATAAAGCCAATCTTGAAACAGCTGGGATTGTAGCGATTCGCAGGGTGGGTCCCAACCCACCTCCCAAACCCAAACCCCTTACGGCCACAGCCAACCCCCTGATTTTCCACGCATCATCCGCACTGTCCACCGTGGACATCTAGGGGACACGGACCTCAGCGCAGGAGGGTCAGCACCTCAAGGCTCGGGTAGCCATCCGGCACCAGGCCCCGGGCCTTCTGGAACGCCTTGACGGCCGCGATCGTCTTGGGGCCCATGCGCCCATCGACGCCGCCCGGGTCAAACCCGGCCCTGCCGAGGCGGTCCTGCAGCTCGCGCCGTTCGTCAAGCGTCAGGGCGCGCAGCTCGCGCGGCCAGCCGGAGGCAATCGGCGGGCCGCCCCTGATCCGGTCGGCCAGATGGCCGATGCCGATGATATAGGCATCCGCCGTGTTGTACTTTTCGATCACCTGGAAGTTCGGAAAGATCAGGAAGGCCGCGCCACGATGGCCGCCGGGAAGCAGGATCGAACCCGGCCCATGATCGGGCAAGTCACCCCCCGCTGCGGTCCTGACCCCCAACGCCTGCCAGTCGGCCACGGGCTTCACCACCCGTTCGGTGGTCTGGTCATAGTCGAACCCCTCGGGCAGCCTGACTTCCAGCCCCCAGGGCTGGCCCGTCGTCCAGCCCCAGTGCCGCAGATAGTTGGCGGTCGAGGCCAGCGCATCCGCCGGATCCTCGCCCCAGAGGTTGCGCTTACCATCGCCATCGAAGTCGACCGCGAACTTCTCCCAGCTGGAGGGCATGAACTGGGTATGCCCGCTGGCCCCGGCCCAGCTTCCGGTGAAGCTTTCGACATGCCCGCCATCCACGATCCGCAGGGCCGCAATCAGCTCTGCCTCGAAGAAGGCCCCCCGCCGCCCTTCATAGGCCAGCGTCGCCAGCGACCCCAGCACCGGCAGGTCGCCGCGATAGGTGCCATAGGCGCTTTCCAAGCCCCAGACGGCCGCGACGATCTCTTTCTCGACGCCATACTCCGCTTCGATCCGCTCCAAGAGCGCGCGGTGCTTCTTCACCGCCTTGATGCCCAGGGCGACCCGATCCTCGGACACGGCCGTATCCAGATAATCCCAGACCGTCTTGGTGAATTCGTTCTGGTTCCGGTCGCGCTCGACGACGCGGGCGTTGAACTCCACCCCCCGCATGGCCGCATCAAAGGTCGCCGCCGGGATGCCCGCCGCCAAGGCCCGGGGGCGGAAATCGCTGATCCAGGCCTCAAGCCCTTCCTGAGTGCCCATCTCGTTCTCCACCCCCTCAACCGGATCAGGCAGGATCGTCTGCGCCGGGGCCATAGCCGAACCCCAGATCAAGACCATCGCCCCGATCCCCGTTTGCCGCAAAATCCTTCGAAGGATTTTGCAAATCTTTTCGAAAAGATTTGCCGCGCCCGTCATCTGCGCTTGCGCACCAGCCGCCGTTTCGCCGCAGCCTGGGCTGGTTTGCGGGGGTGATACTTGCCCCCCGTCCGCCGTGCCGGTTTCATCACGGCACCTTCGACCGAAAGGAGCTCCAGGATCAGCCCTCCGGTCACCGGCACGGCTTCGGTAAGCCGCACGGTGACCTTCTGCCCGATCCCCAGCGTCAGCCCGGTTTCCGAGCCCATCAGCGTCTGGCTGGCCTCGTCAAAGTGGAAATACTCCCGCCCCAGGGCGCGGATCGGGATCAGCCCGTCTGCCCCTGTCTCGTCCAGCCGGACGAAGAGCCCGAACCGCTGCACGCCCGAGATGCGTCCAGCAAATTCTGCGCCCACCCGGTCGGCGAGATAGGCTGCAAGGTAGCGGTCGGTCGTGTCCCGTTCCGCCGCCATGCTGCGCCGCTCGGCCTCGGAGATGAGCTTGCCCGTTTCCTCCAGGTTCTCCTCGTCCCACGGGGACAACCCATCCTTGCCCCAGCCGTGCCCCGCGATCAGCGCGCGATGCACGATCAGGTCGGAATAGCGCCGGATGGGCGAGGTGAAATGCGCGTAGTTCCGCAGCGCCAGGCCGAAATGGCCGAAATTCTCGGGGTGGTAATAGGCCTGGGTCATCGAGCGCAGCGTCGAGATGTTGATCAGCTCATCGAACTCGGTCCCCTGCGCCTGCGAGAGGAGCCGGTTCAGATGCTTGGTCTGCAGGACCTGCCCCTTGGCCAGCGTCAGCCCGGCGCCCTCGGCCACTTCGCGAAGCGAGTCCAGCTTCATCGGCGAAGGTTCCTCATGCACCCGGAAGAGGAGCGGCCGCTTCAGCCGGATCAGCTCCTCGGCCGCAGCGACATTGGCGAGGATCATGCATTCCTCGATCAGCTTGTGCGCCTCAAGCCGTTCCTTGAAGGCGACCGAGGTGACCTTTCCCTCATCGTCCAGCACGATCTTCCGCTCCGGCAGTTCCAGGTCCAGCGGTTGGCGGACCTCCCGCGCACGGGCAAGGGCTGCATAGGCGGCGTAGAGCGGTTTCAGCACCGGCTCCAGCAGGGGCGCGGTCTTGTCATCCGGGCGGCCATCGACCGCCGCCTGGACCTGTTCGTAATGCAACGAGGCCACGGACCGCATCATCCCCCGCAGGAAGCGGTGGTTCCGCTTGTGCCCGCCCGCGTCGATCACCATGCGTACGGCGAGGCAGGCACGATCCACGCCCTCATGCAGCGAACAGAGGTCGCCTGACAGGATATCGGGCAGCATCGGCACGACGCGGTCGGGGAAATAGGTCGAATTCCCGCGTTTCCGCGCCTCGCGGTCGAGCGCCGAGCCCGGCGTCACATAATGCGCGACATCGGCGATTGCGACCCAAAGGATGAAACCGCCCGGATTGCCGGGGTCGGTATCGGCCTCGGCCAGCACCGCATCGTCGCGGTCACGGGCATCCACCGGGTCGATGGTGATAAGCGGCAGGGCCCGCAGGTCCTCGCGCCCCTTCAGCCCCACCGGTTCGGCCCGGTCGGCCTCGAGGATCACCGCATCGGGAAACGTGTCCGGAATGCCGTGCTGGTGAATCGCGATCAGGCTTGCCGCCCGGGGCCCCGCCGGATCGCCAAGCCGCGCCACGATCCGCGCCGCCGGCAAGCCCAACCGCCGCGCGCCCACCGCTTCGGCCTCGACCAGCTCGCCATCCTTTGCCCCCATCGCCATGTCAGAGGCGACGCGCCATTCCTTGTCATTGCCCTTCTCGATGGGCACGATCCGCCCGCCTTCGGCCCCCTGCCGGAAGACGCCGAGCACTTTCTTCGGGTTCGACCCCAGCGCCCGGATCAGCCGCGCCTCATAGGCGTAATCGTCGAGATCGACCTTGGCCAAACGCGCCAGAATCCGGTCCCCCGCCCCAAGTGCGGGATCGCCCTTCTTCGGGATGATCAGGATGCGCGGGGTCTCGTCCACCCCCTCTTCCAGGGGCTTGGCGTAAAGATCGCCGTTGCCATCCGGCGCCAGGACCTGCACCACCGCCACGGGGGGCAGCACGCCCTTTTCGCGGAACCGACGCGCGGTCTTTTCGACCACGCCCTCGCCTTCCAGTTCACGCAGGAGCCGCTTCAGCTCGATCCGGCCATCGCCCTTGATGCCGAAGGCCTTGGCAATGTCGCGCTTTGCCGAGAGGCCGGGATTGTCGATGATCCACTGGCGGATCTCGTCTTTGGAAGGGAGTGATTTCATGGCCATTCCCTAGCACGTGCCCCTCGCAAAGACTACCCGACTGACCCTTTCACCTGGTGGCAAATATCCTCCGGGGGTTTGGGGGTGGAAAACCCCCAAGGCCCGAGCCGGTTGCGCGCTTTTCGCGTGCAGAGGCGAGATGAAAGGAATGCGCCTTCAGGCGCCCCATTTGACAGGTGCCGGTCAGAGGGCGCGGCGCATGTGGCGGTGCGGGATGCCTGCGTCCAGGAATTCTTCGCCTTCCACCGAAAACCCGAGCTTTTCGTAGAACCCCGTCGCATGGGACTGGGCGCCCAGATAGGCTTCGCTGACCCCCGCTTGGGCCCGCAGCACCTCAAGCGCCGACCGGATCAGCGCCGCGCCAAGCCCGGTGCCCCGCGCCTCGGGAAGGACACAGACCCGGCCGATCTTGCCCACGGAGCCTTTCAGCAGAAGCCGCGCCGTCCCCACCGGGCGGTCCCCGTCCCAGTCGAGGAGATGGAGCGCCGCATCGTCCAGACCGTCGAGTTCATCGGCCTCGCTGACGCCCTGCTCTTCGATGAAGACCACCCGCCGCAGGTGTTGGCAGGTGGCGATGTCGCGGGTGGTCTCGATGCGCATCAGGCGAAGTATTCCTGCAGGATGCGGCTGTAGATCGCCTTCAGCTGGCCGATCTGCGCCACTTCGACCCGTTCATCGACCTGGTGCATGGTCTTGCCGACCAGGCCGAATTCGATCACCGGGCAATGGTCCTTGACGAACCGCGCGTCCGAGGTGCCGCCGCTGGTCGAGGCCACGGGCTTCTTCCCGGTTTCCGCCTGCACCGCCCGGGCCACCAGCGCCGAAAGGTCGCCCGGCGGGGTCAGGAAAGCCTCGCCCGAGACCGAGATCTTCAGCGCAATCTCGGTGCCCGTCGCTTCGGCCACCGCTTCCGCCTCATGGCGCAGCCAGGCCGACAAGGTGTCGCCGGAATGGGTGTCGTTGAAGCGGATGTTGATCCGCGCGGTCGCCCTGGCCGGGATCACGTTTCCTGCCGGGTTGCCGCAGTCGATCGTCGTGATCGCCAGGGTCGACGGGTCGAAATGCTGGGTGCCGCGGTCCAGAGGCTCGCCCTCGAGCCGGGCCAGAAGCTTGACCATCGCGGAGAGCGGGTTCTTCGCCCGGTGCGGATAGGCCGAATGGCCCTGCACTCCGGTCACCGAAATGTCGCAGGTCATCGAGCCGCGGCGGCCGATCTTCATCATGTCGCCCATCTCGTGCGGGCAGGTCGGTTCGCCCACGAGGCAATGCGTCATCCGCTCGCCGTTGAAGGCCATCCAGTCAAGGATCGCGACAGTGCCGTCCTTGCCTTCGCCTTCCTCGTCGCCGGTGATAGCAATGATCACCGCGCCATCGGGTGGCGTCGTGCGCACGAAGTCCACCGCCGCCGCGACAAAGGCTGCAACGCCCGATTTCATGTCGCAGGCCCCCCGGCCATACATGAACCCGTCCTTGACCTCTGCCCCGAAGGGATCATGGGTCCAGGCCGCCGCATCGCCCACCGGCACGACATCGGTGTGCCCGTTGAAACCGAACGCCCGGTTCGCGCCTTGCTTGCCCCAGCGGGCATAAAGGTTGGCGATGCCACCCCGGTCGACCCTGGTGCAGGTGAAGCCGGCCTCGGACAGGACTTGCGCGAGAAGTGCGATCGCGCCGCCTTCGGCCGGTGTCACGGAGGGGCAGCGGATCAGCCTTGCGGTCAGCTCCACCGGGTCGATCGGGTCGAGGGTCATCATCAGGTCCGGAACTTGGGCATGAGGGGCATCCCTAGCCGCTCGGGCAGCTTCCTGCAACCGGAAGGCGTCTTTTCCCCTCGGGATCGTGGCGTCAGTCGAAGAAGGGCGTCATCTCGGCCACGATGACCGAGTTTTCCTGCAAGGCCCGTGCCATCAGCTCCTGCTCGGCTTCGTCGATGTCCTCGCCTGCCTTCAGCCGCTCTTCCAGCGTGCCAAGGCCCTGGACCTCCAGCGGCGCCAGATCCGCCTCTTTCAGGATCGCCACTGTCTCGCGCACCGCCTCGGCCTCATCGACGCCCGAGGCATAGCATAGCAGCGCCGCCCCCGTGGCCTTGGGCGGCAGGCCGTCGCCGTCCTTGCGCCCGACCTCGACGATCAGCGAATAGACCTGCTGCGGCCGCTTGGTCTTGCCGTCTTCTGTCTTCTCTGCCATCGCGCCCGCCGCTCCCTTTGCCTTGGGAGTGGCGGGCGTCGCGGCATTTGTCAATCGGCGCTCAGTTCCGGCAGATGCCGCCCGAATAGCTGCCGACCTCGCGGATGATATCCGCACCGCTGGCCTCTTGCCGCTGACCGGAGAGTTCGGTCATCAGGACACGGGTCAGAAGGCGCGAGAGTTTGGTCACCTGGTAGCAGGGGATCGTCGGTTCGGCGTGTGCGTTGCCGACCCCGCTGTCATCAGTCAGGAACAGATAACGCCCGCCCGTCGCGACCGAAGCCTGGCGCATCAGGTATTCGGATTCCTCTGCCACGCCCGAGGCACCAAGGGTGAAGATCTGCACGCCCTCCGCTGCCGCCGCCTTGGCCGCGCGCAGGTAGTTTGCCGCGTCGCCGTCATGCGGCGGGGCGTCGGCGACATGCAGCATCAGCCGCTCGCCCTTGCCCGCCCGCCAGTTGAGGCCGACCCCCGCCCGCAGTGCCGCTGCCGCAGCCTCGGGGTAATCGCCCCCGCCATCAGCCGTGAGGTTCCGCAGCCAGCCCGCCATCTGACCGCCGTCGCTCGTGAATCCGTAGTTCTTCACCACATAATCGTCGCCATGATCGCGGTAGGCCACCAGCCCGTAGCGGATCGAAACGCCGGGCGCCTTCCGCGCCGCCGCCCTTGTGATCCCGATCAACTCGCGCTGCAGGAAGGCGATCTCGTCGCCCATCGAGCCGGTCGTGTCCACGATCAGCATCAGGTCGAGGAAATCCGGTTGCCACGAGGCATGCTCGGGCAGTGCGATCGTCGCGGTCTTGCCCGTCTTCACGACGTCGCGCGCGATTTCCTGTCCGTCATCGCCGAAGACCCGGATTTCGACAGACCCAAGCGAACCCGCGCCCAGCACCTGCGAGAAATCCGCGATCCGCCCACCCGGCCCGGCATAGCCCGTATGGAAGGGCTCTGCCGCGCCCGGGCGCCGCAGCGTGTAGCGGGCGCCGGGGGCGGGAGAGCCGTCCGGCCCGGTCAGCCGCACCAGGACTGGAGCGCCAAGGCCAAGCTGCGGCAAGCCGGTCTGGCCCGATGCCCGCTTAACATAGCGGGTGAAGTCCGCGAGGTTCAGGGAATCGTCGATATCCCCAGCCGTCATCACGCCCTTCCGGACCGCCCCGGCATAAGAGCCGCGCGCGGAGCCTTCGTCCGCGACGACCACCGGCGCGGCTTCTTCGTACACGGCCACGGCCGCTTCGGCGACCACTGGTGCGGGTTCCTCGGCAACGACAACGCGCGCACCTTCGGTGGTCGGCGTGCAGGCTGCCATCAGAGCCAGGGTCGAGACATAGGCGAGGGGCAGGATGGAAAGACTTGGGCGCATCGGGGCCTCCTGGTTAAATGTGCAAATTACACATATTTCGATTCCCTGGACCTGTCAAAGAAAATGTGCATATTGCACAGGATGCAGATTTTCGACGCCCTCTTCGCCCCGATCGCCCGACTTCTTGTTGCCCGTGGCCTCCCGTTCCCCGACCTTGTCGAGCGGATGAAGCTTCACTACGTCCAAGCGGCGCTGGCCCAGGCAGGTGAGCGGGCGACGGACAGCCGGGTCTCGGTCATGACGGGGTTGCAACGCCGTGACGTGGTGCGGCTGCGGGGCGAGGACGTGAAGGACCGCCGCCCGAACCACCTTTCCCGGCTGGTCGCGCTCTGGCAGACCGGGGCGGAATGGTCGAAGGACGGCCAACCCCTGGTGCTTGCCCGCTCCGGCCCCGGCCAAAGCTTCGAGGCCCTGGCCCAGGCCGTTCGTCGCGATGTTCACCCGCGAACGATGCTCGACACGCTTGAGGCCGCCGGGACCGTGGCGCTGTCCGAGGACGGGCAGGAGGTGCGGCTGGTCCAGACTTCCTACCAGCCGCTGGCGGGGTCGGACGACCAACTTGCCTATCTCTCGCGCAACCTTGGTGACCATGCCCAGGCCGCGGCCGAAAACGTCCAGGGCGCCGCCCCGCCACATTTCGAACGCGCGGTCCACTACACCGGCCTGACCGAAGCGCAGGTCGCTGCGCTTTCCGAACGTTTCGCAGCCGGAGAGATGGCGCTTTTCCAGGAACTGAGCCAGACTGCCGCCCGGATGAAGGAAGAAAACCCCCGGCCCGGGCCCCTGCGGTTCCGCGCCGGCGGCTACTTCTACCGGACCGGAGAGACTGACTGATGCGCCTTCTTGCCCTGATCGCCTTCGCGTTCCTTGCCGCCTGCGCGGTGAAGGAGGAGGCCGCCCCCGAACCGGTTATGGCCGAACCCGTCGAGGTCGGCTGCCCTTCGGGCGACGATGACGGCATCGGCGGGACCGGCTGCAAACTCGACTGACTGCAACGCAGCGAATTTTAGGCATCTTGGACGGAGCCGTTAACCGTTCCTGAGATGTTCCCGCCCACCCTTGCCCGGTCATTTCCGGACGAGGGGCGCCATGGTGCTTGCAACAAAACTGCCTGTCGACACGACTGCCGGGGCCACACAGATGGCCGAGGCGATGTTCGGCGCGGGCATCAGGATCGTTAACGCCACCTATACCGGCGACCCCGCCTCGGCGGGGATCTACTCGAAAGGCGACACGATCGCGCCGGATGTCACGCCTTCGGATACCGGTGTCATCCTGTCGACCGGCCGGGCCAGCAACTTTACCAATACAACGGGGGAGGCCAACCAGACCGCCTCACGCACGACGGATACCGGCGGTGTCGACGGAGATGCCGATCTGAACGCCATTGCCGGCGCAAAGACCTATGACGCAGCCATCTTCAAGGCCGATTTCATCCCCGAGGGCTCCGTCCTCACGATGCAGATCACCTTCTCGTCCGAGGAATATCTCGAATACGTAGGCTCCGGCTTCAATGACGCAGTGGGTGTCTGGGTGAATGGCCAGAAGGCCCAGCTGACCGTGGGTGACGGCGACATCTCGATCAACAACATCAATCCGACCCACAACGGCAACCTCTACATCGACAACGCGAAGGACCAGTACAACACCGAGATGGACGGGTTCACCGTCACGCTGACGCTGAAGGCGCCGGTCATCCCGGGACAGGTCAACCACATCAAGATCGGCATCGCCGATGGTGGTGACGCAGCCTATGACAGCAACCTGCTGATCGCTGGCAATTCGATCCAGACCGCTGTCATTGCCGAAGATGACAGCTTTTCCGTGGGTCTTGGCGGCTCGACCACCATCGATCTGGCCGGAAACGACAGCAACGCCGCGGGCGGCACCCTGAGCATCACCAAGATCAATGGCGTGCCCGTGAGCGAAGGCAGCCAGATCACCCTGCCCTCGGGTCTGGTGATCGAGGTCAATGGCGACGGGACCATCACGGTCGTCAGCGACTGGGACGACAGTCCGGGCCAGGAGAGCTTTTCCTATGAGGTGACCAATGCGGACGGGATTACCGATGTCGGCTTTGTCACCGGCGAGGTCGTGCCGTGCTTTGTGGCCGGTACCCGGATCGAGACATCGCGCGGGCTGGTTCCGGTCGAGGATATTGCCATCGGCGATCTTGTTGTGACCCTGGACCATGGCTTGCAGCCCGTGCTCTGGCACGGCACGCGGCGGGTTCCGGCGATGGGATCGCTGGCCCCGGTCCGCATCCGGGCGGGCGTGCTTGGCGATCATGCCGAGTTGGCCGTTTCACCACAGCACAGGATCTATCTCTGCGGCTGGCGGGCCGAGCTTTACTGCGGCGAGGCCGAAGTGCTGGTCCGGGCGATTCACCTGGTCCGGGCGGGTCTCTTGCAGCAGGTCGGTTCCGGCCACCCGGTGACCTATCACCACCTTTTGTTCGACCGCCACCAGATCATCTGCGCCGAGGGCCTGTGGAGCGAAAGCTATCACCCTGGCCCGGTCACGCTGGCCGAACAGGATCCGGCGACGCGGGAAGAGCTGTTCACGCTCTTCCCCGAGCTTCGGCAGGATCCTGAATTCGGCTACGGGCCGCCCGCCCGGACCGAAGTCCCGGCACATGTGGCGGCCCTGCTGGTCGCGTGACCGTCAGTCGCGCAGAAGCTCGTTGATGCTGGTCTTCGAGCGGGTCTGTGCGTCGACCTTCTTCACGATGACCGCGCAGTAAAGGTTGATGCCCCCCTTTGACGGCATCGAGCCTGCGACGACCACCGACCCGGCCGGGACCTCGCCATACATGACTTCGCCGGTTTCGCGGTCGACGATCTTTGTCGACTTGCCGATGAAGACCCCCATGCCAAGGACCGACCCTTCGCGGATGATGCAGCCCTCGACCACTTCCGAGCGTGCGCCGATGAAGCAGTTGTCCTCGATGATCGTGGGGCCGGCCTGCATCGGCTCCAGCACCCCGCCGATCCCGACGCCGCCCGAAAGATGCACGTTCTTGCCGATCTGGGCGCAGGAGCCGACCGTGGCCCAGCCGTCGACCATGGACCCTTCATCGACATAGGCCCCGATGTTCACGAAGGACGGCATCAGGACCACGTTCTTGCCGATGAAGGCCGAGCGCCGCACGATCGAGCCCGGAACCGCCCGGAACCCGGCCTTGCGCCAGTCCTCGGCGCTCCAGCCCTGCCATTTCGACGGCACCTTGTCCCACCAGTTCGACCCGCCGTTGCTGCCCGAAATCTCGTACATGTCGGTCAGGCGGAACGACAGAAGGACGGCCTTCTTTGCCCACTGGTTCACATGCCAGTCATTGCCCCGCTTCTCGGCCACCCGCAGCGTGCCGGAATCCAGCACGGTCAAGGTCGCCTCGATCGCATCGCGCACCTCGCCTTTGGTGGCGGGAGAGATTGCGTCGCGCGCCTCCCAGGCGGCTTCGATGGCGGCTTCAAGGGTCGAATTGGTCATGGCAGGCCTCCCGCGGCAAAAGTCCCGGCCTTCTACTTGAAACCCGGCAGCCCTTGCAATCAGCCATAGGGGGCAGGTGCCGGATTGGCCCCGCAGAGAAGAACCGCCACCTTTTCCCCCTGCGCCGGCACATAGGCGCCCGACAGAAGGGCGGCCAGCGCCGTCGCGGCGCCCGGTTCCACCCATTGCCGCAGGCTGTCCCAGAGGAGGCGCTGGGCGGCAAGGATCGCCGCCTCTTCCACCAGGACCGAGGTGACGCCGGTCGCGAGGCCAAAGCAGAACTGCCCGATCATCGGCGCACCCAGGGAACTCGCGGCAACACCCGATGGTGCGACCGGCACCGGTTTCCCGGCCTTGAGCGCGGCATGCAGGGTCGGCGCCAGTTCAGGCTCGACCGCCACGACCTTGCGCCGCCCCTGAAGCCAGCCCAAAGCCCCGCCGATCAAGCCACCACCACCCACGGCGATCAGTACGGTATCGGCCTCAAGACCCTGCGCTTCCCATTCCCGCATCAAGGTGCCCTGACCGGCCAGCGTGTCGGGTGCATCAAAGGGATGGACCTGCAACGCCCCGGTCCGTTGGGCGTAGTCCTCGGCCGCTGCGAAAACTTCGGATACCGGACCGGACATGATCTCCAACTCTGCCCCCTGCGCCCGGATCAGCGCAATCTTTGTCGGACCCGCGATCTCGGGGACGAAGATCCGCGCCGGATGCCCAAGCTTGCGGGCCGCAAACCCCACCGCAGCACCGTGATTGCCGCCCGAGGCCGCCACCACCCCTGCCGCGGGCACGGGTCCCTTGACCAGCCGGTTGAAGGCCCCGCGCGCCTTGAAGCTGCCGGTGTGCTGCATGTGTTCAAGCTTCAGCTCAATCGGGCCGATGCCCGCGATCTCTACCTGCAGCGCCGGGGTGACCCGCACATGCCCGGCAATCCGGCCTGCTGCCGCCTCGATCTCACTGCGCCAGTCCATGATTGCCAACCTTTCCTTGTCTGCCCGGACGCTATAGGTCTTGGCCCGATCAGACAACCAAGGCCAAGGCGATGAAAGACGAACCCCGCACGCACCCGTTCCGCGACAGTGTCGAGGACATCGCCGCTGCCAAGCGCATTCCCGACACGCCGCAGACCCGGGCGCCCGCCTACAGGCTGGCCTTTGCCGATCGCGATTTCCTGACGAGGGAGGAGCTGCGCCCGGTCCGTTTGCAGCTTGAGCTTCTGAAGCCGCAGCTCATCATGGACGAACGCGGGATCGAGAACACCATCGTCATGTTCGGCGGCGCGCGCATCCCAGCCCCCGAACACCGCGACACCGCGCGCACCAAGACGCTGGCCGATCTGTCGCATTACTATGACGAAGCGCGCCGCTTTGCGCGGATCATGACCGAGCGCAGCCTTGAGACCTATGGCCGCGAGAATGTCATCGTCACCGGCGGCGGTCCCGGCGTCATGGAGGCCGGCAACCGCGGTGCCGACGAGGCCGGGGGCCAGTCGATCGGGCTTAACATCGTCTTGCCGCATGAACAGGCGCCGAACGCCTATGTGACGCCGGATCTCAGCTTTAACTTCCACTATTTCGCGATCCGCAAGATGCACTTCCTGATGCGGGCCAAGGCGGTCTGCGTCTTCCCGGGCGGCTTTGGCACGATGGACGAGCTGTTCGAGAGCCTGACCCTGATCCAGACCGGACGGATGAAGCCGATCCCGTTCCTGCTTTTTGGCCGCGACTGGTGGGAGAAGGTGGTGAACTGGCAGCACCTCGCCGAAGCCGGCGTCATCGCGCCCGAGGACCTGTCGCTTTTCGCCATGGTCGAGACGGCGGAAGAGGCGGTTGCGGTGATCGACGGTTGGCAGGTGGCTGAAAAGTAGGGTGGGCAACCTGCCCACGCGACACTGAACCCCGACCAACCGTCTGACGGTCAGTCCTTCGCCCAGGGCCCGTGGGGGTGGTCGAGCCCGTCGAGCCGCTGGAAGCCATGCAGGCCGAAATAGTCCCGCTGGCCCTGGATCATGTTGGCCGTGCCCCTTGCGGTGCGCATCAGGTCGAACCAGGCCAGCCCTGCCGACAGGGCAGGCAGACCAAGGCCATGCAGCGCGCCCGCAGCCACGACTCGTCGCAAGGCCGGGACCGACTGGCGCAGGTGGTTGGCGAAAAAGGGGGCGAGCATCAGGTTGCGCGATGGGTCCTCGGCCAGCGCCATGGCCATGTCGTTCAGCATCGCCGAGCGGATGATGCAGCCCGCCCGCCAGACCCGGGCAACGCGCGGCATGTCCAGCGCCCAGCCGAATTCAACCGCAGCCGCCGTCATCATCGCGAAGCCCTGAGCGTAGCAGAGGATCTTGCCCGCGATCAGCGCCTGTTCCAGATCGGCCAGGGGCAGGTCGACGCGGGAAGGAGCCGCGCCGTACAGGGCCTCACCGGCCGCCCGCTCGCCACGGCGGGACGACACGTTCCGCGCCATCACCGCCGCTTCGATCACCGGGATCGGCGTGCCAAGGTTCTGCGCCTCGATCGCTGTCCAGCGCCCGGTGCCCTTCTGCCCGGCCGCATCGACGATCATGTCGATCAGCGGTCCCCCCTTCACCGGGTCCGCTGCCGCCGCAACCGCGGCCGAGATCTCGATCAGGTAGGAGCGCAGGATGCCTTCGTTCCAGCGCGCGAAGACCGGGGCGATCTCACCGGCCGTCATCCCCATCCCGTCGCGCATCACGCCGTAGGTCTCGGCGATCATCTGCATGTCGGCGTATTCGATGCCGTTGTGGACCGCCTTGACGAAATGTCCGGCTCCCGTTTCGCCCATATGGTCGGCGCAGGGGGTGCCATCCTCGGCCCTTGCGGCGATCGCCTGCAGGACCGGGGCCATCCGTGCCCAATCCTCGGCCCGACCGCCCGCCATGATCGCGGGCCCGTGCCGCGCGCCTTCCTCGCCGCCCGAGACGCCGATCCCCATGAAACGGAATGCGAGCCCTGCTGCTGCACGGCGGTTGGTGTCGTGGAAGTTCGCATTGCCCGCGTCGATCACCAGATCCTCGGCGCCAAGGTGCGGGGCCAGAGCGGCGAGTTGGTCGTCCACCGCCTTGCCTGCCGGGACCATCAGGATGATCGCGCGGGGGCTGGCCATTGCCGCGACCAGATCTGCAAGGGATTCGGTCGGCACGATCCGCTGCGCGAGGTCCCCCGCCCCGGCATGGAAGTCGCGCGTGACCGAGGCCGTGCGGTTCCAGACCGCGATGGGAAAGCCCTTTTCGGCGATGTTCAGGGCAAGCGCCGCCCCCATGGTTCCCAGGCCGATCAGCCCCACTTGCGGTTTCACGGCCATTGCACGCCCCTCCGGTTCAGGACGACCGCATAAAGGCCTGTCGTCGCAGTGATGAACAACCGGTGCTTTGCCCGGCCGCCGAAACAGATGTTGGATACAACCTCGGGCACCAGGATCTTGCCCATCAGATGCCCGTCCGGCGCAATGCAATGCACCCCGTCCGCGGCCGAGGACCAGAGATTGCCGTCCGAATCCACCCGGATGCCATCGGCGCAGCCGGGGTCGATCCTGTGAAAGAGCCGCCCGTTCCGGGGCCGGCCCGATGCCATGTCGAAGGCCAGGATGTGCTGGGGATCGCTGGAAAACGCCCGTCCAGTATCGGCGACATAAAGCAGGCTTTCGTCGGGGCTGAACGCGAGACCGTTCGGGCAGGCCATGTCGGTGATCACGGCCTCGATGCTGCCAGACGGATCAACCCGGTAGACCGAGCAGGGCAGTTCCGCCTCGGCTTTGAAGCCTTCGTAATCGGTGACGATTCCGTAGTGCGGATCGGTGAACCAGATCGCCCCGTCGCGGGCCACGATCACGTCATTGGGGCTGTTCAGTGGCTTGCCCTGGTAGCCGTCGGCAATCACCGTGATGGAGCCGTCCCACTCTGTCCGCGTCACGCGGCGGAGCCCGTGTTCGCAGGAGATCAGCCGACCCTGCCGGTCGCGGGTATGGCCGTTTGCAAAGTTCGCGGGCTGGCGAAAGGTCGTGAGCCCAGCCTCGGACCAACACAGGATGCGGTTGTTCGGGATGTCGGAAAACAGCAGACAGTTCATGTCGCCGAACCAGACCGGACCCTCGGCCCAGTCGAAGCCCTCGGCCAGCTTCTTCACCGGCGCGTTGTGCAGCACAAAGGATCCGAAAGCAGGATCGATGATTTCGAAGCTGGACATGGCTCCCTCCGTTAGCGCTCACTGTTCTTGCCCCCGGCCCCTTGGTCAAGCCTTTCCCTTGTGCCAATAGGTCATCGGCAGCTGCGAAGTGACAGGAGGCTCTGGGTGACACTTCCCGATCCCGACCCGGCAAGCGGGCCGCTACGTCTGGTCATCATGGGTGTTTCCGGCTGTGGGAAGTCCTCGGTCGGCGCGGCGCTCTCGGCGCGGCTTGGTGTGCGGTATTGCGACGGTGACGACCTGCATCCGGCAGTGAATGTCGCCAAGATGCGGGACGGAGTCCCGCTGACCGATGCGGACCGCTGGCCCTGGCTGGACCGCGTCGCGGGCGCCCTGCGCGACAACGCACCGCTGATCATCGGCTGTTCGGCCCTTCGCCGTGTCTACCGCGACCGCATTCGGGCAGGCGCGGGCGGGCCGGTGGTGTTCCTCCACCTGTCCGGCAGCCGGGACTTGATTGCAGCCCGCATGGCAAACCGACCGGGACATTTCATGCCGCTGTCGCTTCTGGACAGCCAGTTCGCGACGCTGGAGCCCCCTGGGCCGGACGAAGCGATCACCGTCGACATCGCCCTTCCCCTGTCAGACCTGGTCGAAGCCGTCGTCGCACGGCTTCCGTCCGGCTAAAGAACGTTGGGGTCAGGCAATCGAGACCACGACCTTGCCGCGTGGATGGGCCGCCAGCCGCGCAAAGGCCGAGGCGAAGTCAGCCATGGGATGCAAACTGTCGATCCGCGGCCGGTAGCCCACCCGTGCGGCAAGTTCTGCTGCCCGCTCCAGCGCCGCGCCGTCCTGGTGCGAGGCAAGGCCGATCAGCCGGGCACCCGCCCGTTCTGCCGCCTTGCGCTGTTTTCGAAAGACCAGCGGCAACAGAAGTTTCATCAGACCGGGGATCCGCATCCCCATCGCTTCCATGTCCTCGGTGCCGGTCATGACCTTCAGCGACACGATGCGCCCTCCCGGCCGGATCACCGCCGCAGCCTCGTTGAAGGCCGTGCCACCCAGGCAGTCGAGCGCGATGTCGAAATGCCGCCCGAAAGCGCGGACCGTGCCGGTGCGGTAGTCGGTGTAATCCTTGGCCCCGAGACTGCGGACATAGGCTTCGTCCGCCCCTGACCCCAATCCGTGGACGTGCAGACCACGCGCGACCGTAAGCGCTGTTACCGCCGCGCCGACCGGTCCGCCTGCGGCCGTGACCAGCATCCGCTCGCCCGGTTTCGCGGCGGTGCGGTCCAGCACCTTGGTCGCAACAAGCAGTGCGAGCGGGGCAGCCGCTGCCTCTGCCTCTGACCAGCCTTCGGGCACGGTCGCCAGCCAGTCTTCGGGCAGCGCCATCACTTCGGCCAGCGTGCCGCAATGAACTAGTCCGGTGTAGACCATCACCCGGTCACCCTTGCGGAAGCGTCGCCCGTCGCTTTCAACGACACCGGCGCCATCGACCCCGAGGGCGAAGGGCGGCTTCACTGGGGACATCAGTTTCATTTCGCCCGATTCGATGTGCAGGTCGGCGGGATTGAGCGCCGCTGCCCGCATCCGTACCAGGACCTGGGCCGGTGCGACCCGGGGGAGCGGACCCTCGGTCAGAGCCATTGCCTGCATCGGAGTTTTCGAGAATTTCGTCAGAACCAGCGTTTTCATCGCGTTATCTTTCGGGAGTGGAAAGGGAACGTGCCGTCGCGGCCGCCAGCAGTGCGCCCGCGACCATGTCGGAAAGCCAATGGACCTGCCCGTTTATCCCCAGCACGACGGCGGCCCAGACCCAGACCAGCCATGCGATCGACAGGCGGCGGATCGTCGGAGAGGGTGAGGCCTGTGCGAGGACCAGCGCCACGGCACCGTTGGTCGCGGCGTGGCCGGATGGCCAGCCCTCGACAAGCTCACCACCAAGAAGCGTGAACCCCAGCGAGCGGGCATAGAGATCCGCGGGAACGAGTGCCTCGGGGTGAATGCGACCGGTCAGGGCCTTCAGCACCGAGACGAGCGCCAAGGAAAGGCCGAGGGCAAGCCAGAGGCGCGGGGCATGCGCGCGCGTTTGCGGCAGCAGTCCGGCCTGAAGCGGGATCAGGACGGGTGCGACCAGGCCCAGGATCAGGGCCGGCGCGGACCAGACGACAGAAAGCCAGAACGGCATCGCCCCCTGCGCAAACCGATTTGCGGCAGCATCGATTCCCGAGGCGGCCAGGAGCGCCGTCACGCAGGGCATCAGGGCCAGTGCCACTAGAATGGGCCGGAACCGAAGCTCGGCAATCGCAGTGCGGATGGTAGCGACAGAGGGGAACACGATGGCCAGTCCGGATTGACGGGCCTTCCATATGAAGCCAGAATCTGCTTTGCTCAACTAGACATATTTTTCAGAGATAGTCATGAAAAGCAGACCATTGGTGCCGAACCCTGGAGCGGACTGCCCGGTAACCCATTGCCTGTCGCTGATCGGCGGCAAGTGGAAGCCGGTAATCCTGTTTTGCATCGAGGGTGGCGTCACCCGTTTCGGGGTCATGGGACGCGCGATTCCCGGGGTGACCAAGCAAATGCTGACCCAGCAGCTTCGCGAGCTTGAGGCCGACGGCCTGATCCACCGCCAGATCTTTGCGGAAGTCCCGCCACGGGTGGAATATTCGCTGACTGCGCGTGGTCAAAGCCTGCTGCCGATCGTCCAGGCGATGCGCGACTGGGGGCTGGCGGATCAGGCCGCATCGGGGTGACACCGCCGGGCGTCCGTTCGGCGCGGGTGGGAAGCCAACGGGAGGATGGGGCAGGAGTCCGGGCTTGCCGCATGTTATGTTATCTTATAACATTCCGGAATGCTTCTTCCCTGCCCGTTCCGGAAACCGCCAACTGACCATTTGCCGCGTACGGCGCAGGCGGTGCCCGATTGGTCGCTTTCCATCTTGATCCCGGGTGCGTTCCGTCGCACACCAAGTGGTGATGGTTCCCGGCCAAACCACGCGCGGCCGGGTGAAAAGGGAATACGGTGTGGTGTAGGCAACAGCCGCCAAATCCGTGACTGCCCCCGCAACTGTAAGCGGCGAGCGACCCCCGACGCCACTGTGCCTCTGACCGGAAGTCCGGCGGGTATGGGAAGGCGGGGCGAGCCCAGACCCGCGAAGTCAGGAGACCTGCCATCGAAGCAATCAACCGACCCGGGCGGGGTGCCCCGGATGGAGTATTCGATGGACGGAAATCCAAAGGGCCCCAGGGCCCGACCCTATTCCGTGGCGCAGTCCGCGCCGCATCAGATCCTTGTCTGCAAGGCCTGCAAGCACAAGGGCGACGACTGCAAGCCGGGTTTCGAGCTGCTGAAGAAGCTGCGCGCCGCGATCTCGGCGGCGGGCCTGGGCGATGCGTTCGAGGTTTCGGGCACTGCTTGCCTTGCGGGCTGCGTGCCGGATCACGGCGAGCCTTGTGTTGTCGGCTGGCGGGCGACTGAAAAGGCCACCTGGCTTTTCGGCGACATCGATCCCGACCAGCCGCTGGACGATCTGGTAGCCTTCGCCCGCAGCTATGCCGCGCTGCCGGACGGCTGGATGAACGGCCAGGATCTGCCTTTGCGGCTGTGCGACACGACGCTGGCCCGCATCCCCGCTGCGATGATCGTCACGCGGGAAGGGGCCATCCAGTGAGCCCGGTTCTTGAGATGCGCCAGGTGACATGGGGGCCGAAGCGGGTGCCGCCGATCCTGCATGACATCTCGTTCACCTTGGCCGAGGGCGAAGTGCTGGCAATCTGCGGGGCGAACGGGGCGGGGAAATCCTCGCTTCTGCGGCTTCTCTATCGCCATCAGGCACCGCTTTCGGGTTCGGTCCTGGTCGAGGGCCGCGACCTCTGGCTCTGCCCAGCGCGGGAGGCGGCCCGGATCGTCGCCGCCGTCCTGCAGGAACAGCCGACCGATTTCGCCCTGACCACGCGAGAGATCGTCTCGCTTGGCCGCCTGCCGCACCGGCAGGGCATGGGGGCCGGGGCGCGGGACAAGGCCATTACCGATGCGGCGCTGGTGCGGATGGACTTGGGCCACCTTGCCGACCGCCGTTTCGGCACGCTGTCGGGTGGCGAGCGGCAGCGGGTCATGGTGGCCCGGGCGCTGGCGCAGGAGCCACGCATCCTGGTGCTGGACGAGCCCACCAATCACCTGGACATCCGCCATCAGCTGGAGCTTCTGCGCCTGCTGCGGGGCCTTGGGCTTGCCGTGGTCTGCACGCTGCACGACCTGACCCTTGCCGCCGAATTCGCCGACCGAATCCTGATCCTGGATCAGGGCCGCGTCATCGCCGACGCGCCGCCGGACGAGGCTCTGACCGAAGCCACGATCGCCCGTGCGTTTCAAGTCGTTCCCCGTATCGACCGTACGGGCGCCGCCCCCCGTTTCTCTTTCCAACTGGACAGCTAGATGAAAACCGCCCTCATTGCCCTTCTCCTGCTCTCGACCCCCGCTCTGGCCTTTCCGGTGACGGTGAAGAGCTGCAACCGCGAGGTCACCTTTGATGCCCCGCCCGCCCGGGCCATCGCCAATGACGTGAACCTGGTCGAGATGATGCTGGCGCTCGGCCTGCACGACCGGATGGTCGGCTATACGGGCGTGTCGGGCTGGAAGACGCTGGATGAGGAACTGCGCGCAGGGATCGCGGAGCTTCCGGAGCTTTCCGCGCAGTATCCCAGCCGCGAAGTCCTGCTGGGTGCCGAGCCAGACTTCTTCTTCGCCGGGTGGAACTACGGCATGAAAGTCGGTGGCGAGGTCACGCCCGAAACGCTGGAGCCCCTTGGCATCAAGACCTACGAGCTGACCGAAAGCTGCATCTTCGTCGGGCCGAAAGCGCGGAGTTCGATGCAGGACATGTACAACGACCTCTTGAACCTCGGGACGATCTTCGGCGTCGAGGACCGCGCGAAGGACCTGGTCGCGGGGTATGAGGCGAAACTGGCCGAGACCACCGCAAGTGTCGACCGCACCAATCCGTTGCGGGTCTTCGTATACGACAGCGGCGAGGAAACCCCCTTCACCGCCGGGGCCTATGCCATCCCCACCGCGCTGATCGAGGCGGCGGGCGGCCGCAACATCATGGATGACCTGGACAAAAGCTGGGCCACCGTCGCCTGGGAGCCGGTGGTGGAGCGCAATCCGGAGGTCATCGTGATCGTCAACTACGGCGACGTGACGGCGGAAGAGAAGATTGCCTTCCTGGAAGGCAACCCGGCCTTCGCCAATGTCGACGCGGTGAAGAATGACCGCTATGTGGTCCTCGAATATGTCGAGGCCACCCCCGGCCCCCGCAACATCCGCGCGGTGGAAAAACTGGTGGCGGGCTTCTGGGGGAAGTGATGAACCGCCGTGCCGCCATGACCCTGTTGCCCGCAGCGCTATTGGCGCAGCGGGTGCGGGCGCAGACGTCGCGCCGGGTCGTGGTCATCGGCGCTGGCCTTGCAGGCCTTGCCGCCGCCCGCGACCTTCAGGCCGCGGGGCATGAGGTGACGGTCATCGAAGCCCGCAACCGCATCGGCGGCCGCATCCATACCTCCCGTCTCTGGCCGGACCTGCCGATGGATCTTGGCGCGAGTTGGATCCATGGCACGAAGGGCAACCCGATTACCGCCCTCGCCGATGCGGCCGGGGCGACCCGCATCCCTACGTCCTATGATCGCAGCCTCGCCCTCGGGCCGAACGGAGCGGAAGTCGACCTCTCTGATGCCACTGACGCCGCGGAAACGCTGGTCGAAGACGCCCGCGCTGCCGCCGAGGACCGTGACAGCGACATATCCCTTGCCGAGGCCGTCCAGTCCTCTGCCGCCTGGGAAAAGGCCGATGGAGAAACCAGGCGCCTGGTCCGTCACCACATCAATGCCGCCGTCGAACAGGAATACGCCGCCGACTGGAGCGAAGCCTCGGCCTGGCACTTCGACTCGGGGAAGGAGTTCTCGGGTGAAGACGTGCTTTTCCCGGGAGGCTACGACCAGATCACCACTCACCTCGCCTCTGGCCTGACGATCCGGCTGGGCCAGACCGTCACAGGATTGGCACCGACTGCAGGCGGTGTCGCGGTGACCCTTGCCGACGGCACCGTGCTTTCCGCGGATCAGGCCGTTGTGACCCTCCCTCTTGGCGTCCTGCAATCCGGCGCGGTTGCATTCGCCGAACCCCTTTCCCCAACCCGCCAGGAGGCCATCGACACGCTTGGCATGGGGCTGCTCAACAAATGCTGGCTTCGCTTTGACCGCGTTGCCTGGGACCCGGATGTCGACTGGATCGAATGGCTTGGCCCGAAGGACGGCCACTGGGCGCAATGGGTCAGTCTTGCCCGCGCTGCCAAGGCCCCTGTTCTGCTGGGTTTCCACGCTGGATCCCAGGCCCGCGAGCTTGAATACCTTGACGATGACGCCACCCGATCCGCCGCGTATGAGGCGCTGAAGGCCATGTTCGGCACCGCCTTTCCGGCGCCGATAGCCTCGCAGACGACCCGCTGGTCGCTGGATCCCTTTGCGCTTGGCAGCTATTCCTTTCACGCCACCGGCATGTCTCCGGCCACCCGACGCGCGTTGGCCGGGGCCGACTGGGACGGCCGCCTGGTCTTTGCCGGTGAAGCGACCGAGGGTGATTACCCCGGCACCGCCCACGGTGCCGTGCTGTCGGGCCGCACCGCTGCCCGCTGGATCCAGGAGCGTGCCGGATGACCGAGACCCCGCTCGCCACCACTGCCCGTCCCGCCCTGCGCCTTACGCGCCGGGCCGGGGTCGTGCTGGCAGGCGGGAGCCTCCTTCTGTTTGCCGTGCTGATCGCCGTTTCGGTCGGCGCTGTCGCCGTGCCGCTTTCGACGGTCTGGGGGGTGCTTGCCCATCACCTCGCCCCCGGACTTGTCACTCCGGACTGGACCGAGGGGCGCGCGGCCATCGTCTGGGACATCCGCTTTCCCCGCGCGCTTCTTGCCGCGCTGGTGGGCGCAGGGCTTGGCATCACCGGGGCGGCCCTTCAGTCTGTCACCCGCAATCCGCTTGCCGACCCGCATCTTCTGGGCATCTCGTCGGGCGGGGCCTTCGGCGCCATCGCGGCACTTCTGCACACCGGGCTTTTCCTTGGCCTGCTCACCGTGCCGCTGATGGCCTTTGGGGGCGCGCTGGCTGCCACGGTCCTTGTGCTGGCCGTGGCCCGTTTGGCGGGCGCCACTTCGGCCGACCGCCTGGTCCTGGCAGGGGTCGCGGTCAGCTTCATCATCATGGCCGGGGCCAATATCCTGATCTTCCTTGGCGATCCCAAGGCCACGCATACCGTGGTCTTCTGGATGCTTGGCGGCCTTGGCCTTGCCCAGTGGTCGCACCTGATCTACCCGCTGGCCGTCCTGCTGCCTGCGGGTCTTTGGCTCTGGTCCCAGGCCCCCGCCCTGAATGCCATGTCGCTGGGTGACGAGACCGCAGCCTCGCTGGGCATTCCCGTCGCACGCTTCCGCTTGTCGGTCTTTGTGGCCGGGGCGCTGATCACCGGCGTCATGGTCGCCTTCTCGGGTCTGATCGGCTTTGTCGGGTTGATGATGCCGCATCTCGTCCGTTTTGCGGTGGGTGGCGACAACGCACGCGTCCTGCCGCTTTCCGCGCTTGCGGGGGCCATCTTCCTGGTCGTCGCCGACACCATCGCCCGCATCGTCATGGCGCCCGAGGACATGCCGATCGGGGTCGTGACCGGTTTGGTAGGCGGAGTCTTCTTCCTTTGGCTGATGGCGCGAAAGGCATGAAGCGGATCATGATCCAGGGCGCCGGGTCGAACGTCGGCAAGTCGATGCT
>JAEULQ010000047.1 GCA_016792685.1 Tabrizicola sp. | reverse complement strand
TCGCGGCCAAGAAAAATGTTGCCGGCGGCGTCGATGTTGTCGGCCAGCGCCAGCGTCTGGAAGATCGTCTCGATACCGTGGCGCCGGGCGTCGCGGGGCGAGGCGATGTGCGCGGCCTCGCCGTTCACGCGAATCTCGCCGCCATCGGCGCGGTAGGCGCCGGAGAGGATCTTTATCAGCGTCGACTTGCCGGCGCCGTTGTGGCCGAGCAGGCCGACCACCTCGCCCGGATAGAGATCGACGCTCGCATGGTCGACGGCCTTGATGCCGCCGAAGGCGATCGAGATGTCGCGCAGTTCGACAAGCGGGGTTCCGGTTCTGTCTACCATGATCTTAGCCCCTCACTTGATGCGTTTGCGGTAAACGATGTCGAGCCAGACGGCCAAGACCAGCGCGATGCCGATCACGATCCGCTGGTAGGAGCCGTCGCCGAAGCCGATCAGCACCATGCCGGTCTGCAAGCTGGTCAGGATCAGCGCGCCGATGATGGCGCCATAGATCGTGCCGACGCCCCCGGCCAGCGAGGTGCCGCCGACGACCGCAGCCGCGATGACGTAAAGTTCGTCAAGGTTGCCCATCGCGTTGGTGGCGCTGTTCTGGCGCGCCGCGCCGATGACAGCGGCGATGCCTGCAAGTCCGCCCATCAGGGTGAAGATCTTCACCGTCATGGCGCGGGTGTTGATGCCCGACAGGGCGGCCGCCTCCGGGTTGCCGCCGATGGCAAAGACATAGCGGCCAAAGCGGGTGCGGGTCATCAGGATGGTCATCGCGATGGCGACGATGATCATGATCAGCACCGGATAGGCAAAGCCGTGACCAAAGCTGGCGCAGACACCTTCATAGATCGTGTCGCTGTCCTTGGCGCATTCCGGCAGCTCCTGCCCGATCGATGCGTAGTATTTCTCGATGTTGCCCTTGGGCCAGATGTAGCTGTTCACCATGGCCGTAGCGCCGACGATCACCGCGCAGACAAGGCCGATCACGAAGGTCTCGGCCCAGACCGGGCGCAGCGCAAAGCCGTGGGTCTTGCGCGCCTTGCGGCCGTTCAGGAAGGCCCAGACGACGAAGGTGCAGGCGATCACGGCGAAGATCCAGCTTCCGGTCTTGCCAAGCGCCCCGAAGGACCCGCCGCCGATCAGCGAGAACGTTTCGTCAAGGGGCGCGATGGTCTTGCCGCCCGCGACCAGGAAGGCTGCGCCGCGCCAGACCAGAAGGCCGCCAAGCGTGACGATGAACGAGGGAATGCCCAGGAAGGCGATCAGCGTGCCCTGGAACGCCCCGATCAGCGCGCCCATCGCAATGCCGAAGATCACCGTGACAATCCAGATCACCGGATGGCCAAGGCCAAGCGCAGGGGTCAGATACTCGACCTGCAAGAGGCCCATGTACATGCCCACCATGCCCATGATCGAGCCGACCGACAGGTCGATGTTGCGGGTGATGATCACCAGGACCATCCCCGTCGCCATGATCCCGATATAGGCGGTCTGGACCGACAGGTTCCACAGGTTCCGCGGGGTCAGGAAGCCATTCGCTTCGGCCTGGCTCGCACCCATCAGCAGTGTCGGGCGGCCCAGCACGATGGCCGAATAGGCCTCGAACGCCAGCCAGATTAACAGAAGCGCGCCGACCATGCCCAGAAGGCGCGGGTCGATTTCCGTGGCGCGCAAGAAGCGGGAGAAGCCGCTTTCGTTGGGCGCATGGATTGTCGGGGATTGGGGTGTATCTGTCATGTCCTCGTCCAGCCGGTGAGAGGGATGGGGCTGTGCAGGTGTCGCACGCGGCATCGCGCGCCTTTACCACCCCGCATGAGGCGATGGGTCACCCGCCAGAAAGGAGACCGGCGCCACCCTGGGGCGGCGCCGGAAAGTCAGCCTAGATCACTGGCAAGCAGCGACTTCGGGCAGAGCGCCTTCGCAGGCCTGCTCTTTGGTGATGTGGCCCGCGTCGATCGCCAGGTTCAGAGTGTCCTTGGTGATCGGGGTCGGGTCCAGAAGGATCGCGTTCATTTCAACGCCCTTCTCGCCGCCCGAGAACTTGGTCGCACCTTCGATTGCGTCAAGTGCTGCCCCGTCAGCCAGAGCCGAGGCGATTTCGCCAGCCTTGGCACCCAGGTCACGTGCGTTCTTCCAGACCGAGACCGTCTGCGTGCCGCGGGCAACGCGGTTGATCGCAGCGAGGTCGCCGTCCTGGCCACCCAGCGGAACGTTCAGGCCCTGAGCGGACAGAGCCGCAGCCGCACCACCAGCCATGCCATCGTTCTGTGCCAGAACGGCGTCAACGGCGTTGTTGTTGGCGGTCAGGATCTGTTCCATGTTCTTCTGGGCGTTCTCGGGCTTCCAGCCGTCCGAGTTCGCTTCGCCGACGATCACGATGTCGCCCGAGGCAACAGCCGCGCCGATGACTTCTTCCATGCCCTGACGCAGGAAGCCGACGTTCGGGTCACCCGGGTCGCCCTTGATGATCGCATAGTTGCCCTTGGGGGCCACGGCGAACACCGATTCCGCGATGATGCGGCCGACGCCGACGTTATCGAAGGTCAGGTAGAAGGTGCGGTTGTCTTCAATCAGACGGTCATAGCCGACGACCGGGATGCCTTCGGCAGCGGCTTTCTCGATGGCCGGCCCGATGGCGTCCTTGTCCCAGGCGTTGATGATCAGGGCGTCAACGCCCTGCGCGATCAGCGCGTCGATGTCGGAAAGCTGCTTTTCAGCCGAAGCCTGCGCGTCAGCCGAGACATATTCGTTGCCGGCTGCTTCGATCGCGGCCTTCATCGCGGCTTCGTCGATCTTCCAGCGCTCTTCCTGGAACTGGGCCCACGACACGCCGATCTTCTTGCCTTCGGCCAGCGCGGCCGACGAAAAGCCAGTCACCGCCACGATGGCGGCGAGAATTGCGGTACGCATTAGTATCCTCCCTTTGTGTCGGCCAGCAGATGGCCGGCCCGGCAGATTCGCCGGAACGCGCGAAAAATGACGCGAATAATTTCAGTTGTCAAAATAAAACTGCCGGAGAAAGCTATGGGCTACGGAAGACTGGCCGGGAATCTGCCGCTCTGCAGCATTCTGCGCCTGCAAACTGCCCGGCCTATAAGAAATTTTCTTCGGAGATCAAACAAATGTCGCCCAAGGCGATCCGGCCGGATACCAGCGACGGGCACAGGGGTGTCGGCCCCCTGATCCCGCCCCTGGCCGAATCGCAGCGGCCCCTGCGACAGCAGGTGTTTGAACTGGTCCGCGCTGCCGGGCTGATTCCCCGGGTGCAGGTGGCCAAGGATCTGGGGGTCAGTCCGGCCTCGGTGACCACGATCAGCTCGGAACTCATCGAAGCCGGTCTGATCGAGGAGGTCTCGGCCCCGCGTGAGAATGAGGCCGGTCGCGGCCGCCCCGCCGTCGCGCTGGGGGTCCGGGCACAAGCCTGTCTCGTGGCGGGCATGAAGCTTTCGGACCGCGAACATACGGCGGTGATCGTCGACTTTGCTGGAAAGCTGATCGCCGACGACGTGATCCCGCGCCGTCCGGGGCCGATGTCGCTGGCCGAGATCCTGGATGCGGTGCAGACGCTTCTTGAACGGGTCTGCATGAAGGCGGGAGTGGACCGTTCGGCGCTTTCGGCCCTGGGTCTCGGGGTGCCGGGCTTCGTCGATTGCGCCGAGGGCATGGTCTTCTGGTCCTCGGTCCTCGCCGAACGCAGCATTCCGCTTGCGGCAGCGATCAGCGCTCGGCTTGGTTTGCCGGCCTATGTCGACAACGACGCCAATCTGGTTGCCCTGGCCGAGCTTTGGTTCGGTGCTGGCCGCAGCCTTTCGGATTTCGCCGTCGTGACCATCGAACACGGCGTCGGCATGGGCTTTGTGATGAACCACCGCATCTATCGCGGCGCGCAGCGGGTGGGGATGGAGCTTGGCCACATGAAGGTCCAGCTTGACGGTGCGCTCTGCCGTTGCGGCCAGCGCGGCTGCCTTGAGGCCTATATCGCCGACTATGCGCTCGCGCGTGAGGCTTCGACTGCGCTGAACTGGGGCCACAAGGAAAGCCAGCCGATCAACGTGCTTCTGGAAAGCCTTTACGACCATGCCAAGGCCGGGAACGCGACCGCCAAGTCGATCTTCCGCCGCGCTGGGCGCTATCTGGCCGTGGGGCTGTCGAATGTGGTCAATCTCTTCGACCCCTCGCTGATCATCCTGTCGGGCGAGCGGATGCGGTATGACTACCTTTACGCCGCCGAGACCCTGGCCGAGATGGACAATCTTGCGATCAACACCGGCCGTCCCCGCCCGCCGATCGAGATCCACGCCTGGGGCGACCTCCTGTGGGCGCATGGCGCCGCGGCGCTGGCCCTGTCCGAAGTCAGCGAGACGATCCTGTCCTCGCAGGGCCGCGAGATCGCCGCGCAGTAGCGGGCGGCTTCGGGGTCAGTGTGTCTCGGTTTCCAGCAGGGCCGCCAGACCCTGCGGATAATCCGGGTAAAGCAAGGTGACCCCAAGCTCGTCCTTGATCCGGTCGTTCCGGACCCGCTTCGATTCACTGTAGAAGCCGCGGGCCATCGGGGTCATCGTCGCTTCGATCGCGCTGAAGGCAACGGCCGGCGGATCGGGCAGGCCCAGAAGCCGGGCGGCATGGGCGATCACCTCTTCCGGCGGGCAGGGGTTGTCGTCGCAGACATTGTAGGCGGCTCCCGGGTTCGGCTGACGGATCGAGGCCTCCAGCACCTGGGCGATGTCGTCCACATGAATGCGGCCGAAGACTTGCCCCGGCTTGATGATCCGCCGTGCCGTCCCGTCGCGGACCTTCTCGAACGGTCCGCGCCCCGGCCCGTAGATCCCGGCCAGGCGGAAGATGTGGACGGGCAACCCGGTCGCCAGCCACTGGCCCTCGGCCAGAACCCTCTGCCGCCCGCGGTCCGAGACGGGCGTCAGCGGCGTCGTCTCGTCCACCCAGCCACCCTGATGGTCGCCGTAGACGCCGGTCGTGGACAGATAGCCCACCCACGTTGCCCGCGACTGCGCGATCCCGGGCACTGCCCGCAGGAACGGATCGCCCGCGGCATCCGGTGCGGCCGAACACAAGATATGCGTCGCCTCGGCCAGCGCAGCCTGAAGATCGCCGGGCCAGAGCAAGGGCTCGACCCCCTCGGCGCGGAAGACTTCGGCCTTGGCCGGGTTGCGGGTTGTGCCGATCACCCGCCAGCCTTGCGGGACGAGGTGTTTTGCAAGGGCGCGGGCGGAATAGCCGTGGCCAAGGGAAAGCAGTGTTGACATGGCCCGGACTATCGGGGTGCGGCGCGCAGGGTGCAAGAGCCGCCGGTGTCACATTGGCTTCACTTGCGGAAGACCCCCGGTTTCGGCTTATATGCCGGATCAAACTCAGGACCCACGATGCAGGACGACCCTCACACCATCCTTTCCCCCGATGCCCCCGAGCAGGAAAGCTTTACCAGCGCGGCCAGGGCCGTGGACCGGCTGGAAGAGCTTTACAGCCAGGCGACCGGATTCCTGTCGGCCGAATTCCAGAAGACCGTGACCAAGGGCCACCCCGGCCGCCGCGTCCGCGCCTTCTACCCGGAAATCCGCCTGACGGTGACCAGCTTCGACAAGGTCGACACCCGTCTTGCCTTTGGCCATGTCTCGGCGCCCGGGACCTATGCGACGACCGTCACCCGCCCGGATCTCTTTCGCAACTACCTGATCCAGCAGATCGAGCTTCTGATCCGCAACCATGGCGTCTCGGTCGAGATCGGCCTGTCCGACACGCCGATGCCGGTCCATTTCGCCGTCTCGGGCAGCACGGTGGCCATCCCGCAGGAAGGCGTGATGGATTTCAGCCTGCGTGACGTCTTCGACGTGCCGGACCTTGTCACCACGAACGACGACATCGTGAACGGGGTGATGACGCGCTATGACGACGGCTCGGCCCCTCTGGCGCCGTTCACGGCGCAGCGGGTGGACTACAGCCTGGCCCGTCTGTCGCATTACACCGCGAACGACACGACGCATTTCCAGAACCACGTCCTCTTCACCAAATATCAGTTCTACGTCGATTAGTTCGAGGCCTATGACAGCGCGGCGCTGGGCGATCCGG
>JAEULQ010000044.1 GCA_016792685.1 Tabrizicola sp. | reverse complement strand
GGCGGTGAGGGACTCGAACCCCCGACATTCTCGGTGTAAACGAGACGCTCTACCAACTGAGCTAACCGCCCCCGTGCGGTCCCTACCCTGACCTGCCGGGTCTGACAAGCCCCGACAGAACGACAAAGGCGCGCCACCGGGGCGCGCCTTGGGGAGGAATGGTGGGCGATAACGGATTTGAACCGCTGACATCTTCGATGTGAACGAAGCGCTCTACCGCTGAGCTAATCGCCCGAAACCTAATTCGGTGCGGCGGCTTTTAGCTATCCTCGCCGTCGTCTGCAAGGGCCAATCCAGCGGCCTTCGGCCCATCCGCGAGCCGCAGCTTCAGGGTCAGTGCGGGACCCCGGTTCTTGACCACACGCAGCTTGCCAAGCGGCGGAACGACAAGCGACTTGCCCGTTGCCAGCGCCGCGCCCATGGCCGAAAGCACCGCCTCGACTGTCGCCTTGACCTCGGGCTTCTTGCCACCTGTCACCTCGGCAACAGCGTCAACAAGCTCCTTCAGCTTCACCGTTCCGGCCTTACCTTCGACGGCGGCAGACTCCGAAACCGGCGGCTCCGCCTTGGCGGGTTTCTCCGGGGCTTCCTGGATCTTTGCCGCCGACTTCCGGGCCTTGGCCGGCTTGGCGGCAGCTTCTTCCGTGTCCTTGGACTTGCGCGGTGCCATGTTACCTACTTTGCTTGCACGATCTCTGGCGCCGGACCTTACTTCGCCTGAAGCCGCAGGGCCAGTGACTTTGCGACAGGCATTCCGCCAAGCGAACCGTTCGATCCCTGCGGGAAGGGACCGGGGTCCCAGCATCTCCAGGACCCGTAGAGCCGACACTGACGCAAGGTCGAGGGGCCTTTCAGGCCGACCCTACCCCGACACCACACCAGACGACGTGCCCGTCAAAGGGGGCCGACCCGCAAATGAAAACGGGGCGTGCTGACTGCACGCCCCGTCCCCCTGTCTTCACCCTCAATGGGCGGTCTGTGATGGAGGCGTCGGTTCGGCCATCCGTGCCGCCGCGGCCGCCTCTTCCGCCGCTTCGTCCCATTCCACCGGCTCGGGCTGGCGCACCAGCGCCTGGGCCAGGACTTCGCGAACATGGGTCACCGGGATGATCTTCAACCCCTGCTTCACGTTCTCCGGGATCTCCGCCAGATCCTTGGCGTTTTCCTCCGGAATGAAGACGGTCTTGATCCCGCCGCGCAGCGCCGCCAGAAGCTTCTCCTTCAAGCCCCCGATCGGCATCGCATTGCCGCGCAAGCTGACTTCACCGGTCATCGCTATGTCCTTGCGGACCGGAATCCCGGTCAGGACCGACACGATCGAGGTCACCATGGCCAGACCCGCCGAGGGCCCGTCCTTCGGTGTCGCCCCATCCGGGACGTGAACGTGGATGTCCATCGTCTCGAACTTCGGCGGCTTCACCCCGATCTGCGGGCTGATCGAGCGGACGTAGCTCGCCGCCGCGTCGATCGATTCCTTCATGACGTCGCCCAGTTTCCCGGTCGTCTTCATCCGGCCCTTGCCCGGCAGTTTCAGCGCCTCGATATGCAACAGGTCGCCGCCGACGCTGGTCCAGGCAAGGCCCGTGACCACGCCGACCTGATCCTCAAGCTCGGCCAGCCCGTAGCGGTGCCGCTGCACACCAAGGTATTCCTCGACCTTGGCCGGATCGACCGCCACCGAAGTGGCCTTCTTCTTCAGGATCTCGGTCACGGCCTTCCGCGCCAGCTTGGCGATTTCCCGCTCCAGGTTCCGCACCCCCGCCTCGCGAGTATAGTAGCGGATGACATGGTTCAGCGCCTCGTCCGAGACCTTGAACTCGCCCTTCTTCAGCCCGTTCGCCGCGATCTGCTTGGGCAGCAAGTGCCCCTTGGCAATCTCGCGCTTTTCATCCTCGGTGTAGCCCGCAAGCGGGATGATCTCCATCCGGTCCATCAAGGGGCCCGGCATGTTGTAGGAGTTCGCCGTAGTGATGAACATCACGTTCGAAAGGTCGTATTCGACCTCAAGATAGTGGTCGACGAAGGTGTTGTTCTGTTCGGGGTCCAGCACCTCAAGCAGGGCCGACGCCGGATCGCCCCGGAAATCCTGCCCCATCTTGTCGATTTCATCCAGAAGGATCAGCGGGTTCGTCGTCTTGGCCTTCTTCAGTGACTGGATGATCTTGCCGGGCATGGACCCGATATAGGTCCGCCGGTGACCGCGAATCTCGCTTTCATCCCGCACGCCGCCAAGGCTGATGCGAATGAACTCGCGCCCCGTGGCCTTGGCCACCGACCGCCCCAGCGAGGTCTTGCCCACACCCGGAGGGCCGACGAGGCACAGGATCGGCCCCTTCAGCTTGGTCGACCGCGCCTGCACCGCCAGATATTCGACGATCCGCTCCTTGACCTTGTCCAGGCCATAGTGATCGGCGTCCAGCACCTTCTGCGCCGCACCCAGGTCCTTCTTGACGCGGGACTTCACGCCCCACGGCACGCCCAGAAGCCAGTCGAGATAGTTCCGCACCACTGTCGCTTCCGCCGACATCGGCGACATCGACTTCAGCTTCTTGACCTCGGCATCGGCCTTTTCGCGGGCTTCCTTGGAAAGCTGGGTCTTGCGGATCCGCTCTTCCAGCTCGGCGACCTCGTTCTGGCCGTCCTCGCCGTCGCCCAGCTCCTTCTGAATGGCCTTCATCTGCTCATTCAGATAGTACTCGCGCTGGGTCTTCTCCATCTGGGTCTTGACCCGGGATTTGATCTTCTTCTCGACCTGCAGAACGGAAAGCTCCCCCTGCATATGGCCGTAGACCTTCTCCAGCCGCTCAGCGACGTCGAGCGTTTCCAGGATCGCCTGCTTCTGCGCCACGTCGACGCCCAGATGCCCGGCGACAAGGTCCGCCAGCCGCGCCGGTTCGCGCGTGTCCGAGACGGCCGCAAGCGCCTCCTCGGGGATGTTCTTCTTCACCTTGGAATAGCGCTCGAACTCCTCGCTCACCGCGCGGACCAGCGCCTCGACCGAGGTCGCATCGCCTTCGGTTTCGGGCAGCGTCTCGGCAGTGGCCTCGAAGAAGGCCGGGTTCTCGACGAAGCCGGTGATCTTCACCCGCGACTTGCCCTCGACCAGCACTTTCACCGTGCCGTCGGGAAGCTTCAGCAGCTGCAGCACATTGGCCAGCACGCCCACGCGGAAGATGCCGTCGGCCTGCGGATCGTCGGCCGTCGGGTCCTTTTGCGAGGACAGCAGGATCTGCTTGTCATCCTGCATCACCTCTTCCAGGGCGCGGACCGATTTCTCGCGGCCGACGAAGAGCGGCACGATCATGTGGGGGAAGACCACGATGTCGCGCAGGGGCAGGACCGGGTAACTCTGAGTGCTCATATGTCTACCTTCATTCGCGGCAGCATTGCAGGGCCCCGACCATCGGCAACCCTGCCAGCTCCGCCTGACAGATGTGTTAACTTGTGGTCCCGTTGCGGGGGATTCAAGTTCCGGCTTGGTTCGCCAGAATGAACCTCTGTGTGAACAGGTGCAAGGTGGGAAAGAATGGCGTCAGCCAATCACAGCGGCTCGATATCGCCTTCCGCGCGTCGACGGTGGAATCCGGCCACGAAGGCCACCAGTTGGCCCCCCGCAATCGCGTCCCTCAACCCCTGCATCAGCGCTTGATAATAGTGTAGGTTGTGCCAGGTCAGAAGCATGCTGCCGATGATCTCGTCCGCCTTCACCACATGGTGCAGATAGGCTCGCGAATAGCTGCGGCAGGCGGGGCATTGGCAGCCTTCCTCCAACGGGCGGGGGTCGTCCTTGTGGCGGGCGTTGCGCAGGTTCACCTGCCCCCGGGCCGTCCAGGCCTGGCCCGTCCGGCCGGATCGCGAGGGCAGAACGCAGTCCATCATGTCGATGCCGCGTTCCACCGCGCCGACGATGTCATCGGGCTTGCCCACGCCCATCAGGTAGCGCGGCTTGTCGTCGGGCAGGAACCCCGGCGCATAGTCGAGGACCGAGAACATCGCCTCCTGCCCCTCGCCCACGGCAAGCCCCCCGACTGCATAGCCGTCAAACCCGATGGCTTTCAGCGCCGCCGCACTCTCCTCGCGCAGTTCCCGCGTCACGCCGCCCTGCATGATCCCGAAGAGCGCATGGCCCGGCCGGTCGCCGAACGCATCGCGCGAGCGCTGCGCCCAGCGCATCGACAATCGCATCGACTTGGCCACCTCGGCCTCGGTCGCGGGCAGCGCGGGGCATTCGTCGAAACACATCACGATGTCCGACCCCAGGAGCTTCTGGATCTCCATGCTGCGTTCCGGTGTGAGCATGTGTTTCGACCCGTCGAGATGCGAGGAAAACCGTACCCCCTCTTCGGTCAGCTTGCGCAAGGGCCCCAGCGACATGACCTGAAACCCGCCGCTGTCGGTCAGGATCGGCCTTGACCAGTTCATGAACTTGTGAAGGCCCCCGAGGGCCGCCACCCGCTCCGCCCCAGGACGCAGCATCAGGTGATAGGTGTTGCCCAAAAGGATATCGGCACCCGTCGCCGCCACGCTTTCCGGCAGCATCGCCTTTACCGTCGCCGCCGTCCCGACCGGCATGAACGCCGGGGTGCGAATCTGTCCGCGGGGCGTTGAAATCACCCCGGTCCGCGCCGCGCCATCTGTCGCCGAAACGCTAAAACTGATGCCCGTCGCCATCGTGCCCGCCCTCTTGCTGCCGATCCTTTGGGCCAATTCTGCTGAAATGTGAAGCACAACTCATCCAGACTGGCCCCCGCCTCGTATTCGTCCTTGACCTTTCTTTCGACTTGTCTATGTCCAGTGAATGAACGTTCATTCCCATACTCGATGACCATGCCACCCCTGCCACACCCCATCCCGGCCGCCGAAGAGCGCAGCCACGAGATCCTGGCCTCGATCCGTCAGGCCTTTGCGGAAAAGGGCTTTGACGGCGCCTCGATGCAGGACCTCGCCCGCGCCGCCGGGATGAGCGTCGGCAACTTCTACCGCTACTTCCCGTCCAAGGCCGCCATCGTCCAGGCGATGTGCGGCTATGACCTTGCCGAGATCCAGGGCGAATTCGCCGAAATCCAGACCTCCGACCGCCCGATGGTCTGCCTGCGCGACCGGATCCTGAACCACTTCAGCGAAGAGGCGATGAAGGACGGCCAGCTCTGGGCCGAAATCACCGCCGCTGCGATCCGCAAGCCGGAAATCGGCGAAGCGGCCCGGCAGATGGAGGAAACGATTGTTTCCCTTCTGACCACAATCTTTGCCCACGCCACCCATCGTAGCGTCGACGAGGCCCGCGGCCGTTATGAGGGCCAGTGCCAGATGCTGGTGATGCTGGTGAAGGCCATGGCCACCCGTACCGCCCAGTGCGGACCGGCCAGTCCCGCCCTTGCCGCCCAGGTCGTGACCGTCATCGACCGCATCCTGTCCGACATATCCAATGACACTTCAGAAGGCTGAGCCCGTCATGCGCCCGACCCTGATCCTCGCTACCCTCCTGGCTCTCGCAGCCCCAGTCCTGCCCGCCTTGGCGGAAGAGGCCGCTGCCGGCGAACCGGCCGCCCCCGCATTGCCAGCGATCAGCGTGACCGAAGTCAACGCCCGCGTGCTGACCGACAGGATCATCGCCTCCGGCCTCGTTGCCGCGGTCGAGGAGGTGCAGGTCGCGCCGCTCGTCGAAGGCCAGCCGCTCGACAGCCTGCTTGCCGATGTGGGCGACACGGTCACCGAAGGCCAGGTTCTGGCGGTCCTGTCCCGCACCACGCTGGAGCTGCAGAAGACCGAAACCGTCGCCGCGCTGGCTTCGGCGCGCTCGGCCATCGCGCAAGGCGAGGCCCAGCTGGTCGAGGCCGAGACCGCGCGGGACGAAGCCCAGCGTGTCGCCGACCGTACGGCAAAACTGCGCGAACAGGGCACGGCGCCGCAGGCGGCGGCGGACACGGCCAATGCCAATGCCACGTCGGCCAATGCCCGCGTGATGGTGGCCACCCAAGGCCTGGAAGCGGCTCGCGCCCAGCTCGCACTGGCCGAAGCCCGGCTGGACAATGTCGAGCTGATGCTGTCGCGCACCGATGTGAAAGCCCCTGTCGCGGGCAAGATCGTGGCCCGCAATGCCAAGATCGGCGCCATTGCCACGGCGGCCGGCCAGCCAATGTTCGTCATCACCCGCGACGGCGCGCTTGAACTGCGGGCCGACGTGGCCGAGGCCGACATCCTTCGCCTCGCCCCCGGCCAGAAGGCCCGGCTTCGCTCCGTCGGAATGGTTGCGACGCTTGACGGAACAGTCCGGCTTATCGAACCGACGATCGACCCCGTAACCCGCCTCGGCCGCGCCCGGATCAGCGTTGACGCAGGCGAAGATCTGCGCACCGGCATGTTTGTCGAAGCCGAAATCATCACCGCCGAGCGTGAGGCCCTGGCCGTCCCCGTCACCGCCATTGGCTCCTCCCCCGAAGGTGCGACAGTCATGCGTGTGACCGATGGCGTCGTGGAGCGTGTCGTGGTCACGACCGGCATTCGCGACGGCGGCCTGGTCGAGATCGTCGAAGGTCTTTCTGCAGGCGATCTGGTGGTGGCCAAGGCCGGTGCCTTCGTGCGGGCGGGGGACAAGATCAACCCGGTCCTTGTGACCGACACGACGAACTGAGGGGCAGCGCGATGAACTTCTCAGCCTGGTCGATCCGCAATCCCGTCGCGCCGCTTCTGGCGTTCTTCCTTCTGCTTGTCCTCGGCTGGCAAAGCTTCAACAGCCTGCCGATCACCCGGTTTCCGAACATCGACGTCCCGCTCGTCGCCGTATCGGTCGGCCAGTCGGGCGCAGCCCCTGCCGAAATGGAAAGCCAGGTAACCAAGGAGATCGAGGACGCCGTCGCAGGCCTTACCGGCGCCAAGCGCGTGACCTCCACTGTAACCGACGGGCTCTCGACCACCGTCGTCGAATTCCGGATGGAGATTCCCACCGAAAAGGCCGTCCAGGACGTCAAGGACGCGGTCGACCAGATCCGCGGCGACCTGCCCGGCGGGATCGAAGCCCCCATCGTCACCCGTATCGATGTCGAGGGCCAGGCGATCATGACCTTCTCGGTCACCGCCCCCGACATGACTATGGAAGAGATCTCCTGGTTCGTCGACGACACTGTCACCCGCGCGCTGCAGGGCCGGCCGGGCATCGGCCGCGTCACCCGCATCGGCGGCGCCGACCGCGAGATCCGGGTCGAGCTTGACCCTGTGCGCCTGGACAGCTTTGGCGTTACCGCCCAGGCCGTCAGCGCCCAGATCGCGGCCACCAACACCAACCTCGGCGCCGGGAAGATCAGCCTTGGCAGCGGCGAGCAGGTCATCCGCACGCTGGGCGACTCGGGCACCGTCGAAAGCCTTGCCGCAACGCCCATCGCCCTGCCCTCGGGACGCCATGTCACTCTGTCCGACCTCGGCCGCGTCATCGACAGCTATGAAGAGCTGAAAAGCTTCACCCGGATCGACGGCGAGCCAGGCGTAAGCTTCCTCGTGTTCCGCTCGAAAGGCGCCTCCGAAGTCAGCGTGGCCGAGGTGACCAACAAGGTGGTCGAGGATCTGCGCCAGGCGCATCCGAATGTTGCGATCACCCTGATCGACGATTCCGTCTTCTCACCTATGGCAACTACGAATCCGCCATCCACACGCTCCTTGAAGGGGCGCTCCTCGCCGTGCTCGTGGTGCTCGCCTTCCTCCGGAACTGGCGCGCGACGCTGATCTCGGCCGTGGCCCTGCCGCTTTCGGCGGTCCCGACCTTCTGGCTGATGGACATGCTCGGCTTCTCGCTGAACCTCGTCAGCTTCCTGGCCCTGACGCTCGCCACCGGCATCCTGGTCGACGACGCCATCGTGGAAATCGAAAACATCGCCCGGCACATCCGCATGGGCAAGACCCCCTACCGCGCCGCGATCGAGGCCGCGGACGAGATCGGGCTTGCGGTCATTGCCACCACCTTCACCATCGTCGCGGTCTTCGTCCCCGTCAGCTTCATGCCCGGCATTCCCGGCCAGTACTTCCGACAATTCGGCCTGACCGTCGCCATAGCCGTGCTCTTCTCGCTCCTCGTCGCCCGCCTCATCACCCCAATGATGGCCGCCTATCTCATGCGCGCCAAGGATGCGGTCGGCCATGAAGAGGGCCATAGGGACGGAATCTTCATGCGCGGCTACCTGAAGTTTGTTAGGTTCACGACGCAAAAGGCGATTGGCTTTCGCGCTCCCTGGAGCCTGGGAGAGCGGCAATCTCGCACTGGAGAGACAACCACCTATTCCTTGCGCCATGCACTTTCCCCCATCGGCACCATAGTCGCTGTGGTATTTGCCGCGGCGTGGGCGATGTACTTTGTCGATGTCTTGCTCATCTCATCCGTCCAGCCGCCATCGGGTCAATTGGCCGTCAACCCGCTCGCGCATTACATCGACGTGAAATGGCAAGTAGGCCTTTTCCTCCTCGGTCTACTGTTCTCCCCAGTTGGTCAGGTCTTGCCGAGCTACTACTTCACAGTCACAGCTGCTGGCTACGCAGTCTTCGTTTCAGTGATCCTCCTCTTCGGAGTCCCCGGCAGCCTTTTCCCGCCCGAGGATGAAAGCCGCATCGTGGTTTCGGTCGAACTCCCCCCCGGCTCCACGCTCGACGACACCGCCGCCACCACCGACGCGATGCGCGATGTGGTCAAGGACATCGACGGGGTGAAATCCGTCCTCGTCATCGGCGGCTCGACACCCCTTGGCGACCGCGACATCCGCCGCGCGACCTTCACCATCATCCTCGACCGGCTCGACAACGGGCTCGAACGCAAGCTGATCGACCTCGGCCGCGCGCTGCCCCTGGTCGGGAACCTCATCCCTGAAATCTCCTCGCACGGTCGCCTCCGGCCGCAAGTCGAGATCGAGGCCGAGGTCTTCGAAGCGCTCAAAGCCGTGCCCGATGTCCGCGCCTTCAAGATCGGTGGTCCCGGCGGCGGCTCGCGTCCCTTTGCCTATGACATCCTGTCGACCGACGAAGACGACCTCGACCAGGCGATCCGCAAGATCGAAGAGGCGCTCCGCGCTGAACCGATGTTCCTCAACCCCTCGACCGAGGCCGCCCTGCCCCGGCCGGAAATCCAGATCACGCCCAAGCCCGAAGAAGCCGCACGCCTGGGCGTCACGGTCCAGCAGATCGCTTCGGTCGTCCGGGTGGCCACCATCGGCGATGTTTCGGCAGCGCTTGGCAAACTCTCGATCGACAACCGGCTGGTCCCGATCCGGGTCCAGCTCGACGAGGCCTCACGCGACAACCTGGCCCGCATCTCCGCCCTGAAGATCGGCAGTCAGGCCGGCCCGGTCCCCCTTTCGGCCGTGGCCACGGTCGAGGTCGCCGAAGGTCCTTCGGTGGTCAAGCGCCTCTCCCGTCAAAGGGTCGCGACGCTCGGCGCCGATATCGCGCCCGGTTTCGTGCTGGATCAGGCCACCGCCCGCTTCCAGGAGATCCTCCCGACCCTCGGCCTGCCGGCTACAGTCAAGGTCACCCCCTCGGGCGATGCGGAGATCCAGGCCGAGCTTCTGGGCAGTTTCGTCAACGCCATGGTGCTTGGCGTTCTCCTGATGATGTTCGTGCTGATCCTCTTGTTCCATTCCGTCCTGCAGCCGATGACGATCATCTTCTCGCTGCTCCTCTCCGTGGGCGGCGTCGCGACTGCACTGATCGTGACGCAGAACCCGCTCTCGATGCCCGTCCTGATCGGCATCCTGATGCTGATGGGGATCGTGGCGAAGAATGCGATCCTCCTGATCGACTTCGCCATCGAGATGCGCGCCCGCGGCATGAAACGGATCGAGGCGGTGATCGAGGCCGGCCACAAGCGCGCCCAGCCCATCGTGATGACCTCGATCGCGATGTCCGCAGGTATGCTGCCTTCCGCGCTTGGCGTTGGCGAGGGCGGGGCGTTCCGCGCGCCCATGGCCATCGCCGTGATCGGCGGGATCATTGTCTCGACGGTCCTGAGCCTCGTCGTCGTGCCCTCGATGTATCTGGTGATGGATGACCTCTCCCGCGCGATCAGCTGGGTCTTCAGCCGCTTCATCGGCAAGAAGGAAGTCGAGCCCGTCGCTCCGGATCCGCTGGTCATGGCCGACGCCGTTGCCCGCAATCAGGTCGACGTGGGGATCCTGCAAAACCGGATCGCGGCACTCGAGGCCTCGCTCGGTCGCCGCAACTCGAAACCCCACGCGGCCGAATAGGCCCTTCGCAGACCCGAGGCACCTCCCCTCCCCCTCCGTGGGGAGGGGATGGGGCTAGGGGGGGACCGCCGCCATCCCTCGATTCGCCAAAGTTGGTTAAGGCAGCTCCAGCCCGACAGTCTGCCAGACGCATGCCAGACGGATGCCAGACCGTTAACCTGTTCGAAATCCGCAAGTTTAACGCTACGTTCTCAAGCACTTGCCGACCTCGGGGCCCGACCCAGCGCTCATCCCCGTCGCAAGCCCCTCACCGCTCCTAGATCTCCGGCCAAAGCCGTCTGGCCTCCTCCACCGAATAGCGCCCCAACCGCACATCTTCTGCCACCAACGCCGGATCGCGCTTCTCGGGCGGGCCATAACCCCCACCGCCAGGTGTGCGAACCCGCACCCTGTCTCCCGGCCGCAACTGGATGTCCTGCGCCTTGGAAAGATGTTCCGGAACAAGCACTTCGGCCCCCCGGATCACCTCCACCCGGTTCACTGCCCCGTCGCGCCCCCCTAAAGCCCCCTGAGGCCCGACGCGCCCGTGATCCATCACGAAGGACGCCCGCGCCTCGCCGCGCAGAAGCTCGATCTCGTAATCGAGGCCAAAGCCCCCGCGGTATTCCCCCGCCCCGCCCGAGCCTTCATGCAGCGCGTAACGCCTGTAAATCACCGGGAAATTCTGCTCCATGATCTCGACCGGCGGCGCCTTGGAGATGCCGATCGTCGAACACCCGTTCGCGATCCCATCCCCCCCGGCAAACCCGCCATAACCCCCGCCCGAGATCTGGTACATCACGTAATCCCGCCCCTTCTCGGGATCATGCCCCCCAAGGCCAAAGTTGCCGGACGTCCCCGCAGGGGCCGCCGTCACATGCTCCGGCACCGCCTGCACGAGCGCAGCAAAGACCGCCTCGGCGATCCGCTGGCTCACCTCCGCCGCGCAACCCGAGACCGGCCGGGGATATTGCGCGTCAAGGAATGTCCCTTCAATTCCAACCACTTCCAGGGGTTCGAAAGCGCCCGCCGAGATCGGCACATCCGGGAAGATATGCCGCATCGCCAGATAGACCGCCGAAAGGGTCGTCGCCCGGACCGAATTCATTGGCCCCATGCAAGGCGCCGAAGACCCGGCGAATTCGAACGTCAGACCCTCATCGGTCTTCGTCACCTCTAGCGCAATCGTCAGCGGTTCGTTCACCACCCCGTCGCTGTCCACAATCGCGGTCGAACGATAACTCCCCTCCGGGATCAGCCCGATCATGGCCCGCATCTGCTTGGCCGCAAGCCGCCGCATCTCGGCAATCGCCTCGGTCACCACCGCATCGCCATAACGGTCCAAGAGGCCACCCAGCCTTTCGGCCCCGACCAGAAGCGCCGAGGCCTGGGCCTTCACATCGCCAATCCGCTGTTCCGAAACGCGAATATTGGAACAGATGATCTGGTAGATCTCCTGATCCAGCACGCCTTTCTTGAAGAGCTTCACCGGCGGCAGCCGCAGCCCCTCCTGCTCGGCGCTTATCGCGCTGGCCGAAAACCCGCCCGGCACCGCCCCCCCGGTATCCGGCCAATGCCCGGTGTTCGAGAGCCAGCAGAAGATCTCTCCACCCCGCCAGACCGGCATGGCAAAGCGCACATCCATCAGATGCGTCCCCCCGAGATAGGGGTCGTTAACAATATATATGTCACCCTCTTCGGGCGGCGCGGTCACCCCCGCTGCGATCCGTTCCAGTATCGTCCGCGTGGAGAACTGCATGACACCGACAAAGACCGGCAACCCCTTGGACCCCTGCGCGATCAGGCTGCCATCGGTCGCCGAATAGATCCCGTCCGAACGGTCATCCGCCTCGGCAATCACCGGGCTGAAGGCCGCCCGGGAAAAGGTCAGGTCCATCTCGTCGCAGACCTGCTGCAGGCCCGCCTGGATAACCGCAAGGGTGACGGGATCGATCATGCGGTGACCTCCACGATCAGGTTGCCATCCGGGTCCGAGGTGACGGATGCCCCGGGATCGATGACAATCGTCGTGTCCATTTGTTCAATGATTACGGGTCCTTGCAGATCGATCTTCAACGGAAGATGGTCGCGCCAATAGACCGGGGTCTCGTGCCAGCCCTCAAACCAGACCTTTCGGGTCGAGGCCGGTTCGGCCAGCGCCTTGCGCCCCGCAGGGTCGATCAGCCGCGACAGGTCCAGCGCCGGACGTTCCCCGATGACCGAGCAGTTGAGGTTCACGAGATTCGCCCGGATCGTCGGCAGATCGACCCGGAAGCGGGCATGGTAGGCAGCTTCGAACAGACGCTGCAGTTCTTCCCGGCTGGGGGTGGCGGACGGCAAGGCCACCCGCAGAAGATGGGTCTGGCCCACGAATTGCATGTCGGCCGAGAATTCGGCCCGCACCCGGGTCAGAGCGATCTTCTCGGCCCCGATCAGGCGACGGCCTTCCGCTTCCTGACCCGCGAGAACGCCGTGGACATCGGCCATGTCGACGACGTC
>JAEULQ010000126.1 GCA_016792685.1 Tabrizicola sp. | reverse complement strand
CTATCTGGTGGCTGGAATGGCCCGAAGTCATCGGCCCGCCGCGCGGTTGACTGATATCGCCGATGTAGAGGCCTTGTCCAAAGCCGATGTCGCGCGCCGTGGCCGAAAGGTCCATCAGATACTGCACCATCACCGGATGTCCGAAGTTCCGGTTGCGCGACAGGCGCATGGCCTGCCAGGTCGGCCCGGTCTCCGGCAATTCGACCAGCCCCGCTGCGCAGCCCTTTGCGTAAGAGCCGATGGGCATCGGATCCTCGGCCGAAGGGGCGGCCATCGCACCGAAAAGCTTGTTTGCCAGCTTCTCGGCACGGGCGGGGGCAGACAGAAGCAGGGTCAGAAGCAGGGCGCGGGTCAGGATCATGCGGGCATCTCGCCTTTGGGTCTGACGAAGGATAGCAGAACCAGTCCGATCAGGAACAACACAACCAGCGGAGCAATGCCGATCCGCTGCGATCCGCTGATCGTGGTGGCAAGCGCGATCAGCGCCGGCGACATGAAGCTGGCCACCTTGCCGGACAAGGCGAACAGGCCAAAGGCCTCGGTCGCACGGTCCGGGGTGGTGTGGCGGGCCATCATCGTGCGCGACGCCGCCTGCAACGACCCCCCCGCAGCCCCGATCAGCGCGCCGCAGGCAAAGAAAAGCTGGTCCGGCAGGCTGGAGGCCGGATCCATCGCGATCCCCCAGACGCTTTCCCGCGTCATGCCGACGATGACCAAGCAGACGAAGATCAGGACCAGGATCGAGATGGTGATCACCGGCTTCGGACCGAAAGCCCGGTCGGCACGTCCGCCAATAAAGGCCGCCACCATGGCCGTCACAGCGCCGACAATTCCGAAGATGCCGATCTGGATGATGGACCAGCCCAGCACCCCCGAGGCGTAAACCCCTCCGAACCCGTAAAGCGCGTTCAAGGCATCCCGGTAGAACAGCGACGAGGCCAGATAGGCCGCAAGGCTGCGACGAAAGCGCAACGAGGCGATCAGTTCCTTCAGGCTGGCGAAGGCCCGGCCCAGATGCAATGGCCTGCGGTCGGTATGGGGCTCCTTCACCCAGAGGAAGAACGGGATCATGAAGATGATGAACCAGATCGCCGTGAACGGCCCGACAAATCGCGTGCCTTCGCGCGCCTCGGAATCGAGCCCGAAAAGCGGTGGCATGCCCAGCAGCGTCAAGCCGCTGTCGGCCCCTTCGGCGAAGAACAGGAGCATGATGATCAGGGCCAGAAGGCCACCCAGATAGCCAAAGGCAAAGCCCGAGCCGGAGATGGCACCAAGGTCATCGGCCTGGGTCAGCGACGGCATGAGCGCGTTGGTGAAGATGGTCGCGAACTCCATCCCGATGAAGCCGATGCCGAACAGGCAGACCGCCCAGAACAGCATCCCATCGCCACCACCGGGCGCCACCCACCACAGACCGAACGAGCCGACGACATAGAAAAGCGAGAAGGTCCAGACCCAGACAAGCCGCCTTCCCGTACCGTCGGCGATGGCCCCCAGGATCGGCGCCAGGACCGCGATCCCGATGGAGGCAATGGCCAGGCCCCAGCCCCAATAGGCCTGGGCTGCAGCCTTCGCGGCTTCCTCGTCAAGGCCGGTGCCCATGTAATGACCCCGGGCGATTTCAGCAAAATAGGGGCCGAAGATGAAGGTCAGCAGCAGCGTGTTGTAAGGCTGGCTTGCCCAGTCAAAAAAGTACCAGCCCCAGATGCGTTTTCTTGCGCTTATCATGCCCGCCCCCTGTTTTGGCGGAGTGAACCCGGAAAATACCTGCCGCGCAAGCGAAGGCTCTTCGTGGCGCCGGCGCGCGCTCATCGCCGTAGCGTCACGCGAGAAGAAGTCGAAGACCGACGACGAACCTTCGCTCAGCGCTGTGGCGGCCAGGGCCGGGTGGCGTCGGCAGCAATCCAGGCCTGCACCCAATCGGGCAGGGCGGGGCTTTTCGGTGAGACCCCGGCCGCTTTTGCCAGTTCTGCGGGCGACACCATGCCCGTTTTCGAGATGATGGCCGAACGGATCAGCACCTGCGAGGTGCATTCCTCGCCCTTCCACATCGACTGCTCGGTATAAAGGAACCGCGCGTCCCAGCCGAGGCAGCGGCTGTGGGTCGTCAATCGCGAGAACATCGTGACCCGCCGCCGGTAGCGCACCGAGGAGCCCGCGACCGTCAGCCCCCAGCCACGCGCCTTCAGGTGCTCGTGAATTCCTGTCCGCAGTCCCAGCGGCAGGCGGCCAAGGTCGAAGAGTGTCAGCGTGCGGCCGTTGTTCAGCTCAACCCAGGGGTCCAGGTCCCAGGGCCAGCAGATATGATGGCTGACATGCGTGTCGAAAAGCCCGAGCGGCGGCATGCGACGGGCGCGGGCCAGTTCCTTGGACATGCGCAGGAAAGGATACATCGGAACCTCCGGTTTCGGGCGGCATGGGTGGCCCGGCGCCGGGTCCGCGTCAAGCAGAACGCTGCGGAAGCCATTGCCCTTGGCGCCCCCTGCGGCTACCTCTGACGAAATCCGAACGGAGTAGCCGATGACCTCGCTCTACCAGATCCTGATGCTTATCCTTGATGTGGCGGTCTTCTTCATCCTGGCCCATGTCATCATGAGCTGGCTGATCAACTTCCAGGTCCTCAATATCCGTCAGCCCCTGGTGGCGCAGATCTGGTCGGCGCTGAACCGGATGCTCGAGCCGCTCTACGGCCCGGTGCGCCGGATGCTGCCCGCGATGGGCGGGCTCGACCTTGCGCCGCTGATCGTGCTGATCGCCATCTATGCGCTGCAGATCGTCCTGCGAAACAACGCCGCGGCCTTCTTCTGACCTTGGATCGCGCTGCCGAGCTTCTGCATTCCGTCTTCGGCTTCCCCGATTTCCGCCCCGGCCAGGCAGAGATCGTTCAGGCCGTGCTGCAAGGGCGCAACACGCTGGCCATCATGCCGACCGGCGGGGGCAAGTCGCTCTGCTTCCAGCTTCCGGCCCTCTGCCGCGAGGGGGTGACTGTCGTCATTTCCCCTCTCATCGCGCTGATGCGTGACCAGGTCCGGGCGCTGAAGGCGGCAGGGGTCGAGGCCGGGGCGCTGACCTCGGGCAACACCGAGGATGAGACGGAAGAAGTCTTCACCGCGATCGACGAGGGTCGGCTGAAACTGCTTTACATGGCGCCCGAGCGGCTGGCCTCTGGCGCGGCGCTGGGGCTTCTCCGGCGCGCGCGATGCAGCCTGATCGCCGTCGACGAGGCGCATTGCGTCAGCCAGTGGGGCCATGACTTCCGCCCCGATTACCTGCGGATCGGCGAACTGCGTCGAGCGCTGCGGGTGCCCCTTGCCGCCTTCACTGCGACGGCGGATGAGGAGACCCGGGCCGAAATCGTGACCCGGCTTTTCGACGGCGAGGCTCCGGCGACATTCCTGCGCGGCTTTGACCGGCCGAACATCCACCTGGCCTTCGCAGTCAAGGACAAGCCGCGCGAGCAGGTCCTTCGCTTTGCGGGCGCAAGGCGGGGCCAGTCCGGCATTGTCTATTGCGCCACCCGGTCAAAGACCGAGGTTCTGTCCCAGGCCCTGCGCGAGGCGGGCCATGTCGCCGTCGCCTATCACGGCGGGATGGAGGCCGAGGAGCGTCGGCAGGTCGAGGCGCGCTTTCAGCGTGAAGACGGGCTGATTGTGGTGGCGACCATCGCTTTCGGCATGGGGATCGACAAGCCCGACATCCGCTGGGTCGCGCATGCTGACCTGCCGAAGTCGATCGAGGCCTATTACCAGGAAATCGGCCGTGCGGGCCGCGACGGCTCTCCTGCCGAGACAATGACGCTGTACGGTCCCGACGACATTCGCCTGCGCCGGTCCCAGATTGACGAGGGTGCCGCGCCGCCGGACCGCAAGGCGGCCGACCATGCCCGGCTTAACGCGCTCCTTGGTCTGGCCGAGGCGCTGGCCTGTCGCCGTCAGGTGCTTCTGGGCTATTTCGGCGAGGCTGCGGACCCTTGCGGGAACTGCGACCTCTGCGATCGCCCGGCGCTCCTTTTCGACGCGACCGAGGCGGTGCGGAAGGCGCTGTCGGCGATCCTGCGGACCGGAGAGTGGTTCGGTGCCGGGCATCTGATCGACATCCTGACCGGGACCGCGACGGCAAAGGTACGCGAAAAGGGGCATGACCAGCTGCCGACCTTCGCTGTGGGGCGTGAGCTGACCAAGGCCGCCTGGGGCGCGGTCTTCCGGCAGATGATGGGTCGCGATCTTGTCCGCCCCGACCCCGACCGTCATGGCGCCCTTCGGATGACCGATGCCGCGCGGCCCGTGCTGCGCGGCGAGGCCCAGGTGACCCTGCGCCGTGACACGGTGGTGGCGGCAGGAGAGCGGGAGCCGGTCGTCCGGGCACAGATGGCGGACGAGGATCTGGGGCTGCTTGCGCTGCTGAAGGCCAGGAGGCGGGCACTGGCGGAGGCGCAGAACGTGCCGGCCTATGTGGTCTTCCCCGACAAGACGCTGATCGAGATGGCAGAGAAGAAACCGGCGACGCTGGACCAGATGGCCGGCATCACCGGGGTGGGCGCGCGGAAGCTGGAAAGCTATGGGGCCGACTTCCTTGCGGTGATCAACGGGGCGGCGGAGGGGCTGCATCCGGCACGGATGCGGCTGGTGGGGAAGCCGGAGGGGGCCTTGTTCGACCGGTTGGCAGAGGTCCAGCTTCAGCTTGCAAGGGGAGAGGACGGGACCGGGAAGTATCTGAGCTGCACCCATTCCACCCTGCGGCAGGTCGCCGAGCGGCGGCCTTCGACGCTGGCGGAACTGCAGGCGATCCAGGGGATGGGAGAGTTGAAGGTGGAGCGGTTCGGAGAGGCGTTCCTGGCGATCCTGCGCGACGGTTGAGCAAGGTGTCCACAGTGGACACTTCTTGGAATACTAATTTTTATCAATAATTTAGCTGATTTCCTATACCAAATCTTAACCTTTGCCCCAGCCCGATCCTCCGCAGCTGGGATCGGACCGGCACCGCGTTTCTGCAGAAAATCTGGCTCTCAGGCAGCGTTTTCCGCTTCGGTCACGGGCGGGCGGGCATCGCGGGGGCAGTATTCGGACAGGGCGCCTTCGATCGCGGTCTTGCGCAGGGGCTTTGTCAGGTAGCGATCGATCCCTGCGGCCAGGATGGCCTCGGCGTCGCCTTCCATCGCATGGGCGGTCAGCGCGACGATCGGCACCTTGGATCCCATGGCCCGAATGGTGCGGGCGGCCTCCTTGCCGTCCATCTCGGGCATCGAGATGTCCATGAAGATCAGGTCGGGTTGGTAGCTCTGGAACAGTTCGACGGCGATGCGCCCGTTGTCGGCAAAGCGCAGTTCGATGTCCATCTCGCGCACCATCTTCTGGAAGACGAGCTGGTTCGTGCGGTTGTCTTCTGCCGCCAGGACCCGCATCTGCCGCAGGTCGGTGACGGGAACCACGGTCTCGACCGGCATTTCCGGTACTGCCGGAGCGGTCAGCGCCTGAAGGTGACGATAAAGATCCGATCGCAGGATCGGTTTCTGCAGGATCGCCGCGAAGTCATGCGCAAGATTGCCGAGGCCGGTCGCATTGGAGCTGAGTAGCATGACCGGAAGCTTGTGCCCGGCGACACGAATCTGGTCGAGCAATTGCACCCCGTCCATGTCCGGCATCGCATGGTCGGTCAGCACGACATCATAGGCCGGGTCGATGGCGAGCCGTTCCAGAACCTCGGCCCCTGACCGGCAAAGCGCGACTTCGATCCCGCAAGGCGCAAGCTGACGTTCGAGGATGGTGCGGTTGATGAACTGGTCGTCGACCGCGATCACCCGCTTGACCGCGACGGGCACCTGCATCGGTCCGGCATCTTCTGCCACGGGCAGAGTGACCCGGAAGCCGAAGCTGGAGCCCTTGCCCAGGTCGCTGTCGACCCAGACCGCTCCGCCCATGTGTTCGATGAGCCGTTGCGTGATCGCGAGGCCGAGGCCGGTGCCCTCGAACTTGCGGTTGCGCTCGTCCTCGACCTGATTGAACTCGCCGAAGATGTGATCGAGGTGTTCCGGCGCGATTCCGATGCCGGTGTCTTCGACCGTGACATGCAGCGTCTGGCGGCCGTCCTCATTCTCGACCCCGACAACCCGGGTCAGGACATGGCCCTTTTCGGTGAACTTCACGGCGTTGCCGATCAGGTTGGTCAGCACTTGCCGCAAGCGCCCCGGATCGCCGACGAAACGGGTGGGCAGGAACATGTCGAAGTCGATCATCAGGTCGATGCCCTTTTCCCTTGCCCGGGGCTGCAAGAGCATCGTGACCTCATGCACCGTGCGTTCCAGGTCAAAGGGTTCGGGGCGCAGCGTCAGACGCTCGGCCTCGATCTTGGAATAGTCGAGGATGTCGTTGATGATGACCAGAAGCGCCTCGCCCGAGGAGCGGATCGTTTCGGCGAACAGGCGCTGTTCTTCGGTGAGCGCGGTGTCGCAGAGAAGCTCGGCCATGCCGACGACGCCGTTCATCGGCGTGCGGATCTCGTGGCTCATGTTGGCGAGGAAGGCCGACTTTGCACGGTTCGCGGCCTCGGCCGCCTTGCGCGCGGCCACAAGCTGCGTCTGCTGTTCGCGCATCGTCGTGATGTCGGTCCGAAGACCGACGCGGCCACCGTCCGGGGTGACGTGGTCGGATTCCAGAATCACCCGGCCGCCGGCGAGCGTGTTTTCCGCAATCGTGTCGGCGGCACGAAAGTGCTGCAAGCGATCGGAAAGCCACTCTTCCTCGCGGCCGACCGCTTCGGGGACATGACCGCTTTTCAGGCCATGGCGCAGAAGCTCTTCAAATGTGACGCCGGGTTGCATCGCGGGGGCGCTGTCGGGGAACATCTCACGGTAACGCTGATTGCAGGCCAATAGACGTTCCTCCCTGTCGAAAAGGACAAAACCATCGGGCAGCACGTCGATGGCAGCCCAGATGCGCATCTGTTCGGTGATATCGATCGCAAGCGACACCAGGTCGCCATCATTTGCCCGCCGGTCCTGCAGTTTGATCCAGGTGCCATTGCGCAGCTTCAGCGTCACTGGCGCGATCGGGTCGGTGTCGATCCGGGCGCGCATGCGGGTGACGAAATCATCTGGCGCCTCGTCGCCCAGGTCGAGGACATGGTGGGCAAAGAGACCAAGCATCTCATCGTACGGGATGCCGGGGGCAAGCGGCTGACCGTCGAACCAGGCCAGAAAGGCGCGATTTGCGGTGGCAAGGCGCAGCGAGGTGTCGAAGACCGAAAAGCCGTCACGGATCGTGTCGATCGCATCCCAGAGGCGGCGTTCCGCCATCACCGCGGCGGTATGGGCGCGATCAAGATCCGCAACGAAGCGGAGGTTCTGGTCTTTCAGAAGCTCGGCCTCGCTCAGCGCAGATTTGACCACCTGCCGCTGTTCGACGATCTGATCGGACAGCGACCGCGCGTGAATGGCGAGCTTTTCGTTGGCGGCAAAAAGCTCTCGGCTCTTTTGTTCCAAGAGCCGTTCGGCCGCGAGCCTTGCGCGCCTTTCCCTGACCAGTCGTTCCGTAAGATCCATGCGTTCCAGCCGAGGTTCTGCCAATTCCGGCGGGCCCTTCGGACCGCAACATCCGGTTTTCGCGACTACCCTCGCCGATCAAAATGAACCAAGGCTTAACGGCGAAAGGGGTCAGGCGGACTTGCCAGCACCGGCCAGGCCATGCGACATTTGCGGCAATCCAGACAGGAGGCATTTCGATGCGTTGGTTTCCGAAGGCTGCAGTTGCGGCGGCGTTCTTTGGCTTTGCCGCCATGGCATCTGCACAGGACCTGATCCCCGAAAAGCGCTTTGTCGTGACGCAGGACCAGGACCTGCCGGGCGGGGATGTCGCATCGGTCTTCGATACCACCATCGAGGCTTGCGAGCGGGCCTGCCTGACCAATGCACGCTGCACCGCCTATGTGTTCAACACGGTGAACGGGTCTTGCTTCGTCAAGAACGGCCCCGGCGCGGGCGAATTCTTCGCGGGTGCCTATTCGGCCTATGTGATCGAAGCGGATGCGGGTCTGCGCGATGCAGCCAAGGAACGCCGGGCCGAGCTTGGCTTTCTGCCGGACTGGGACATCCAGCCCGCCTATGAGCAGGCGCTTGGGCTGGGTCGGCAGCACACGACCGGGCCATGGACGGCGGAAGAACATCTGCAGGCGGCGGCCGATGCCGAGACCGCGGGCGACTGGGCCGGGGCTGCGGCCTATACCGGGGCGGCGCTGAACCTGACGGATGATGCGGCGACCTGGGGGGAATTCGCGCGCCGCCAGCTTGAGGCCGGCAAGGCTGATTCCAACAATTCGGGATATTTCCTCAATCAGGCGTTCCTCTCGTCGGTGAACGGCTACCTTCGCGCCGCGAATCCGGCTCTGCGCCATACGATTCTGGTCACCATGGCCGAGGTGCTGGAACGCAATGGCCGGGGGCGGGACACGGTGCAGGCCTTGCGGCTGGCACAGTCGCTGCAAGAGCGGACGGATACGGCGGCTCTTCTGGACGATGCGATCGGGAAATACGGGTTCCGGGTCGCCGAGACGCTGGTGCAGTCGGACCTTGCCCGTCCGCGCATCTGTGCGACCTTCTCGGAGGATCTGGCCAACACAGGGGTGGATTACGCAAGCTTCGTGCAACTGACCGAGCCGGGAATGGTGGTCGAGAACGGCGGCTGGCGGCAGCTGTGCGTATCGGGTCTGGAGCACGGCAAGCGCTACACGGTGACGTTCCGTGAAGGGCTGCCTGCGGCGGATGGCCAGACCATGGCCAAGTCGGTCGAGATCACGCAGTACATTCGCGACCGGGCACCCGGGGTCAAGTTCCCGGGCCGCGGTTATGTTCTGCCGAAAGCCGGAGACGCTGCGCTTCCCGTCGAGACGGTGAATACCGAAAAGCTGGATCTGACGCTGTTCCGGGTGACCGACCGGAACCTGCTGCGCTCGATCCAGGACTACTATTTCGGCGCGCCGATCCAAGTCTATTCCGAATACTACTTCACTGACACGGTCGGTGAGCAGATCTGGACCGGCTCGGCCACGGTTGCGCAAGAGGTGAACAAGGACATCACCACGCGCCTGCCGATGACCGAGGCCTTGGCGGGCATGCCTGCAGGCATCTACGCGCTGAAGGCGGCGGTGCCGGGGGTGGACCCCTATGTGACCGCACCGGCCTGGCAGTGGTTCGTGATCTCGGACCTTGGGGTTACCACGATGTCGGGGGTGGACGGGCTGCATGTCTTTGTCCGGTCGCTTGGCACGGCAGGCGCCAAGCCGGGTGTGACGGTCGAGCTTCTGAACCGGGCGAACACGGTGCTTGGGACAGCCACAACGGACGATCAGGGTTATGCCCGCTTTGACGCAGGCCTGACGCGCGGCACGGGTGGCTCGGCCCCGGCGATGGTCGTCGTGAAGGAAGGGGATCAGGATATCGCCTTCCTTTCGCTGACCGATCCCGAATTCGATCTTTCCGACCGGGGCGTCGAGGGACGTGAGGCCGCGCCGCCCGTCGATGTCTTCGTCACCACCGACCGCGGTGCCTATCGCGCGGGCGAGACGGTCTATGTCACGGCCCTGGCGCGGGATGCCCAGCAGGCGGCGGTCGAGGGCCTGCCCCTGACGGCCGTGGTGAAGCGCCCGGACGGCGTGGAATATGCGCGGTCCTCGGTCAATGACTGGGGCGGCGGCTATGTCTTTACCCAACCCATTGCCGGATCGGCCCCGCGTGGCGTCTGGCGGCTGGAGCTTTTCGCGGATCTCGAGGCACCGGCGCTGGCGTCGAAGACCTTCCTGGTCGAGGACTTCCTGCCTGAACGCATCGACTTTGACCTGACCATGGCCGATACGCCCCTGTCGCTTGGCGCGGATGCGGTTCCGGATCTGACCGTCGCGGCGCGGTACCTTTTCGGTGCGCCGGGTGCCGGGCTGGCCATCGAGGGCGAGGTTCTCCTGCGCGCTGCCGAGGGGCTTGAGGCCTATCCCGGATATGTCTTCGGACGTCATGACCAACCCTTCAGCGCGCAGATGTCGACGCTGGATGCGGCCGAGACGGATGAGGCGGGCAATGCGGTGATCCCGGTCTATCTGCCCCCGGTGGATGACCCCTTCCGGCCGCTTGAAGCGAAGGTCACGGTCCGGGTGGCCGAAGGCTCGGGCCGCCCGGTCGAACGTTCGGTGACCAAGCCCCTTTCGCCGACCGATCCGCTGATCGGGGTGAAGCCTTTGTTCGACGGCGTGGCCCCCGAGGGCAGCGATGCGCAGTTCGAGCTGATCGCCGTGGGATCCGATGAAAAGCCCACCAGCCTGCAGGTGACCTGGAAGGTCCAGCGCGTCGAATATGATTACCAGTGGTACCAGAGCTACGGCAACTGGAGCTGGGAGCCGGTGGTCAGCCGCATTCCGGTGGCCGAAGGCGAGGCGACCCTGGGCGACAAACCGGTCGCAATCTCGGCGAAGGTCGATTGGGGCAGCTACGAGCTTCTGGTCGAACGGGCCGATGGCGGCAAATCCGCCACGTCGATGGAGTTCTATGCGGGATGGTATGCGCCGGCCGATGCCTCGGCCACGCCCGACACGCTGGAGCTTTCGCTGGACAAGCCGGCTTACAAGCCGGGTGACACTGCGACCTTGCGGATCGTTCCCCGTGCGGCGGGCACGGCGCTGGTGACGGTGCTGTCGAACCGGCTGGTCGCGATGCAGGCGGTCGAGGTGAAGGAAGGCGAGAACCTGATCCAGCTTCCGGTCACCGATGACTGGGGCGCGGGTGTCTATGTGACCGCTTCGGTCCTGCGTCCGATGGATGTGGCCGCGGGACGGAACCCGGCGCGGGCGCTGGGCCTCACCCACGCCAGCATCGATCCTGGCGCGCGGGCCTTGAAGGCGACGGTCGAGATGGCTGCCGAAGCCGCGCCGCGTGGTCCGCTGGATGTGGCGGTCAAGGTCGAAGGCGTGAAGGCCGGCGAGGCGGCCTATGTCACCATCGCTGCGGTCGACGTGGGCATCCTGAACCTCACGGGCTTTGAGGCACCTGACCCGCATGGCCATTACTTCGGCCAGCGGCGACTTGGGGTCGGTATCCGCGACATCTATGGCCGTCTGATTGACGGGTTGAATGGCGCCACCGGCGAGGTCCGCTCGGGCGGCGACGCGGGCGCGCAGGCCCGGCTGCAGGCTCCGCCTCCGACGGAAGAGCTGGTGGCCTATTTCACCGGCCCGATTGAAGTCGGCGCGGATGGCTATGCGCGGGCGTCTTTCGATCTGCCGTCGTTCAACGGCACGGTGAAGGTGATGGCTGTCGCCTGGTCGAAGACCGGGGTCGGGCAGGCAAGTGCCGATGTGCTGGTGCGCGATCCCGTGGTGGTGACGGCCTCGGTGCCGCGGTTCCTGTCGCCGGGCGACACGTCGCGTCTGTTGCTGGAGGTGGTCCACGCCACCGGCCCGTCGGGCCGGATGAGCCTGGATGTGACCGCAAATGGGTTGACGCTCGGCGAGGTGCCCTCGGGCTTTGACCTCGGCGACAAGGCCAAGGCCGTGTTCGAGGTGCCGGTGACGGCCGATGCGATTGGCGTGCAGACCATCGACATCAGCCTGACCACTCCGGACGGCAAGGTGCTGAAGAAGACCCTGTCGGTTCCGGTCCAGGTCAATGACCCCGAGGTCGCGCGGATCACCCGGCTTGACCTGGCCAAGGGCCAAAGCTTCACCTTCGACGGCAACGTCTTTGCCGATCTGGTGGCGGGTTCCGGCAAGGCGACCATGGCGGTCGGGCCTCTGGCGCGGCTGAATGCGCCCGGGCTTCTGGCGGCGCTGGACCGTTATCCCTACGGCTGCACGGAACAGATGACGAGCCGGGCGCTGCCGCTCCTTTACTTCGACGAGGTGGCGCGGGTGATGGACCTGAAAGGGGCCGAGAACATCCAGACGCGCATCGATGAGGCGATTGTCGAGATCCTGGCAAATCAGGCGGCAAGCGGCGGGTTCGGCCTCTGGGGCGCCTATGACGGGGACTTCTGGCTGGACGCCTATGTCACCGATTTCCTGAGCCGGGCAAAAGCCCAGGGCTACCAAGTGCCGGACCTCGCCTTCCGCAATGCGCTGGCGAACCTGCGCAACCAGGTGAACTACGCCCCCGATTTCAGCGCCGAGACCAATGGCGGCGGTGAAGCCTTGGCCTATGCGCTGATGGTGCTGGCGCGCGAGGGGGCGGCGGCGGTCGGTGACCTGCGCTATTATGCCGACGTGAAGGGCGATGATTTCGCCACCCCGATCGCCCAGGCGCAGCTGGGGGCGGCGCTCGCCTCGTATGGCGACCAGGCGCGGGCGGATGCGATGTTCCGCAAGGCCGCAGCGAAGATGGAGGTTCTGGCAGGCCCGGAGACCGAGCAGATCTGGCGCGTGGATTACGGCACCCGCTACCGCGACGCGGCTGCGCTGCTGACCCTGGCGGTGGAGGCCGGGTCGACTGCGGTCGACCGCGAGGCGCTGACCGACCGGATCGCGACGCAAGGGTCGAACCTCTCGACGCAAGAGGCGACCTGGGCGCTTCTGGCCGCCAATGCCTTGATCGACCGGCCCGGCGCGGAGGGGATCACGATCGACGGCAAGCCGGCCGAGGGACCGCTGGTCCGGGTGCTCGACGCAGGTGCGGTGACGCCGGTCGTGGTGAAGAACGAAGGCGTGGATACGACGCTGACGATCACCACCTATGGGGTGCCGACGGCGCCGGAACCGGCGGGCGGCAACGGCTATGCGATCAAGCGGAGCTACTTCACCATGTCGGGTGAAGAAGTGACGCTGGAGAACGTGGCGGCAGGCACGCGGCTGGTGACGGTGCTGGAGGTCACGCCCTTCGCCTATGGCGAGGCGCGGCTGATGGTCAGCGATCCGCTGCCTGCAGGCTTCGAGATCGACAACCCGAACCTGATGTCGGCGGGCTCGACCTCGGAGCTGTCCTGGCTCGACACGCTGCAGGACGTTCAGCATTCCGAGTTCCGGCAGGACCGTTTCCTGACGGCGGTCGACTGGTCCTCGGACCAGCCGTTCAAGCTGGCCTATGTCGTCCGGGCGGTCAGCCCCGGCACGTTCCACCACGCGGCGGCCTCGGTCGAGGACATGTACCGGCCGGACTTCCGCGCGCGGAGCGAGACGGGCGAGATCACGATTACGAAGTGATGGAGACCCACATGGCCCGGAATCAAGGCCGAAGGCCGCCGGGTATGCTATTCGTCGCGCCATTGGTTCAAGCGACCAATGGCATGGCCCACCCTCCCCCTTGGGAGGGCGCCTTGCGGCGTCAGTCACCCGAACCCCGGTGGGAGAAGTTGCACCATAAAGCGCCCACCTCAACCGTCGTTGAGCCCACCCGAGGGAGGGCGCAACCCTGTGTAACGCTTGGCAAGGCAGAGCGTTCTGCCTCTCGGTTTATGGCCGGTCACTGATGCGCGCGCGCTGGATCATCGGTCTAGCCCTCACCCTCTGGCTTGCTGCCTTTGGGCGCGACCGCTTCGACGCCTGGATCGACGCGACTGTGCTGCCGCCGCTGGCCGTCGAGATGTCGGTCGAGGTCCTGGACCGGGACGGTGGCCTTCTGCGCGCCTATACCGTGGCCGACGGCCGCTGGCGGCTGGCCTTGCCGCCGGACAAGGTCGATCCGCTCTATCTGCGGATGCTGCTCGCCTATGAGGACAAGCGGTTCCGCGAGCACCCCGGGGTCGACCCGAAGTCGATGTTGCGCGCCGTGCTGCAGGCGGCCTGGAATGGGCGCGTTGTCTCGGGCGGGTCAACCCTGACCATGCAGGTCGCGCGGCTGCTGGAGGAAGGCACGACCGGCGAGGTTGGCGGCAAGTTGCGCCAGATGCGGGTGGCGCTGGCGCTGGAGCGGCGGCTCTCGAAGGACCAGATCCTGCAGCTGTACCTTCACCTCGCCCCGTTCGGCGGGAACCTGGAAGGGGTGCGGGCGGCCTCGATCAGCTACTTCGGCAAGGAACCCACCCGCCTGACACCGGCGGAAGCGGCGCTTCTGGTCGCGATCCCGCAGTCGCCCGAAACCCGCCGCCCCGACCGGGCCGCCGACCGGGCCGAAGCCGCACGGAACAGGGTGCTGGCGCGTGCGGTTGGCGAAGGCGTGATCGATGCCGACGCGGCCGAAGCGGCGCTTCGCGAGGACGTTCCGGGCCTGCGCAAACCCTTCCCGGCGCTGGCCCCCCATCTGGCCGACCGGGCGCAGGACGAGGAACCGCAGGCGCTGACGCATCGGCTGACCATCGATGGTGCCTTGCAGAAGAAGCTGGAAGCCCTCGCTCTGGAGGCGGTCGAAGGCCGGGGCGAGCAGTTGCAGGTGGCGATCCTGGTGGCCGACCATATCTCTGGCGAGATCCTCGCCAGTGTTGGCTCGGCGGGTTATCAGGCCGACCTGCGGCAGGGTTTCGTCGACATGACCCAGGCGCTGCGCTCACCGGGTTCCACCCTGAAACCCTTGGTCTATGCCCTCGCCTTCGACGAAGGCCTTGCCCACCCCGAAACGATAATCGACGACAAGCCGATGAGTTTCGGCGCCTATGCGCCGCAGAACTTTGACCGGCTGTATCGCGGCACGATCCGCCTGCGCGAAGCGCTGCAACTGTCGCTCAACATTCCGGTCGTCCAGCTGACCGAGGCGCTTGGGCCTGCGAAACTGATCTCTGCCATGGAGAAGGCCGGGATGAAGCCGGTCTTTCCCGGCGATCAGCCGGGGCTGGCGATTGCCCTTGGCGGGGTGGGTGTGTCGCTGACCGACATGGTTCAGCTCTACGTCGCGATGGCGCGTGGCGGGGTGGTTCGGCCCTTGTCGTACCGGCTGGAGGCAGAGGTGCCCGAAGGGCAGCGGCTGGTCTCTGAGGTTGCGACCTGGCAGGTGGGGGATATCCTTGCAGGCCTCGCCCCGCCCCCAGGCGCCCCTTCGAACCGGCTGGCCTACAAGACCGGGACGTCCTATGGCCACCGCGATGCCTGGGCCATCGGCTTTGACGGAAGCCATGTGATCGGGGTCTGGATGGGCCGGGCCGATGGTACCCCGGTGCCGGGGGCCTTCGGTGCCGATGTGGCCGCGCCGGTCCTGTT
>JAEULQ010000109.1 GCA_016792685.1 Tabrizicola sp. | reverse complement strand
CGGTCCGGGCATTCCTGAAATGGCTCAAATCACAGAGCTAAAGGCTCAGATGGCCATGCTTTCCGGCTTCTTGCCCTTTGCGAGGGCTTCCGAGAACCAGCGCGGCTTCCGGCCCCGGCCCGACCAGGTATCGTCCTTGTTGGCCGGATTTGCGTACTTCGGCATTGACGGCGAGCGCTTGCGTCCGGCCGTGACCCCCGTCAACTCGGCCAGCGAAAAGCCCATTGCCTTTGCCTTTTCTTCCAGTTCCGCCAGCGCTTCACGCTTGCGGCGGTCTTCGTACCCGGAAATCGCCTTGGCAACCTGCGATTGCAGGTCCTTCAGTTCTTTCAGGGAAAGTGAATTCAGGTCGATTTTCAATGTCTGATCCCCCTCGGATAAAGACAGTCATTGAATAGGACTAACTCTAGGGGGGTGCAAGAATTGAAAACTACTTCGGGCTTCTTTTCGCAAGGATACGCTGCAAAGTGCGCCGGTGCATCGACAGCCGACGCGCGGTTTCCGAGACATTCCGGTCGCACATTTCGTAAACCCGCTGGATATGCTCCCACCGCACGCGATCTGCCGACATCGGGTTCTCGGACGGCTCCGGCAAGGCACTGCCCCGGGCCAGAAGCGCGTTGGTGACGTCGTTGGCGTCGGCCGGTTTGGACAGGTAATCGATCGCACCGATCTTTACCGCCGCAACGGCCGTGGCGATCGCGCCGTAGCCGGTCAGCACGACGATCCGGCAGGACGGCCGCTTTTCCCGAAGGGTTTCGATGACTTCCAGCCCGTTGCCGTCTTCAAGCCGCAGATCGACGACGGCATAGGCCGGGGGTCGCGCAATTGCCTTGGCCCGACCTTCGGCCACGCTTTGCGCCGTCTGGGTCTGGAAGCCGCGCTTTTCCATTGCCTTGGACAGGCGTTTCAGGAACGGCTCGTCATCATCGACCAAAAGCAGGGTCGGGTCCGGTCCAAGATCGGCAACTGGGTCTTCGGTCATTCGTCTTTTCCCGCCAAGCGCTCAACTTCCGGTGCCAGCTTTGCTTGCCTTGAGGAAACAAGCAACGCTTTCCGCCATCTGGTCAGAGGTAATCTCGCGCCGGAAGAAATCCACAAATCCTTCGTCCGGAAGCATCAGATAGGTAAATGTCATGTGGTCGACGAGATAGAATTCGTCGCCCGTTTCCTGCTTCTTGTAAAAGGTCTTGTAGGCCTGGGCGGCGGCGTTCACCTGCTCGGGGCTTCCAGTGAGGGCAATCAGCTTGGGGTGCAGGTTCGCCGCGTAATCGCCCAGCGCCTCGGGCGTGTCGCGTTCGGGGTCGATCGAGATGAAGACCGGGGTCACGTCCAGCCCTTTTTCGGCCAGTATATCCACCGCCTCGACATTGCGGGACATGTCGAACGGGCAGACGTCCGGGCAGAATGTATAGCCGAAATACACCAGCGACGGCTTGGTCAGCACCTCGGCCTCGGTGACGGTCTGACCTGCGGGATTGACCAGCGTGAAGGGCCCGCCGATATCGCCCCCGGCAATCTGGCCCTGGCGACACTCGGCAAAGGCATCGTCGCCCTGCCGCATCTGGACATAGACGAGCGACCCGCCCAACAGGGCCACGACGGCCGCGGTGGCAAGGCCCGCATAAAGTCTGGTCATCTTCGTCTCTCCTGGCCCGACGGGTCGCATTGATCTCAGATGAGGGCGCACTTAACAATGGCCAAGCGGCCTTGGGGGACATCCGGTCACAGCATGGTTACAGGGTCATCCGGCTATCAGGTACATGCCGCCGGCGCGAACTGGGTCCGGCTGCGCACGCTGATCCTCTTGCGCTGGATGGCCATCGCCGGTCAGGCGACCGCTATCCTTGTGGCAAGCCAGATCTATCGCCTGGACCTGCCGCTCGGCCTTTGCGTGCTGGCCATTGGCACCTCGATCCTGGCGAACCTGTTTCTGGTGATGCTTTTCCCCGAAAACCGGCGCCTGACCGAGGCCGAGGCTTTCCTGACCCTGCTTTTCGATCTTGGGCAGCTTGCCTTCCTGATCTTCGTCACCGGCGGGCTGACCAACCCGTTCGCGATCCTGGTTCTGGCCCCGGTCACCATCTCGGCCAGCGTGCTGCGGCTCAGATCGACGGTCGCGCTGGGGGCCCTGGCGATCCTGGTCGTCACGCTTGCGATGTTTTGGTACCTGCCCCTGCGCTTTGCCGATGGCAGCGCGCTGGTCGTGCCCAGGCTTTTTGCCTTCGGGTTCTGGCTTTCGATTGTGATCGGCATTCTCTTTCTTGGCCTTTATTCTCGCCGGGTCTCGACCGAGATGCGCTCGATGTCCGAAGCCCTTCTGGCGACGCAGATGGCCCTGGCCCGCGAGCAGAAGCTCACCGATCTGGCCGGTGTCGTTGCTGCCGCGGCGCACGAGCTTGGCACGCCACTGGCGACGATCAAACTGGTCAGCGCCGAGCTGATCGAGGAACTGGCGGACAAGCCCGACCTCTTGGAGGACGTGCGGCTGATCCGCGATCAGGCCGACCGCTGCCGCGACATCCTGCGCGACATGGGCCGCGCCGGAAAGGATGACCTGCATCTGCGCCAGGCGCCGCTCAGCGCCGTCCTGCGCGAAGCCGCCGAGCCGCATGTGGCACGGGGCAAGCGGGTGGACTTTGCCTTCGGGCCCTTGCGTGACGGAGAGGACCAGCAGCCGACGATCCAGCGTCGGCCCGAGATCATCCACGGTTTGCGCAATCTGGTGCAGAATGCCGTCGATTTCGCCAGATCCACCGTCTGGGTCGAAGGCGAATGGACTGCGCGCCGGATCACCATCCGGATCACCGATGACGGCGACGGCTTTCCGCCCAGCGTGATCGGCCGGATCGGCGATCCGTTCGTTCGCGCCCGCCGTTCGGATCAGGACGCCGCCCAGCGCCCGGGCTATGAGGGGATGGGTCTTGGGCTCTTCATCGCCAAGACGCTTCTCGAACGCTCGGGGGCCGAGCTCTCGTTTGTCAACGCCACCGATCCCTTCCTAGCGCCCGAGGACAGGCCCGAACGTTCGGGGGCCGTCGTCGAGGCAGTCTGGGACCTTGAAGACCTGGTGTCGCCGACCACGGGTGGGCTTGGCCCGAACACCCGGTTCGAAAGCTGATGCACGATTAACGCGCGGTTAACCGTTCTTCGCCTAGCCTTTCCCGACATGGGTCATGGACGAGAGGTCCGCGATGGCAGGGGAATGGTCGACTGTCCTGGGCATGGTGCTGGCGGCAACGCTGATCGCGCTCTCGTCCCTCATGCTTCTGTCCAGTTGGCAGTCGCGCCGTCCGGCCCGGATCCCCAGCCTGTTCGACCCGTCATCGTCCCGGGTCGTCTTCCTGTTCGACGGCGAACGGCTGCTTGATGCCTCGCCCTCTGCCCGGGTGCTGCTGCCTGAGGGCGAAGATGGCAGCGCCCTTGCCCGTCTGCTGGCGCGCTTCGGCCCCGACTTTCCCGATCTCGCCGACCGTCTGGCGGACCTGCCCCGGATTGGGCAGGCCCAGCTGCAGTCACAACCGGGCGCCGCGCCAATGATCCTTCGGGCCGAGCATCTTGCCGGTCTCGTCCGGCTGACCATGATGGAAGGCCAGTCCGAACTTCGCCCCGAGGAGGGCGATGCAGCGACGGCTGCGGCGCTTCAGCAAGAGGTTGTCACTCAGCGGACCGTCCTTTCTCGTGCGCCGGTCCTGATGTGGAAAGAGACGTCGGATGGTTCCATCGTCTGGGCCAACCATGCCTATCTGATTCGCGCGGTCGAGCTTTTGCCGGAAGGGGAAGACCTGTCCTGGCCGCTGCCGCGTCTCTTCGAGCTGCCCGAAGCGCAGAAGGCGCGGTTGCCCCGGTCAAAGCTGCAGATGCCCAGCGGGCCGGAGTGGTTCGATCTCGTCCTCATGCCTTCGGGGGAAGAAACGCTGTGCTATGCCGTTGCGGCCGACAAGGCGGTGCAGGCGGAAACGGCGCTGCGCGAATTCATGCAGACCCTGACCAAGACCTTTGCCGATCTGCCGATTGGCCTGGCGATCTTTGACCGGTCCCGTGCGCTGCAGATGTTCAACCCGGCGCTCGCCGACCTGACGACCCTCGCGCCGGAATTCCTGATCGGGCGGCCCTCGCTGAACGCCTTTCTGGATGCGATGCGCGCCAAGGCCATGATCCCCGAGCCGAAGGACTACCGTAGCTGGCGCAAGCAGCTTGCCCGGCTTGAGGAAGAGGCTTCGATGGGCATCTTCGAAGAGACATGGAGCCTGCCCGGCGGCCAGACCTATCGGGTGATCGGGCGGCCGCATCCGAACGGGGCGCTGGCCTTCATGTTCGAGGACATCTCGAACGAAATGTCCCGTACTCGCCGGTATCGCGCCGATCTCGAGCTGGGCCAGTCGGTGATCGATTCCGTCGAGGAAGCGGTCGCCGTCTTTTCGCAGGGCGGCCAGCTGGTCATGTCGAATCACGCCTATGCCCAGCTTTGGCAGCATGATCCGCAAGTGCTCCTGTCCGAGGCGAACATTGCCACGCTGTGCACCTGGTGGCGCGATCACGCTGCGCCGACCCTGCTTTGGGACGATGCCACCGATTATGTCACCAGCCCCGGCGACCGCGCGCCCTGGGACGGCGAAGTGCGTCTTCTGGACGGGCGGCTTGTTTCCTGCCGGTTCCGGCCGCTGACGGGCGGGGCGACCCTGATCACCTTCCATCCACTCGCCCCATCGGTCGGCATGCCGCTTATGGAACACAGGAGTGCCGATCTGCTGTCGGCCTGAGGCCCGGGCTTGCGGCGGCGTTTGTGCAGGCTAGACTCGCACCATGCCGACGCCCAAGCCCCTGCCCGCGACCTTGACGCTCGACCTGCCGGACGAGGCGGCGACGGTGGCGCTTGGTCAAAGACTGGCGGCTGTGGCAAGACCCGGCGACGTGATCCTGCTGGAAGGCCAGATCGGCGCGGGGAAGAGTGCCCTGGCGCGCGCCTTCATCCGCGCTCGCCTTGGCCGCCAGGAAGAGGTCCCCTCGCCGACCTTCACGCTGGTGCAGGTCTACGAGACCGACGCGGGCGAGATCTGGCACGCGGATCTCTACCGCCTTTCGCACCCCGACGAGGTCTGGGAGCTTGGCCTCGACGAGGCTTTCGGAACCGCGATCTGCCTCGTCGAATGGCCCGACCGGCTGGGCACCCACTTGCCGCAAGGTGCCCTGCGCATCCGGCTGCAGCCCGGCGGTGAGGGTCGCCGCGCCGAGCTCACCGGAGGCCGGGCCGAACTGGTGGCGGCGGTGCGGGATGACTGAGCGGAAGGCAGCCCTTTCCCGGTTCCTAGCAAAGGCCGGCTGGGCCACGGCCGAGCGGCGCCACCTGGCGGGCGACGCCTCGGATCGGCGCTACGAACGCCTCCGCGTCGGAGCCGCGACCGCCGTCCTGATGGACAACCCGCCTGGCGGGGCGGACGATCCCGCGGCCTTTTCTGCCATGGCCAGACACCTGCGCGGGCTTGGGCTTTCCGCCCCCGCGATCCTGGCCGAGGACCTGGAGCAAGGCTTTCTCCTGCTTGAGGACCTGGGTGACGACCTTTACGCCCGGCTTCTGAATGCCGATGCCTCGCGTGAGGCCGAGCTTTATGCGGCGGCCACGGACGTGCTTCTCCACCTGCAATCGCAGCCCGCTCCGTCCGGTCTGCCGAACCTTGGCGCCGAGGCTTGGGGTGATGCGGCTTGCTTTGCCCCCGACTGGTACGCCTTTGCCGCGACCGGCGTGAAGCCCGACACCACCGCCTTCCGCGCCGCGCTGGTCAAGGCCCTCCGCGCCCATGCCGACGGCCCCCGCGTGCTGATCCTGCGCGACTTTCATGCCGAGAACCTGCTCTGGCTGCCTGGCCGGGGCGGCCTTGCAAGGGTCGGACTTCTAGACTTCCAGCTCGGCCAGTTGGGTCAGCCCGGCTATGATCTCGTGTCGCTTCTGCAAGACGCCCGCCGCGACGTCAGCCCCGCGACCGAGGCGTCGATGATCGCCCGCTTCACCTCGGCCACGGGTGCCGACCTCGATAGCTTTGCGGCACAGTATGCCACGATCGGCGCCCAGCGTGCGCTTCGCATCCTCGGCATCTTCGCGCGCCTTTGCCTTGTCGTCGGCAAGCCCCAGTACCTGCCCCTGATCCCCCGGGTCTGGGATCAGCTTCAGCGAAACCTTGCCCATCCCGCCCTTGCCGAACTCCGCGCGGCCTGCGACGACCTGCTTCCCGTGCCAAACCCCGCAACGCTCCAGAAGATCGCCAGCCAATGCCCGACTATCCCTTCCCGCTGATGCTCTTCGCCGCCGGTTTCGGCACCCGCATGGGCGCGCTTACCCAGGACCGCCCGAAACCCCTGATCCCGGTCGCGGGACGGCCGCTGATCGACCACGCCCTTGCGGTGGCGGATGCGGCCGGGGTCGCCCGGACCGTGGTGAACACCCACTACCGCGCCGACCAGATGGCCCGGCACCTGGATGGGCGCGGCGTCACCATCAGCCACGAATGTGAGCAAATACTCGAAACTGGTGGCGGCCTGAAAGCTGCTTTGCCGCTTCTGGGGCCGGGTCCCGTCGCCATCCTGAACAGTGACGGCATCTGGACCGGGGACAACCCGCTCCTCCAGCTCGCCGCCGCCTGGGACCCCACCCGGATGGAGGCGCTTCTCCTCCTTCTCCCCCTGGACCAGACGCTGGCCCATGGCCCGAAAGGTGACTTCCGGCTGGACGCACGGGGCCGCCTTTCGCGCGGTCAGGGTGGCGAGGATCACGTCTATATCGGTGCGCAGATCATCCATCCCGCCCGCATCGCCGCTACCCCCGACGAGGTCTTCTCGCTCAACCGCCCGTGGAACGAGATGATCGCCGCAGGCACCGCCTATGGCCTGATCCATCAGGGCCAATGGTGCGACGTCGGCCACCCGGAGGGGATTGCCGAGGCCGAAGCCCTCCTCCACCATGCCGGGCATGGCTGAACCCCCGAACCTTTTCGCTTTGCCGCCCGGCGCGGATTTCCCCGCCGAGCTGGTCAGGGGTCTTCTCCACCAGCACCGGGGCCCGCCCGAGGCGCTGGCGCGGGTCACGCTGATCCTCAACACCCAGCGCATGCGGCGGCGGGTGACCGAATGCCTGCAAGCAGAAGGCGCGCGGCTCTTGCCCCGCCTCCTTCTTGTCACCGAGGTCACCGAGCTTGCCAATCTGGCCCTTCCAGCCGCGATCTCGCCCTTGCGCCGGAGGCTGGAGCTCTCGGTCCTTTTGGACCGGCTTCTGGAAACCGGCTCGACGCATTTCCCCCGCACCGCACTTTACGACCTGGCCGACAGTCTGGCCGCGCTGATGGAGGAGATGCAGGGCGAAGGCGTATCACCTGCCCGCATCGCCGCGCTCGACGTCGCCAACCACTCTGCCCACTGGGCACGGACGCAAGCCTTTCTTGGCATCGTCACCGAGGCGATCCGGGGTGCGGCTCCCGATGCCGAGGCCCGGCTGCGTCAGGCCGTTACCGCCCTTGGCGCGATCTGGTCTGCCACCCCCCCACGCGATCCGGTGATCCTTGCCGGTTCCACCGCCTCGCGCGGCACGACCGCCCTCTTGATGCAAGCCATCGCGCAGCTGCCGAAGGGCGCTGTCATCCTGCCCGGTTTCGATTTCGACATGCCGGGTGGGGTCTGGGCCAGCATGGACGACGCGCTTGCCGCCGAGGATCACCCGCAATACCGCTTCCGCAAGGTGATGGACCTTCTCGCCTGCGGCCCTGAAGCCATCCGCCCCTGGACCACGACCCAGGCCCCCGACCCTGGCCGCAATCGCCTGATCTCGCTCTCCCTCCGCCCCGCGCCGATCACCGACCAGTGGCTGGCCGAGGGGCCGAAACTGCCGGACCTCCCGCCGGTCACCGAGAGCCTCACCCTGATCGAGGCCCCCAGCGAACGGACCGAGGCGCTGGCCATCGCGCTCGTCCTGCGCAAGGCGGCTGAGGACGGCACCAAAGCTGCCCTCGTCTCTCCCGACCGCAACCTCACCCGTCGCGTGACCGCCGCGCTTGACCGTTGGGGCATCCGCCCGGACGATTCCGCCGGCCGTCCGCTGGCCTTGTCGGCCCCCGGCCGCCTGATGCGCCAGGTCGCCGCCCTTTTCGGCCAGAAGCTTACCGGCGACACGCTTCTTGCGCTTCTCAAGCATCCCCTCGCCTTCTCCGGTCCCGGCCGTGGCCCCCACCTGATCCTGACCCGAGAATTCGAACTCCATCTCCGCCGCAACGGTCCCGCTTTCCCGACGGCTCAGACCCTGACCGACTGGGCGGAGACCTGCGATGCAGCGCAGGCCCAAGACTGGGCCCGGATCGTCGGCAGCACCATTTGCGGCCATGAAGGCACGCCCCGGATGCCGCTCCCGGCCTTCGTCGCCCGCCACCTCGGCATCACCGAAACCCTCGCGAGGGGCTTCGCTGAAACCGGCTCCGGCGCGCTATGGGAGAAGGCCGCCGGAGAGGAAGCTCGCAAAGCCCTTACCGATCTTGAGCGTGAGGCCGAGGCAGGCGGCGATCTGACTCCCGCCGACTATGCAGGCCTCTTCCTCGGCCTCCTCCAGCGCTACGAGGTTCGCGAGACCGAGAGCGTCCACCCGAACATCATGATCTGGGGCACGCTTGAATCCCGCGTGCAGGGCGCCGACCTTGTCATCCTCGGTGGCCTCAACGACGGCACCTGGCCCGCCCAGCCCCCGCCCGACCCCTGGCTCAACCGGGCCATGCGGAAGGAGGCCGGGCTGCTCCTCCCCGAACGCAAGATCGGCCTCTCGGCGCATGACTACCAGCAGGCCGTTGCGGCGAAAGAGGTTGTGCTAAGCCGCGCCAAACGGGGACCGGAGGCCGAAACCGTCCCCTCCCGCTGGCTGAACCGGCTGACGAACCTGATGGAGGGCCTGCCCACCCGCAACGGGCCGCAGGCTCTGGAGGCCATGCGCGCCCGGGGCAACCACTGGCTGAACCTCGCCACCGCCTTCGACCGCGCGCCAGAGACGGAACCCGCAAAACGCCCGTCCCCCCGCCCGCCGGTCGAGGCCCGGCCGAAGAAGCTTTCGGTCACCGAGATCAAGACCCTGATCCGCGATCCCTTCGCGATCTACGCCCGGCATGTCCTGAAACTCCGCCCGCTCGACCCCCTTCGCCCCGAAGCCGACCCCCGGCTGCGCGGCACGGTGCTGCACGAAATCCTGGAAATCTTCCTCTGCCGTGGCGGCGGCGACCGCAGCGCCCTCATGGCCATCACCAATGCCGTCCTGGCCGAACGTGTCGCCTGGCCCCTCGCCCGCACGATCTGGCAAAGCCGCATCGAAAAATCCGCCGACGCTTTCCTCGCCTTCTCCGCCGCCACCGGCGGAACCCCCGTCCTCCTTGAGGAAAAAGGCGCCGTCCAACTCCCCGGCCTCGACTTCACCCTCACCGGAAAACCCGACCGCATCGACCGCCTTGAAGACGGCCGCCTCCTCCTCATCGACTACAAGACCGGCGATCCGCCGACGCCCAAGCAGCAGGAGCATTTCGACAAACAGCTCCTCCTCCTCGCCGCCATGGCCGAGGAAGGCGGCTTCAAGAGCCTGGGCCCCGAAGAGGTCGCGCGCGTGATCTATGTCGGTTTGAAAGCAGAGCTCAAGGATGAGCCCATTGAGATTGCCCCCGGCGATGTCACGCAAATCTGGGCCGAATTCACCAAACTCATGTCCCACTACGCCAAACCCACCAAAGGCTACACCGCCCGCCGCGCCCTGGAATCCACCCGGGACGAAACCGACTACGACCACCTCTCCCGCTTCGGCGAATGGGACCTGACCGACGACCCTGCGTCGGAGGATGTGTCATGAGAAGCCTCTTTCTCCTGACGCGCGCCGCCAGCCACAAGCGCCTCCCCTCCCCCCCGTGGGGAGGGGATGGGGGAGGGGGGCACCCCGGCACGTCCCGCAGGCCCCCCTCCCCAACCCTCCCCACGAGGGGGAGGGATGGCTCCGGTGCCCGCGGGTGTCGCCCATGCGATGGACGCGCCGCCGTACCAGAGGCGCAGCCATGACCTCTGCCGCCATCCGCCAGATCGCCGCCGCCGACCCCACCCGCAACACCTGGCTTTCGGCCAATGCCGGGTCCGGCAAGACCCGCGTGCTGACCGACCGCGTCGCCCGCCTCCTCCTCAGCGGGGTCGAGCCGCAGCACATCCTCTGCCTTACCTACACCAAGGCCGCGGCAACCGAGATGCAGAACCGCCTCTTCAAGCGCCTCGGCGAATGGGCGATGAAACCAGATGCCGACCTGCGAGAGGCCCTGCAAACCCTCGGCGAAACCGAGCTTGCGCCCAAACGCCTCTCTCGCGCCCGTCAGCTTTTCGCCCGCGCGATCGAGACCCCCGGGGGCCTCCGCATCCAGACGATCCACAGCTTCTGCGCCAGCCTCCTCCGCCGCTTCCCGCTGGAGGCCGGCGTCCCCCCCGGTTTTACCGAAATGGACGACCGCGCCGCCAAACTGATGCGTGCGGAGATCGTCGAGGAACTGGCCGACGGCCCCGCCGTCCCCGTCATCCGCCGCCTGACCGAGCTCCAGAACGGCGAGGACTTCACCACCCTGGTTGAGCAGGTCTCCCGCCAGCGCACGGCCTTCGCGCGCGCCCTGACCGCAGCCGAAATCTGGCCCCTCTTCGGCCTGCCCCCCGGCTTCACCCAGGGCGATATCCTTGCCGATGTCTTCTTCGGCGACGAGGCCCGCTGGATGTCCGGCGTGGTCGATGTGCTGGCAGGCGGGTCCAAGACCGACGCCAAGGCCGCCGAGGCCTTCCGCCCGCTCGACTTCGCGACGCCATCCTCGACCACGCTGATCGTGCTGGAAGACTGGCTCTTGAACAAGGGCGGCAGTACCGATCCGACCAAACACTACGCTGCCAAGATCGGCGCCTTCCCCACCAAACCCGTCCAGCCGCGCCTGGGCGACCTCATCGACCCGCTGAACAACCTCATGGCCCGCGTCGAAGCCGCCCGCGCCAAGCGCATCGCCCTGTCCGCCGCCGAAAAGACCCTCGCGCTCCACGATTTCGCCGCCGCTTTCCTTCCCGAATACGCCGCCCGCAAGGCCGCCCGGGGTTACCTCGACTTCGACGACCTCATCACCCGCGCCAAATCGCTCCTCACCGACCCCGCCCTTGCCGCCTGGGTCCTCTACCGGCTTGACGGCGGTATCGACCATATCCTTGTCGACGAAGCCCAGGACACCAGCCCCGAACAATGGGAGCTGATCGAGGCGCTGGCCGCCGAGCTGATCGCCGGAGAAGGCGCCAACACCCGTCAACGCACCCTCTTCGTTGTCGGTGACAAGAAACAGTCGATCTACTCCTTCCAGGGCGCGGACGTGGCGGCCTTCGACCGGATGCGCGGCCATTTCGGCACCCGCCTGGCCCCCGGCCCGGGCCTTGCGGAAAGCGCCCTTGAACATTCCTTCCGCTCCTCCCCCGCGATCCTTGATGTCGTCGACGCCACCTTCACGCCCGCCCAGGCGGACGCCCTTGGCGGAGCCTCGCGCCACGAAGCCTATAACGCCAGCCTCCCCGGCCGCGTCGACATCTGGCCGGTGATCGAGAAGGCCGAGAAGGCCGAGCCCGGCCCTTGGTTTGAACCCCTCGACACGCCGCACCCCGAAGACCCCAGCGTCGCCCTCGCCCGCCGGATCGCAGAATGGATCAGGGCACGCGTCGAGGCCGGCGAGCAGTTGCCGCAGGCCAAGGGCGACCCAAGACCCATCCACTACGGCGATTTCCTGATCCTCGTCCAACGCCGCTCGGACCTTTTCCACGAGATCATCCGCGCCTGCAAAACCCTGGGCCTGCCCATCGCAGGGGCCGACCGGCTGAAGCTTGGCGGCGAGCTGGCGGTGAAGGACCTCGCCGCCCTCCTGTCCTTCCTCGACACGCCCGAGGATGACCTCTCCCTCGCCGCCATTCTCCGCTCCCCGCTCTGCGGTTGGTCGGAAGTCGAACTCTTCCGCCTCGCCCACCCCCGCAAGGGTTACCTGTGGGAAGCGCTGCGCGATCACCCCGGCCATGAGGCGACGAAAGCCTTCCTCAACGACATGCGCGGGCAGGCCGATTTCCTCCGCCCCTATGACCTGTTGGAGCGTGTCCTCCACCGCCACGACGGTCGCCGCAAGCTGATCGGACGCCTTGGGCCGGAAGCCGAGGATGGTATCGACGAGCTTCTCGGCCAGGCCCTGACCTATGAGGCGACCGAGGTCCCGAGCCTCACCGGTTTCCTGACCTGGATGAAGACGGATGATGTCGAGGTGAAGCGCCAGCTTGACAGCGAAGGCCATCGCATCCGGGTAATGACCGTCCACGGCGCCAAGGGGCTGGAGGCCGAGATCGTCCTCCTCCCCGACACCTGCGACCGCACTCCGCAGGACCGTGACCAGCTTTACCGCCTGGCGGACGGCCCCCCGGTCTGGAAAGTCGCGAAAGAGGAAAGCCCCGCCCTCATCGCCAGTGAACGCGCCGCCCGCCAGTCGCGTGAGGCGGCAGAGCGGCTGCGCCTCCTCTACGTCGCGATGACCCGGGCCCGGTGCTGGATGGTCGTCGCCGGAGCCGGAAAGACCACGCAAGCCGACAACTGGCACAACCTGATCCGCGCCGGGGTGGAAGCGGCGGGCTGCGACAGGCTGCCCGAGGGCATCCTGCGCCATGCGTTCGGCAAATGGCCCGAGCCCGCCCCCCGCGCCACTCCGACCGAAACGAACCTCGACCTCTCCGCCTGGGCCAGCCTACCGGCCCCCGAGGCCCCCCGCCCGCCGCAAGTCCTTTCCCCCTCCGACCTCGGCGGTGCCAAGGCGCTTCCTGGTGAACCCGCCTACCCCGAGGCCGAAGCCAAGGCCCGCGGCACCGCGCTCCACCTCCTCCTCGAACGCCTGCCCGGAATCGAACCCGCGCTCTGGCCCGACCTCGCTGCCTCGCTCATTCCTGACCCGGCCTTCCGCTCCGACACCCTTGCTGAGGCGCGTCGCGTGCTTGAAGACCCGGCCCTCGCGTCGCTCTTCGCCTCCGACACCCTCGCCGAAGTCGCCGTCACCGCCCCCTGGGGCGACCGCACCCTTGCGGGCAGCATCGACCGGCTGATCCTGACCCCCGACCGGGTCCTGATCCTCGACTACAAGTCGAACACTTTGATCCCCGACCGGACCGAATCCACGCCCGAAGGCGTGCTCCGCCAGCTTGGCGCCTATGCCCATATGCTGGCGCAGATCTACCCCGACCGAAGGATCGAGACCGCCGTCCTCTGGACCAAGGCGCCACAGCTTATGGTGTTCGATCCCGAGATCGTGAGGCAGGCCTTCCTTCGCACCACGATCCCTTGACGTTCCGGTCCCGGCTCCATAGCTTCACATCCTGACCAATTCCCTAGGAGACAGGACCATGGGCGCTGCAACCATCGCCGTGACCGACGCCACGTTCGACACCGAAGTCCGCAAGTCGTCGATCCCGGTCGTCGTGGATTTCTGGGCCGAATGGTGCGGCCCCTGCCGCCAGATCGGCCCGGCCTTGGAAGAACTTGCCACGCAATATGCGGGCAAGGTGAAGATCGTCAAAGTGAACGTCGACGAAAACCCCGACAGCCCCGCCGTCCTCGGCGTCCGCGGCATCCCGGCGCTCTTCATGTTCAAGGACGGCCAGGTCGTCTCGAACAAGGTCGGCGCCGCCCCCAAGGCTGCACTGGAAAACTGGATCAAGTCGGCGATCTGAAGACTGACACAAGCACAAGATCGAGCCCGGCCGCCTGAATGCGCGCCGGGCTCGCCTTTTCCCTTGAACAGATTTATCGGCCAGCGACCGGAGTTTCGGTCCTGACGGTCAGGGCTCGCCATACGCGCTGTCAGGAAGACAGGCATCGGTATTCATCCGGCCCAGACATTTGCGAACGGCCGCAAGATAGCCCAGCAAAAAATCGTCCCCCTGAGCCGCCTTGCTTGCCCTCTTCAGCCAAGCCTTGGCTTCGGAGTTCCGACCCGCATAACCCAGTTCATAGGCGATCATCGCAAGAATGTAAGGCTTATCCTCAGCGTCAACGACATCTACAGCGAGCTCTGCCTCTTGCACCAAGAGGTCCAAGAAGTCCGCGTCGCGGGACACGGCATCTCGGTCTCGCCAAATGCCCTGTCGAAGCAAATCAAATGCCAATGGGCTGTGTTCTCCCACCAGATGTGCCTCAATTTCGTAGGCTCTGAGGTAAGGAGACTCGGTCAGCAGGGCCTTGTACTCGTCGGTCTTCATGAAGGCGCGCAGGCGCTTGATTTCGGCCCGTTCGAAGTCCCGGTAAACCGGAAGGCCGTTCTTCGGACATACGGGTAAGCCAAGCGCAAAGTCGCAACTCGTAACCGGGCGCAAGGACATGTGGGCACCCATTGTCGAACAAGAGTTCGTTCCCACTACCGTGAATCGCTCTTTGCCCACTGGGCAGATAATGATCTCTTCCGTAGGTTCGCCCGCTATCACAGCGGTTTGAAAAAGCCCGACCACGAAAGCCGCCAGGATTATGGCTCGCATTACAACCTCCAGCTGCTTGAAATCATCCGAATCGTAACACTCACCAAAACCTAGGACAATCCGATCCAGCGTTATCACTGCCTTAGAGTTGCCGTTTCCAGTACGGCCGCCGTCTATCTGGGACGTGAGGCCCAGCCCCATTCAGGGGGCGGGCGTGTTTGTGGAACGGCCTACCAGTTCCCCACCTGCGCCACCGTAGCCTTGACCAGCGCGTCCGATGCGTCTCCGTCGAGCGGCTGGGCAAGCGCGCCCACCAGATCATCCGGGGTCAATCCGATATCGCGCAGCAGCGCCTCTGACGTCATCCCGAAGGACTTGCGCATCTGCCGCCGCCGACCCCATTCCGCCAGCTGAGACATCGCCTCCATCATCGGAGCCAGAAGCTCTCCGCGTCCGACCTGCGGCATTGGTCTTGTCCGATCCATCATGCACCTCATCCTGTTTGGTTGCGATGGTTCGATCCTCGCCCAACCCTGCAGGCGGCGGCCAGTGCGGCAACCAGAGCAAGGCACTACGGTTTTCGAACTAGCCCCACAGCTTTTCCCGCCTGTATGCTGGCCTGAACAGGAGGCGATGCCATGCCGTCCAAGCCCTATGGAATGATCTGTGCCCTTTCGAAGGCCTGCGAAATCGTCGAGCCGCGCTGGACCTTGCTGATCCTCAACGAGATCTGGTCCGGCTACACGCGGTTCAGCGATATCCGCCGCGGGGTGGGCAACATCTCTCCCAGTGTGCTGTCGAAACGGCTGGCTGAGATGGAGAAGGCCGGCCTTATCGAGCGCATCGAGGATCGCGCCAAGGGATCCGTGGATTACGTCCGCACACAGATGGCCATCGATCTGGAGCCCGCAATGGATGCCCTCGCAATCTGGGCGCAGCGGCACATCGATGCCGAAGTCGCTTTGTCCGACGGCGAGATCGGCGACATGATGCAGTTCTTCTGCCAGAAGGTGCGGACCACAGACTTTCCGACGCGCCGCGTGGTGATGCGGCTGCACTTTGCCGATGAGACAGGACCCTATCCGACCTGGTGGCTTCTGGCCGCTCCCGGGGCGGCGCCGGAAATCTGCGTCGAGGTCCCGGATTTCGACGTCGACCTTTATGTCGAGACCACAAAGGTTTCGTGGAATGCCCTCTATTATGGTCGTTCCACGGTCGCGCGCGAGATCGATGCCGGACGGCTGTTCGTGACCGGTGACGCGGTCTTGCTCCGCTCGATGGACAAGTGGCTGCCGCGCTCGGTCTATGCCGAGGTCGAAGGGATCAGGATGCTCCCCGCCGCCGAATAGCGGTCAGGTGCGCTACAGCGCGCCGCTCACATCCCAAGCGACCGTTTCGCTCCCGAAGGTCAACGCCCTGCGTTCGTCTGGCGCGTTGGCACGGAGGGACGATGCAAGGAAGGCGTTCGATTGCTGGGATTGGCTCGGGTTAATTCAGCAACCGCAATGACTTGCGGGGAAATGCGTCCTCCCAGCGGCGTGTCCCCTCTCAACCGCGTTCACCACCCTTAAACCCCGCCCCATGACGCGACGTCGCCGTTGACCGACTGAACTGCAAAGTTCACCTTTCGAGCAATCAAGCGAGGTTCGCCATGATCCCCACCCTCCGTGTCCTGATGCATATGGGCAGCCTGCAGAGGCTTGCGCCGTTCTGGCTGGCGGCACTTGTGCTTCTTGTGCTGAACTTCTCGCCGTGGCTGCTGCTGGCGGTCGCCTACGGAATTCTTCTGCAATTCTTCGTCGAATACGCGATGCACCGCTTCCTTCTGCACCGCAAACCCCCGACCGAACAGGGCATCTTCAACCAGCTCTACCGCAGCCATATCGGCCACCACGAATTCCCCGCCGACCCCGAGCTCTTCACCGGCGACGACCACTGGTATCCCGTCCGCTTCGGCCTGATCTCGGTCACGCTGCACACGCTGGCGCTTTGGCCCCTCCTTGGCCTGCAAGCGGGCTTTGTCACTGCTTTCATTGGCCTTTTTCTGGGTTCCGTCTCGGCCTTCGCCTTCTACGAATACTGCCACACCCTCGCCCATCTGAACGTCCCCAAGGGCTGGTTCGGCCAGAAGATCACGCGCGAGCACCTCGCGCATCACTACCAGGACCACCACGCGACCTATCATGTCAGCGCGGGCATGGGCTGGATCGACCGCCTCTTCGGCACCGCCCACGATGCCGAGGCCGCCAAGTCCCGTTTCGACCGCAGGACGATCCTGTCGATGGGAATGGACCCTGAGGACCTCCGCCTCGTCACTGCGCGCAAGGCTTACGGCTTGCCGCCGAAGCCCGGGATGAAACGGTTGCAGCCGGGGGAGTGACGCCCGCGGGGGCCTAGCACTCCTCGACCGCCAGAACCCCATGGATCGCCTTGATCGCGCCCTTGATCTGGGGCGTGATCGGATAGGTCTCCGGCAGGGTGATGTCGATTTCGCGGCCCTGGGGATCGGCGACGCAAATAGTGATCGAGGCGCGGTTCCGGCCCTCGATCCGGGACAGAAGCGACGCGAGCGACGGTATCGCCTCGGGTTTCGCCAGGTGAACCCGCAAATCCTGCGCCCCGGCGCTGGCAGTGGCGGCATCGATGGGCGTGATGCCCTGTGCCAGAAGCTTGAGCGTCTCGCCTTCCAGTTCCGCCTTGACGGTAAGGACGACGTTCTGCCCGGCGTCGAGGTGGTCGCGGGAGGCCTCGAGCACTTCAGAGAAACAGGTGACCTCGTATAGCCCGGTGGGGTCGGAGAGCTGGACGAAGGCAAAGCGGTTGCCGCGGGCGGATTTGCGTTCCTGACGCGAGGCGACCGAACCGGCAAGCTTGGCGATGCAGGGGCCGCGTTCGGCCTTGCGGGTGACTTCGGCAAGGGTCTCGACACCCTTCTTGCGAAGGGCGGACATATAGTCGTCGAGCGGGTGGCCAGAGAGATAGAAGCCCACGGCCTGGTGTTCCTGCCCGAGGCGTTCGACAGGGAGCCAGTCGTCGCGGAAGGGAAGCCGGGGTTCGGGAATGTCGGCCCCGGCCGTTCCGAAGAGCGAGACCTGCGAGGAGGCCTGCGCCTCGTGGATCGCGGCGGAATAGGCGGTAAGGGCGTCCAGAGCCTCAAACACGCGGGCGCGATTGGGGTCGAGCTGGTCGAAGCAGCCAGCGCGGGCAAGCATTTCAAGCGGGCGCTTGCCGATGCGCTTGAGGTCGGTGCGGCGGGCAAAGTCGAACAGGGTGGCGAAAGGCTTGTCTCCGCGGGCCTGGACGATCAGTTGCATGGCGTCGACGCCGACGTTCTTCAGCGCGCCAAGGCCATAGACGATGGCGCCGTCCCTAACGGTGAAGGTGGCGAGAGAGTCGTTGACGGAAGGGGCGATGGTCCTGAGGCCAAGCTTGTCGACCTCGCGCTTGTAGACGGCAAGTTTGTCGGTGAGGTGGATATCGCAGTTCATCACCGCAGCCATGAACTCGGCCGGGTAGTTGGCCTTCAGATAGGCGGTCTGGTAGCTGACCACCGCATAGGCGGCGGCGTGCGATTTGTTGAAGCCGTAGTTGGCGAATTTCTCCAAAAGGTCGAAGACCTCGCCCGCCTTTTTGGCGTCGATGTTGTGGGTGGCTTTGCAGCCCTCGATGAACTTGGGGCGCTCCTTGGCCATCTCTTCGGCGATCTTCTTGCCCATCGCGCGGCGAAGAAGGTCGGCGCCGCCCAGCGAATAGCCCGCCATGACCTGGGCGATCTGCATCACCTGTTCCTGGTAGACGATGATCCCTTGGGTTTCCTTCAGGATATGGTCGATGGTCGGGTGGATGGACTCCAGGTCGCGGAGGCCGTTCTTCACCTCGCAATAGACCGGGATGTTCTCCATCGGGCCGGGGCGGTAAAGCGCCACGAGCGCGACGATATCCTCGATGCAGGTGGGCTTCATCCGCCTTAGCGCGTCCATCATGCCCGAGCTTTCCACCTGGAAGACGGCGACAGTCTTGGCGGCGGCGTAAAGCTCGTAACTCGGCTTGTCGTCCAGCGGGATCAGGTTGATGTCGAAGCTGATCCCGCGCAGCGCCAGAAGGTCCATCGCGTTCTGGATCACGGTCAGGGTCTTCAGGCCGAGGAAGTCGAACTTCACCAGACCGGCGGCTTCGACCCATTTCATGTTGAACTGGGTGGCGGGCATGTCCGAACGCGGGTCGCGGTAAAGGGGGACCAACTGATCCAGCGGGCGGTCGCCGATCACCACCCCTGCGGCGTGGGTACTGGCGTTGCGGTAGAGGCCTTCGATCTTTTCGGCATAGTCGAGGAGGCGGGCGACGACCTCTTCCTTCTTCGCCTCGCGCAGGCGGGGTTCGTCGGCAAGGGCCTTGGTGATCGAGACGGGCTTGACCCCTTCGACCGGGATCATTTTCGACAGCTTGTCGACCTGACCATAGGACATCTGCAAGACGCGACCCACGTCGCGGACGGCGGCCTTTGACAGAAGCGCGCCGAAGGTGATGATCTGAGCCACCTTGTCGCGGCCGTATTTCTGCTGGACGTAGGTGATGACCTCTTCCCGGCGGTCCATGCAGAAGTCGATGTCGAAGTCGGGCATCGAGACCCGTTCCGGGTTCAGGAAACGCTCGAAAAGTAGCGCATAGCGCAAAGGGTCAAGGTCGGTGATCGTCAGCGCATAGGCGACCAGCGAACCGGCGCCGGAACCCCGACCGGGACCGACCGGAATGTTGTGGTCCTTGGCCCATTTGATGAAGTCGGCCACGATCAGGAAATAGCCGGGGAATCCCATCTTCTCGATGATGCCAAGCTCGAAATCGAGCCGTTCCTGGTATTCCTCGGGCGTCGCGGAATGGGGGATGACTTTCAGCCGGGCCTGCAGGCCCTCGTTGGCCTGGCGACGCAGTTCCTGCACCTCGTCATCGGCGAATTTCGGCAGGATCGGTTTCCGCTTGTGTGCGGCATAGGCGCAGCGTTTGGCGATCTCGACCGTGTTCTCCAGCGCCTCGGGGAGATCGGCGAAGAGGGCGCACATCTCCGCTTCGGACTTGAAATAGTGCTGCGGCGTCAGGCGGCGGCGGGGCTGCTGCTGGTCGACATAGGCGCCTTCGGCGATGCAGATGAGTGCGTCGTGGGCCTCATACATCTCGGTCTTGGGGAAGTAGACGTCATTGGTGGCGACGATGGGCAGGCCAAGCTCATAGGCAAGGTCGATGGCACCACGTTCGGCGAGGCTCTCGGTTTCCGAAAGCGCGCCGCCCGGGCCGGGATGGCGCTGAAGCTCGACGTAAAGGCGGCCCGGGTAGATCTGCGCGAGGCGTTCAAGGATTGCCCGGGCCTTGGCCTGCTGGCCGGTGGCGTGGAAGCGGCCAAGGGGCCCCTCTGGCCCGCCGGTCAGGCAGATCAGGCCCTCGGCATTCTGGGCCAGCTCGTCGAGGGTCACCTGCGGCAGGTTGGCCGAGCCGGTCATCGCCCCGTCGATGTAAAGCCGCGTGTTAAGCCGCATCAGGTTCATGTAGCCCTGTTCGTTCTGGGCCAAGAGAACGATGGGGGCCGGAAGGCGGGGCCTTTCGCCGGGCTGGGCGGGGTCATGCGCAAGGCTGATCTGGCAGCCGACAATCGGCTGGACGCCCGCGCCAAGGGCAGTGACGGAAAACTCAAGCGCTGCGAACATGTTGTTCGTGTCGGTCACCGCCACGGCGGGCATGGCGGCGGTCTTGCAGAGATCGACAAGCTTCTTCACCGGCACCGCGCCTTCGAGAAGCGAGTGTTCGGTATGAGTGCGGAGGTGGATGAATCGGGGAGAAGCGCCGGGCATGGGTAAGGGTTACCCGGCCCGGCGCGGTGGGGGAAGCCCTTTCAGGCCGTGCGGGGTGCAGGTCGGAAGGTGGCGAGGCCCGCAAGGGCGATGACGGCGCCGAGGCCTGCCATGATGGCGAAGTCCTGCCAGCTCGGTTTCACCACCATCAGGAAGACGATGCTGAACTGAATCGCGTAGTCGAAGACCGCCAGGCGATAGGAGCGGCGAACAAGCGGCAGGGCCGAGGCGGCGCCCCAGTTGTCGGCCATCTTGGTGGCCTTCTCGCAGGACGGGCCAAGGACGAGCGCGCCGAAGA
>JAEULQ010000061.1 GCA_016792685.1 Tabrizicola sp. | reverse complement strand
CAGCACCTGGCATGCCGCGGGGCTGGTGGGGCAGCTGCGCTCCTCGGCCTCGATCACCAAGGTGCTGAAATACTCGGTCGATCTCTACAAGGGCCTCGCCGCCGAGACGGGCCTTGATACCGGCTGGAAGATGACCGGCTGTCTGCGGCTGGCCACGACACCCGACCGCTGGACCGAGTTCAAGCGGCTTGCCACCACCGCCCGCAGCTTCGGGATGGATATGGAGCTGGTTGGACCCGATGAGGTCAAGCGGATGTGGCCGCTGATGGATACCTCCGACCTGATCGGCGCCAGCTGGCTGCCGACGGACGGGCAGGCGAGCCCCTCGGACATCACGCAAAGCCTTGCCAAGGGCGCGCGGATGCATGGCGCGCGGATCATGGAGGGGGTGAAGGTCACCGGCTTCCGGATGGACGGACGCCGGATCACCCATGTGGAAACCGATCAGGGCGACATCGCCTGCGAGACGGTGGTCAACTGCGGCGGCATGTGGGCGCGGCAGGTGGGGGCGATGGCCGGGGTGGCGGTGCCACTGCACCCGGTCAAGCACCAGTATATCGTGACCGAGAAGATTCCGGGCCTGGCGGCGGACGCGGCAACGCTTCGCGACCCCGACCGGCGGACCTATTTCAAGGAAGAGGTCGGCGGCCTGGTCATGGGCGGCTATGAGCCGAACCCGCAGGGCTGGGTCACGGGCGACATTCCGGAAAACTGGGAGTTCCGGCTCTTCGACGACGACTACGACCATTTCGGCCAGCATCTGGAGCAGGCCATCGCCCGGGTGCCCGCGCTGGCCGAGGTTGGCGTCAAGCAGATGATCAACGGGGCAGAGAGCTTTACCCCGGACGGGAACTTCATCCTTGGGCCCGCCCCGGAATGCGCCAACATGTATGTCGGCGCAGGTTTCAACGCCTTCGGCATTGCCTCCGGCGGCGGGGCAGGGTGGGTGCTGGCGGAATGGGTGATGAAGGGCGAAGCGCCGCTCGACCTCTGGGCCGTCGATATCCGCCGCTTCTCCTCCCTCCACCGCGACCGCGACTGGGTGGCCGAGCGCACGCTGGAAGCCTACGGCAAGCACTACACCGTCGCTTTCCCGCATGAGGAATACACGTCCGGCCGCCCCCGCATCGTCTCGCCGCTCTACGACCGGCTGAAGGCGCGGGGGGCGGTGTTTGGGTCAAAACTCGGCTGGGAGCGGCCGAACTGGTTTGCCCCGGCAGGGGTAGAGCCGAAAGACATCTACTCGATGGGGCGGCAGAACTGGTTTGATCAGGTTGGGCGTGAGCATCTGCATGTCCGTGCCCATGCCGGGCTTTTCGACCAGTCCTCCTTTGCCAAATATGAGCTTTCCGGCCCCAAGGCCGCCGAGGCGCTTGAGGCGATCTGCGCCAACCGCGTCTCCCGCGACGTGGGGCGGCTGACCTATACCCAGCTACTGAATTCGCGCGGGGGGATCGAGGCCGACCTGACCGTGGCGCGGCTGTCCGAGGATCACTTCTATATCGTCACCGGCACGGGCTTTCGCACCCATGACTTCGGCTGGATCGCCGACCATCTGCCTGCCAACGGGGTCGACTTCACCGACGTCACTGAAGCCTGGGGAACCTTGTCGCTGATGGGACCGAAGGCGCGGGACATCCTGGCCAGGGTCACCAGCGCCGATGTCTCGAACGCCGCATTGCCCTTCGGCTCGGCCCGGACGATCCCCATTGCTGGGGTGCCCACTCGTGCGCTGCGTGTCACCTATGTGGGCGAACTGGGGTGGGAGCTTCACATCCCGATCGCCGAACTTGGCACAGTCTACGATGCCCTCATGGCCGCAGACGCGGACCTCTGGCCCGTTGGCTACCGCGCGCTGGAGAGCCTGCGGCTTGAAAAGGGCTACCGTGCCTGGTCCTCGGACATCACGCCGAACGACACCCCCTTCGAAGCGGGGCTTGGTTGGGCGGTGAAGCTCAAGTCCAACACGCCTTTCTTGGGCCGCGCTGCGCTGGAAGCGGCACAGGGCCGGCCGCTGGCCAAGCTTTTTGTCGGGTTCACGGTGGATGCATCCGATGCCGTCCTTGTCGGTCGTGAGACGATCCTGCGTGATGGGGACCCGGTGGGATACCTGACGTCCGGCGGATATGGCTACACGGTCGGAAAGAGCATTGGCTACGGCTATGTCCGCAACGCGGGTGGCGTGACCGACGACTGGTTGCAGAATGGTCGGTATTCCCTTGTCATTGCCGGGGACATCACGCCTGCAAAGCTGGTTCTCGGGCCAATTCACGACCCCGACGGATTGCGGATCCGCGCCTGAAGGCAGCTTACAGCCGAAACAAGCCGGGCAGGGCAGGGGCTCTTTCCGAAGTCGAGGTCAGAACGTCTCAATGGTTTCGCTGGCGACCTGAGTGACAGATTAATCAACCTTTGACAGAACTGCACCCAATTCAGGCCACATTGCGATTGAATCATATCCTGATGGAAGGATCGTTTCCCACAATTGGGGGAACGCGATCCTCCTTGACCTGTGGCCAAGGGTGGCCGCTCAACGACTGGGGATAGACATGCCTTACAATTGCTTCTTCTTTTCCAGTATTTCCCGCTTTGGTATGCGGACTGCGCGTAGCGCAATTCTGGTGGCCTCCGGCCTCGCTCTGGCCCCGGCCGCTTCGGCCCAGGCTTTCCGGTCCGAACTTTTGGGACAGCCGACGCTTGTACGGGTTCAGGCACAAGCCGCGAATCCCGAGACTGTGAGGCTCCTGAGCGGACTCGCGAAGATCGAAAGCGACCTGCAACTCGGTATGCTTTTTCTGATGGACGGTCTTACCAACCCGGAAGGGTCGCACTTTACCCATCCCAGGGCAGAGACCTGGCCTGAGATCAAGGACGCCCTCCTTGCAGCAGGGGTGGCCGACTTTGAAGCCCTTCTGCAAAAGCTTGAGGCAGGAGGCGAGCAGGAAGTCGTCGTGGACGCCTATACAGAGGTGATCGCCGCGCTGATGCATGCCCGCAGGACGCTCAACCCGTCGGACAAGGATGCCATCCTTTCCATCGTCGAACAGGCACGCGCTGTCGTCGGTGAGATCAACGCCGAAGGTCCGACCGAGGTCAACAACTACCAGGATGCCTGGGCGATGTTGATGGTCGCGCGCTCGCAGGTCGATCTCCTGATGAAGAACAAGGACCCGGCCATCGCCAAGGCCGCCGGTGACATGGCCATGGCCTTTGATGACGTCATCCTGTCGATGCCCGACCCGAGCGTGAAAGCACCGGTCGATTTCGATCCAAGCCCGATCATTTCGGCTGTCGGCATGTTGGAAGCACTGGCCGGTTCGGTCTGACCGTCGGTACAGAATGAAAGCGCCCCGCTCGACCAGAGCGGGGCGATACGTCGCGTGCCGTTCCCGGCTGCTCAGGCCGCTTCGTTCAGTTCCTCGATACGGGTGAGCAAAGCCTTGAACAGGGCCGGATCGACCGCCACCGGGGCCGACTGGTGCGGGTCGGGCAAAGAAATGATCAGATCGTCGAAGGCCATCGCCTGTTCGGCGGCGATCTTTGCGATCGCCGGATCGCGGGCCAGAAAATCCAGTTCACCACGCGCAACCATGATGATCGACCAGGCATTCTGGTAGTCAGCGACGGCAGTGATTCCCGAAGGGTCGATCGCTGCCTCCGCATCGGTCACCATTTCGTGCAGCGCAAGCAGCACATCAGCCGACGTCGGTTGCAGGGCGCTGCGACCCTTCGCCAATTCCTTCTCGACCGCCTGATAGGCCGCCAGGACGGCCTCCTTGTCGGTGGCCCCTTCCAGTGCCACCAGCAGGGGCTCAATGTCCGCACCACCGGCTGCGATGAACGTGTCCTTGATCCTCGGCCAGCCTTCATGGCGGGGGTGCAGGAAATGCGACCCCTCCGGACGGGTCATGTCCTCCTGCAGGAACAGAAGCCCAAGCTGCAGGTCGGCCCGGATTGCGCCAATCCCGGCAAGGACATGAACGACATCGACATTCGACGCCTCGATCTTCGTTTCATGCAGGATGCTTGCTCCCAGAACGTCCGACCGGAAAGCCTGTCCCATGGCAGCCTGGGAAAGTAGGCTGGTGGCGCCCAGTGCGATCAGGGTTGCTTTCGCAGTCATGACGACGGCGGGGAGGCAAGCGGTAGTATAACGTGTCATCCAGTACTCCAGGGTTCCTGGCCCGTGCTCGGGCGAATTCGGCAAGACGAAGATGCGGCGGCGCACCGTCGCGCTTTCCATCGTCAGGCTTTGTGGCCAAAACTGGGAGCAGGTCTGGCAGCATTCGAACATTGCTGGGCCATCATCATGCCCTGCCGGACTCGGTCATTCGGCGGCCGGAAACAAGAGTGGAACCATGCGCTGCATCGACCGTTTTGCCGAACTGAAGTCGCTGCCAGCCGACATCGGACAAGCGCTGGAAACGCGCAGCCGCGTGGTCTCCCTTCCGGCTGGAACCCGGGTGTTCGAGCCGGGGCAGCGACCCGGAAACATGCTCTTGCTGTTGTCGGGGACTGTCCGGGTGCAGCAGACTTCGGAAAGCGGGCGCGAGGTCTTTCTCTACCGGGTTGGAGCGGGCGAAAGCTGTATCCTCACGACCGCCTGCATGCTTGCGGACGAAGACTACAATGCGGAAGGCATCGCCGAGACCGACATCGAGGCCGTGGCCATCCCGCGACCTGTCTTCGACGATCTGGCCGGGCGCTCGGCCGAATTCCGCAGCTTCGTCTTCCGGTCCTATTCGCACCGCATTGCCGAACTCTTCGGCCTGATCGAGGACATCGTCTTCCAGCGCGTCGATGTCCGTCTGGCAGAGCGGCTACTTGGCATGGTCACCGATGGCACTGTTTTCGCGACCCATCAAGCACTTGCCGTCGAACTCGGCACCGCCCGCGAGGTCATTTCGCGCATCCTCGGCGATTTCCAGCGCCGCGGCTGGGTCGAGACCGCTCGAGGGGAGATCAGGATCATCAACCGGGAAGGGCTGGAACATCTCGCGCGCTCTGTGACCTAGTCACTGAGGCAGTGCATCCCTATGTGTCATACTGGCCTTGGACATACGTCAAGGAGGGTTCGACATGGCCACAAACGTTGGAACGGCAGACCGCGCAGCCCGCGCTCTGATCGGGGTACTTGCCCTGCTGGGCGCCTTTGCATTCGGCTGGTTTTCGGGCTGGATGGTCTGGGCAGCGGCCGCAGTTGGTGTCATCATGCTAGGGACCGCCGCAGTGGGCTTCTGTCCGCTTTACCGGCTGGTGGGGATAAACACCTGCAGGATCTGAGGACCACATGGAAACAGCTTTCACCCCCTGGGCCTCACTGGGGGGAGGCGCACTGATCGGCCTCGCGGCCGTTCTGCTTATGGCACTGCACGGCCGTATTCTTGGAGCCACCGGGATCCTGGGCGGCCTTTTGCGGTTCAACGATCCGGCGGATTGGCGGCTGCGGGCAGCACTTGTTGTCGGCATGGCCGCCGGTCCGCTTGTCTATCTTCTGGCGACGGGCCAGTTGCCCGAAATCGGATTGCCGATCTCGAACACGGCGATCGTCATCGGCGGCCTCATCGTCGGGATCGGCGTCAGCTATGGCGGAGGCTGCACATCCGGCCACGGGGTCTGCGGCATCGCGCGCTTCTCCCGCCGGTCCTTTGTCGCGACCCTCTGCTTCATGGCAACGGCTTTTGCGACGGTCTTTGTCCTGCGTCACCTGGTGGAGATCTGAGATGCGCCTTCTGACCGCAGTTTTCATCGGCCTGATCTTCGGCCTCGGGATCACAATCTCAGGCATGATCAACCCGGCAAAGGTGCTGAATTTCTTCGATCTTGCCGGGACCTGGGATCCAAGCCTCGCCTTCGTCATGGCCGGCGCCCTCGCCGTCGCGATCCCCGGCTACCGGCTTGTCCTTGGTCGACCAGCCCCCGCCTTCGAACAGCGCTTCGATCTGCCCGACGTCCGGGTGATCGACCGTCGGCTGGTCCTGGGCGCGGCCACTTTCGGCGTGGGCTGGGGTATCGCCGGCTTCTGTCCCGGTGGCGCGCTCCCGGCAATCGGGACGGGTGACCCGGTCGTCTTCCTGTTCCTGGCGGCCCTGATCGGCGGAATGCTCATCGCCCGATTTGTGCAAGCCCGGACCTTGTCCCGCAAACCTGCCTAGTCTCCGGAGGCCCCCATGACCCCCCCCATGACCCCCAATGTCGATCTGTCCCGCAAGCCAGTGGGCAAGGGTTTGTTCGACCCGGCGACCAACACGATCAGCTATGTGGTCAAGGATCCGGGATCAGACGCCTGCGCCATTGTGGATTCGGTGATGGACATCGATTACGCCGCCGGCAGGATCACCTATGACCATGCCGAAGAAATCATCGCCTATGTCCGGGCCAATGGTCTGAAACTCGCCTGGCTGATCGAGACGCATGTGCACGCCGACCACCTGTCCGCCGCGCCCTACATCCAGCGTCACCTCGGCGGGAAGATCGGCATTGGGCAGGCGATCACCGTCGTTCAGGACACTTTCGGCAAGATCTTCAACGAAGGGACCGAATTCCAGCGCGACGGGTCGCAGTTCGACAGGCTTTTCGTGGACGGCGATACCTATCAGGTCGGGGGAATGGAATGTGTGGCCATGCACACCCCTGGCCATACGCCCGCCTGCATGACCCATATTATGGGCGACGCGGCCTTCGTCGGTGACACGCTCTTCATGCCTGACGGCGGCTCGGCCCGGGCCGATTTCCCGGGCGGCGATGCCGGGCAGCTTTACGACAGCATTCAGCGGGTGCTGTCCCTGCCCGACGCGACCCGTCTTTTCATGTGTCATGACTACGGCCCGAACGGGCGCGAAATCCGCTGGGAGACGACCGTGGGCGAGGAGAAGGCCCACAACATCCATGTGGGTGGAGGAAAGACCCGCGAGGAATTCGTCGCCATGCGGACGGCGCGCGACAAGACCCTGGCCATGCCGAAACTGATTATCCCGTCCCTGCAGATCAACATGCGGGGCGGTGACTTGCCGCCGCCGGATGAGGACGGCAAGCGGTTTCTCAAGGTGCCGATCAACGGGCTTTAGGTCACGGGCCTGAGACCCGGTTCCCGTTGTTTACCCGTCCTGCGCCCGAATTCAGGATTCTGCCTGGCAATGCTTCGGGCTTCTCAGATTTCGGGGCCCAATATGCCAGCCGGAAATGTTTGCGCCCCGCCGCATCGCGACGGGGCGCTTGCTGATACAGGCGGCTCTCTCAGCCCCTACCGGGTCGATTACCGGCCGTCGAACTTTTCGTGAACTGCCGGTTTCGGCCCAAGGCGCGGCTGGTTCTGACCATTGTTATCCTTGGTCACCGCAGTCGCCCCCGAGAAACTGCCGTTGTTCGTCGGGTCATACCCATTGCCCCAGCCGTTATTGCCCTTTTCCTCGGGCTCACATCCAGTCAGGCATTCCTCTGGCGGGGGGCGGCGGGGGCTCGCAATTGCCCTCCCAGCACTCAGCCGAGGCCTGAAAAGCATATGCCATGGTCAAGGCAGAAATAGCACCGGCAACAAGCAGATTCACTTTTTTCATTCTAAGCCTCCCTAAAGAGTGACGCGTCAATTTTGACGCAAGGTCAGGCTACCACAATCTTGACATTATTCAATAAATCGAATGTTTCGAACTAAGCCTCAATAGGCCATCATAGATCGCTAGATGGGCGCATTGGAAACGCTACACGCCCTCCGGGAGAGTGTTTTGACCGGCTGGACGAATCCTCGACAAGACCGGGCTTCACCTACCCCTGCAACGTCCGCACGCCATACCCCTCGCCCCGCGCCTTCATCGCGGCCACGGCGGCCACGCTTGCGGCGGCGGTGGTGAAGTAGGGGATCTTGTCCATCAGCGCCACGCGGCGGATGTCGCGGCTGTCGCTGACGGCCTGGGTACCATCGGTCGTGTTCATGACCAGCGCGATTTCGTCGTTCTTCAGCCGGTCGACAATGTTCGGGCGGCCCTCGTAGACCTTGGCGACGGCTTCGGCCTGCACGCCTTGCGCGGAAAGCCAGGATGCCGTGCCGCGGGTCGCGACGATGGTGAAGCCCATCGCCACCAGATCGCGGGCGGCCGCTGCAAGGGCCTCGGTCTTGTCCATGTCCTTGACCGACAGGAAGACGCGGCCTTCGGTCGGAAGGATCGTGCCCGCACCCATCTGGGCCTTGAGGAAGGCCAACGGGAAAGTCCGGTCCCAACCCATGACCTCACCGGTCGAGCGCATCTCGGGGCCAAGGAGCGGGTCGACGCCGGGGAAGCGCGCGAAGGGCAGGACAGCCTCCTTGACACTGAACCAGGGCGTGTTGGGGTCGGCCAGCGTCAGCGGGTCGGCAAGCGGCAACGGGCTGTCGGGTCCGACACCCTGCGGATAGGGCGCGCGGGCCGGGAAGGTCGACAGGGGTTCCCCGGCCATGAGCCGGGCGGCGATCGAGGCGATGGCGCTGTCGGTGGCCTTGGCGACGAAGGGCACGGTGCGGCTTGCACGCGGGTTCACTTCCAGGACGTAGATCGTGCCGTCCTTGATCGCGAATTGCACGTTCATAAGGCCCACGACATTCAGCGCCTTGGCCATGATGACGGTCTGGCGCTTCAGTTCCTCGACCGTCTCGGTCGACAGCTGGTGCGGCGGCAGGCAGCAGGCGCTGTCGCCGGAATGGACGCCGGCTTCCTCGATATGTTCCATGATGCCGGCAACATGCACGTTCTTGCCGTCGCTCAGCGCGTCGACGTCAACCTCGACGGCGCCGGAAAGGTAGCTGTCGAGCAGGACAGGCGAAGAGCCGGAAACCTGTACGGCGGTGGTGATGTACCGCTCCAACTGGGCGTCGTCGCGGATGATCTCCATCGCCCGGCCACCAAGGACGAAGGAGGGGCGGATGACCAGCGGGTAGCCCACGTCCTTGGCCACCGCAAAGGCTTCGTCCCGGCTGCGGGCCGTGCCGTTCACTGGCTGTTTCAGCCCGAGCTTGTGCAGAAGCTGCTGGAACCGCTCGCGGTCTTCGGCAAGGTCGATGGCATCGGGCGTGGTGCCGAGGATCGGAATGCCCTCGTCGTGCAGCGCGTTCGCCAGTTTCAGCGGAGTCTGTCCGCCGAACTGGACGATGACGCCGTGAAGCGTGCCGTTCTGCTGTTCGACCCGCAGGATTTCGAGGACGTGCTCCAGGGTCAGCGGCTCGAAGTACAGCCGGTCCGAGGTGTCGTAATCGGTCGAGACCGTCTCGGGGTTGCAGTTGACCATGATGGTCTCATACCCGGCGGCTGTCAGGGCAAAGCAGGCGTGGCAGCAGCAGTAGTCGAACTCGATACCCTGACCGATCCGGTTCGGGCCGCCGCCAAGAATGACGACCTTCTTTGCGGCCGAGGGCCGGGATTCGCATTCCACGTCGCCCATCGCGGGGGCTTCATAGGTGGAATACATATAGGGGGTCTGGGCCTCGAACTCGGCCGCGCAGGTGTCGATGCGCTTGAAGACGGCGGTAACGCCGAGGTTGCGCCGGGCACGGCGAACCTGGGCCTCGTCGCGGCCGGTAAGCTTCGCCAGGCGGGCGTCGGTAAAGCCCATCATCTTCAGCGCGCGCAGGCCCTCGGCCGAAACCGGCAGACCTTCCTTGCGGATGCGGGCCTCGGTGTCGATGATCTCGCGGATGCGGGCGAGGAACCAGGGGTCAAACGCGGTGACGGCCTGGATGTCATCGTTGGACAAGCCATGGCGCATGGCCTGGGCGATCACTCGCAGGCGGTCGGGCGTAGCCTGCCCCAGCGCCTTGACGATTGAAGCCTTGTCCGGGGCGCCCGGGATGGCGATTTCGTCAAAGCCGGTAAGGCCAGTTTCAAGGCTCGCCAGGGCCTTCTGCATCGATTCATGGATCGTGCGGCCGATAGCCATGGCCTCGCCGACCGACTTCATGGCGGTCGTCAGGTTGGGCTCGGAGCCCGGGAACTTCTCGAAGGCGAAGCGGGGGATCTTGGTCACGACATAGTCGATCGAGGGTTCGAAGGACGCAGGCGTGACCTTGGTGATGTCGTTGTCAAGCTCGTCCAACGTGTAGCCGATGGCGAGTTTCGCGGCGATCTTCGCAATCGGGAAGCCGGTGGCCTTCGACGCCAAGGCGGATGACCGCGACACGCGGGGGTTCATCTCGATCACGACCATGCGGCCGTCGGCGGGGTTGATCGCCCACTGGACGTTGGACCCGCCGGTTTCGACCCCGATCTCGCGCAACACGGCGATGCTGCCGTTGCGCATGATCTGGTATTCCTTGTCGGTCAGCGTCAGGGCCGGGGCCACAGTGATAGAATCGCCGGTATGGACGCCCATCGGATCGACGTTCTCGATCGAGCAGACGATGATGGCGTTGTCCGCTTTGTCGCGGACCACCTCCATCTCGTACTCCTTCCAGCCAAGCAGGCTTTCGTCGACCAGAACCTGCGCGACAGGCGAGGCTTCGAGGCCGGATTTCACAATCGCCTCATAGTCATCGCGGTTATAGGCCACACCGCCGCCCGTGCCGCCCAGCGTGAAGGCCGGGCGGATGATCGCGGGAAGGCCCACATATTCGATGGCCCGCAGCGCCTCGGCAACGCCAGAGGCGATGTCGTATTTCCCGTTCACTCTCGGCGCGGCGATGATCGTCGCCTTGGGGTTTTCCAGCCCGATCCGGTCCATCGCCTCGCGGAACAATTTGCGGTCTTCTGCCATTTCGATGGCATCGCGCTTGGCGCCGATCAGTTCGACCT
>JAEULQ010000005.1 GCA_016792685.1 Tabrizicola sp. | reverse complement strand
CGCTTCCCGGCCAAAGTGCCATCCATGCTGGCGCTTGGGACGGTGCTTGGCTGTTTCTCGATCATCCTGCTCGGCTTCGCCGAGTACATGCGCCGCCGCGGCATCGCCAAGGCCGGTGGCAAAGATTCCGGAGGCTTCCTGTGACCTTTTCCGACGACCGTCCGACGATGATCGAGTTCAAGAACGTCCATAAGTACTATGGCGACTATCACGCCCTGCGCGGCATCAACGGCACGATCAAGGCCGGAGAGTTTTTCTCGCTTCTCGGCCCCTCGGGCTGCGGCAAGACCACGCTTCTGCGCACGATCGCCGGGTTTGAAGGCATCGATCAGGGTGTGATCATGATCGACGGCAAGGATATGGCGCAGGTCCAGGCCAACGCGCGACCGACGAACATGGTGTTCCAGAGCTATGCGATCTTCCCGCACATGACCGTGGAAGAGAACGTGGGCTTTGGCCTTCGCAAGGATCCGCGCTCGAAGGAAGAGAAGGCCAAGGCCGTGGCCGAAGCGCTGGAAATGGTCGGCCTCAAGGGCTTTGGCAAACGCGCCGCCCATGCGCTGTCCGGGGGCCAACGTCAGCGGGTGGCTCTCGCGCGCGCACTGATCCTGAAGCCCAAGGTGCTGCTCCTCGATGAGCCGCTCTCTGCGCTCGACAAGAAGATGCGCGAGCATATGCAGGTCGAGCTGATCAAGCTGCAGCGCCAGGTCGGGATCACCTTTATCCTCGTCACCCATGACCAGGAAGAAGCGCTGGTCATGTCCGACCGGATCGCCGTCATGTTCGAGGGTGAGATTGCCCAGCTCGCCGACCCCGAGACGCTCTATCGCCGCCCGGCGACGCGGAAGGTCGCCGATTTCATCGGGACGATGAACTTCATTCCCGCCGACATCCTGTCGGAATCCGGGGACAAGGTCGAGGTCGAGGCAAAGGGCCTGGGCCGCGTGGCGCTCGATATCGCCCAGGCACCGGCCAAGACGGGTGAAAGCCCGGTCGTGGGCCTGCGCCCCGAGACCCTGACGCTTCTCTATGATGACCAGAAAGCGCCCGAGCGCGAAACAGATGGCGTCATCGACGAGGTGATCTACTTCGGCGACATGACCTATTATGACGTCTATCTCGGCGGGACCGATGTCGAAGTGCGCCTCTCGATGCGCAACGTCCCGGGCCGCCCGGTGCTCGAAGTCGGGACCAAGGTCCGCGTCGCCTGGAGCCCCTCGGCGCTGGTCCTGTTCCGCTAGTCCAGAAGGCGATTGCTACAAAGTAATCACTCCGGAGCCTGTATTGGCCCCGGAGCGGAGTATTGGGTACCTCCGCCTGCGTCTAATGGCTCTCGTCTTCGGCGCAGGCCATATAGGCGTCGAAGACCCAGCCCACCGCGTTGTCGCCCGACCATTTCTCGACATAGATCCAGGGCTTGCCCTCGTACATCTTCCGCCCCAGCGCACGGACCACCGTGCCATTGCGCAGCGTCGCGAAAATCTCGCCGCCCGGGTCTACCCGGACATTCAGCGGCGTGTCGGTCGGGTCGGCGACCGTACAGGACACCGGCTCGGCTCCGGTAGAATAGGGCTCCTCCGGCAGTCCCTTCGTCTCCCCCTGACAGTCAAGGTACGGGCCGTAGACCCAGGCTCCATCGAAATCCGCGGCAAGCTCGCCTTCATGGAACCGCTCGACCAGCGCCCAAAGCTGGCCGTCGACCTCGCGGTGTTCGACGAACGTCAGCTCTGTCCCATTCTTCGCCGTACCGACGACCGGACCGTTCGGCGACAATCGGATGTTCAGGGGCGTATCGGTCGGGTCGGCTACCGTGCAGATCGGAGCGCCGCCACAGGCCAGGGCGATGCCAGTGGTCGCAAGAAGCGCAAAGGAAGCGGCGATTGTACGACGCGGCATAGGCAGGTCAGTCCCTTGTGAAGTGTTTCTTTCCTGAAGTTTCGCCGATCCCGGGCGAACCGTCACCGGGCGAATTCCTGACCCTTGCGATGTCGCGGAACGCCTACAAGGGACGTCCACTCTCCCCTCGGTGGAAAGGGTCAGGGTGACGGGAAAGCCCCGCTTTCGAAAGGTTGCGAATTCCTTAACGTCCGCGAGCAAGTCATTGATCTAAAATAAATCTCGGCGTTCGTCCACTGTGGACACTTGTCTCACCGATCCGGCGACAGCAGCCCCAGCCCCCGCAAGTAGATCCCGATCGCGGTCTCCAGCAGGTCTTCGGGAGACCGCGGCTGCGGCCCGCCATTGCCTCTCAGGTAAAGCTCGACCACCCCGTGGCTGGTGGCCCAGACATGGGCGGAAATCATGCTGGCCGGTGGCCGCCGCCCCTCCGGCAGGCTCCGGACCAGAGCTTCCGCCGCGCGGTCCATCGTCTCGCGCGCCTTGCGCGAGACAAGGGCCAGGTCGGGGTGCCGCCCTGGCTGCAGCCCGCTTTCGAACATCGCCTGGTAGTGGCCGGGATATTTCCGGGCAAAAGCCAGATAGGCCCGCCCTGTCGCCTCGAACGCTGCCAGGGCCGTCGGCTTGCCGTCGTCGAAAGCATACTCCAGCAGGGCGGCAAAGATGTCGAATCCCTGCCGGGCGACCTCGGCCAGAAGATCGTCCCGACCGGCGAAGTGGCGGTAGACGGCAGCAGGTGTCACATCCGCCGCCTTCGCGGCCTCCGACAGGGTGAAACCCTGCGGTCCCTTCTCGGCGATCAGGGCCAGCGCCGCCTCGACCAGGGCCTGGCGCAGGTTGCCGTGATGGTAGCCACGTTTCATCAGGTCTTCGGCCGCAAATCCGGTCCGCCGCAGATCTTGCCGTCGATCTTGCCGATAGCCTTGCGGTCCTTTCCCTCATACTCGATCGCGCCGAGGATGGTCTGAATCGCAGCAATCCGGGCGCGCTTCTTGTCATCCGACAGGATCACGGTCCAGGGCGCGCGCTTCGAATGGGTCTTCGCCATCGTCTCGTCGATGGCCTGGCAGTATTCGTCCCACTTCGGCAGGCCGTCCACGTCGATCTTCGACAGCTTCCACTGTTTCAGAAGGTCGCCCTCGCGGTCGAGGAAGCGCTTCAACTGTTCGGCGCGCCCGACTTCCAACCAGAGCTTCAGGAAGATGATGCCTTCATCCGCGATCATCTGCTCGAATTCCGGGAGTTGCCGGAAGAACCTTTCCCGGTCCTCAGGCGTGCAGAAGCCGAAGACGTGTTCGATCATCGCGCGGTTGTACCAGCTGCGGTCGAAAAGCGCGATTTCGCCCTTTGCGGGGAACCAGTCGACGTAGCGCTGGAAATACCATTGCTGGGTCTCGCGTTCCGTGGGCTTCGACAGCGCGACAATATAGGCCTGACGCGGGTTCATGTTCTCGGTCACGGCCTTGATCGTTCCGCCCTTGCCAGCGGCATCGCGGCCCTCGAACACAACGATCAGCCTTTGACCCGCAGCCCGCAACCCGGCCTGCATCTTGGCCAGCTCGATCTGCAGCGCTTCCATGTGCTTGGAGTAGTCCTTGCCCTTCATCTCTTCCCGATAGGGATAGGACTTGGTCAGGATTTCATCCTTGCCCGCAGCCTCAATGGCCTTACGGACAGCAGCAGGGGCACCTTCGCGAAAGTAGCGGCTGATCGCGCCGTCAAATGGTAGGGTCATCCTGTCCTCCCGTTTCAGGCCAGTATGGCGATAGAATGGATCAGCGCAATGCGGCGCGGTTGATTGCCGCGATGACCATATCGGCATGGGCGTGGTGCGGCATATGCCCGGCACCGTCGATCACAGTCAGGGTTGCATTCGGCAGCAGTGCCGAGATTGGCCCCGAATGGATGCCGAGCGGTACGATCGTATCCGCAGTGCCGTGGATCAGTTCGACCGGCAGATCAAGCGTCGGGTAAAGCGGCTCCATTGCCACCAACTCGGCCCTCAGCGCATTGACCTGTGCAGTGTTGGCAGCCAGGGTCTCACGCCTCAGCGTCAAGGCCGCGCCAAGATGATCGTCATAGCCCGAAGGTACTGGGTCCGGGGCAAAGACTGCAGCTGTCGCACTGCGCACATAGCTTTCGGGGACGAAGGCCGAGGCAAGCGGGATGGCAAGGGCGCGTCCCACCGGGTTGGCGGTGAGGCGATACCAGGGGTCGAGCTTGCCCGGCCATGGCATCGAGGGCGAACCGACCAGGACCAGCGCCCGTGGGCCGCCGTCAAGCGCCCAGGCAAGCGCGACCGATCCGCCGTAGCTTTGCCCCAGAACGATCGGCCGGGTCACGCCCAGCTTGGTGAGGCCAGCCTTGATGACGCGGGCCTGGGCCGCGAGGCTGGTTTCGCGCAGGGGATCAGAGTGACCAAGACCGGGGCGGTCCACAACCGTCACCCGGTAGCGATCCGCCAGCTGGTCACGCAGGGCAAAGGTCAGGTCCCGAAGTGAACCCGATGCGCCGTGGATCATCACGAGATCGGGGCCGGTCCCGACCATTTCATAGTGCAACTCAAGCCCGTCCACTGTGACGAAGGCGCCGGTCGGCGGGAAATCGGTCTCGGCCTGAGCCTCACGTGCCGAGGCCCGCCAATGCGTGACCCCGGCCAGTCCAAGCGCGGCGATGAGGAGGCTAGCGGCCAATCTCGGCAATATCATATGGCGTGGTCTGGTAGATCTCGTTGATCCAGTTGCCATATAGCAGGTGGGCGTGGCTTCTCCAGCGGTTCAGCGGCGGCCTCGAGGGATTGTCATCGGGGTAGTAGTTCAGGGGCACGTTGATCGGCGTACCCGCCGCGACATCGCGGTCGTATTCCTGCTTCAGCGTGTCACTGTCATATTCGAAATGGTTGAAGATGTAGAGCGCCCGGTGACCCGGGTCCTCGACAAGGCAGGGACCAACCTCATCGCTGCCCAGAAGCGTCCGAAGGCCGGGGGCCGCGTCGATTTCCGCCTGCTTCATTTCCGTCCAGCGGCTGACCGGAATCACGAAATCATCCGAGAAACCGCGGAGATAGGGTGAAGTCGGGGCCAGGTTCTGGTGCCGGAAACAGCCAAAGGCCTTGTGGTCCAGCATGTGCTTTTTGACACCATGGAAATGGTTGATCATGGCCATACCGCCCCAGCAGACGCCGAAGGTGGAATGCACATTGGTCTGCGTCCAGTCCATGACCTCGCAGAGTTCCTCCCAATAGGTGACCTCTTCGAAGGGCAGATGTTCGATCGGCGCGCCGGTGATGATCAGGCCATCGAACTTCTCGCGCTTCACCTTTTGGAACGGGCGATAGAAGGTCGCCATATGCTCCGCGGCCGTGTTCTTCGTCTCGTGGCTGGACATCCTGATGAGCTGCAGGTCGATCTGCAGGGGCGTGGCCCCGATCAGCCGGGCGAACTGGTTCTCGGTCTGGATCTTCTTCGGCATCAGGTTCAGAAGTCCGATCCGCAACGGACGGATGTCCTGATGCGCCGCGCGGGCAGGCGACATGACCATGACGCCCTCGTTCCGCAGCACGTCATAGGCGGGCAGGGTCTCGGGAAGCGTGATGGGCATGGGGCAGGTCCTTGGGAGTTGGGCCAAGAGCTAGGGGGTTATCGTCAGGGTTGCAAGGCTTGCGGGCTCAGGCGCGGTCGATGGCGCGGGCCATGAGGGCGTCGAAATCCACCGCCGAACGGACTTCGGCCACTTCCTCGGCCGTGACCGTCACCCCCCATCGTGCCATCGCGGCATAGCGCGGCTGGCGATGGGCGAGTGCGCGGGCATAGGTCCAGCGGACAAAGTGGTCGGGATCGCAAGTTTCCTCGGTTACTGAATGACTTGCGCGGTATTCTTCCCACATCGCATGAAGGAATTCCGGCCGGTAGTACATCGGCTTTGGCGCACGGTCGAAGCGGCGGACAAGCTCGGCGGTATGGGCATCGGTGCCCTTGATCCAGACCATTAGCAGCGTGTCGGCCAACTGGCGCATCACCGGGTCGGCCGGATCATCCGGCACCACCACCTCGCAGATGGAGCCCGAGGTATCGCAGACGAAGTTCGGATAGCCGTAAAGCTCTTGCGCCCGCTCCATGAAGCGCGCGGTGTCCAACGTGGCGGCAATTTCCGCCTGGGCGTGTTGCTCCTGCCGCTTCATGTATTCGGCGAAAGGCACACCGCCCTTGGCGGGATCGCCTGGCTTGCCGAGATAGGTCGAGAGGGGGGCCAGATTGTCGAAGGTGATGTTCGAGGTAATGTAGACGCTGTCCGTCATCAGAAGTTCGCGCAGGAGCGGAACCTTCATCGCCTCGCGCTTGAAGTTGTCGGCGATGTATTCGCCCATGTAGCGGGTGCCGATCCGGTAATCGACCGAGTAGTGGAACCACGAGCCCTGGTCGCGCAGCATGTTCGAGACATGGGTCTTGCCCAGGCCTGACATGCCGTAAAGCATCACCCGCTTCTGCGGCGCGGCCAGATAGTCTTTGCCTGAACCATAGATCATCGCGTCACCCCTTCGCGCCCCTGTTACCTGCGGGCGCAAGACCTGACAATGCAAAACCCCGCCCGATAAGGGGCGGGGTTCCTGCCGAAGTTAGAAGTGGATCAGAAGCTATAGCCGATCCGCAGCCCGACCCCGATTGCATTGTTGTCCTGGAACGCACCGGTCGAGGCCGTTGCGTCACCAATGTCGACATAGCGGACGCCGCCCGTGATCTTCAGATTGTCCATCGTGTAGGTCGCGGCAAGTCCGATGCTTCTGTAGCCATCGGTTGGCGAAAGTGCCGAAGCGATACCACCTTCGGGCTCTTCGTAGCCGAAGGTCACCGCACCCGACCAATTCTCGTTGAACCGCCGACCGACGCCGAGGGCGTAGGAGAAACGGTCGTTTTGGTAGGTGACGATATCCGTCGCGTTCACGCGGATCGCGGTCTCGGTCCAGTTGCCCCAGCGGATCTGGCCGAAGAGCAGGGTGTCCTTGGCGATACCGGTCTGGAAGTCGAGGTTCACAGTCGAGGGCGGGTTGATCGTGTTCGGGTTCGGCAAAGCCGGAGTGGACGTCAGCGTGTGATCGGTCCCGGAGAAATAGGTCAAAGCCACGCGCAGGGCGATTTCAGGCTTCTCGTAAGCAACCCCCACCAGCCAGTTGACGTCGGTGTCACTGTCAAAGGTCAACCGGCCCGGAGTCGTCGGCAGTCGAAGAAAGCCACCGATCGTCGTCACACCGACACCGCCATGTACCGACAGGGCATCATTGAACTTGTACCGGCCGATAGCATTGATTGCCGATGATTTCAGGTGCGCCTCAATGGGCAAAGTCGGCAAGTAGTCGATGCGCGCGCCCCAAGGCTGGTCAAACTGCACACCGAGAGAGACCTTTTCGTTCAAGTCGGTCTTATACGACAGGCCATACTGATAATAATCCAGTGCAACGTCGCCATAGGCGTCAGGGACACGGCGCACATCGGGCGCGACAAATCCGAAGCTCAGTTCGACATAGTCGCCCTTTTCAAACAGGAAGCCGAGCGGTTGGCCTGAACGATCAAACCCTGCCGCGCCTGCGCTTGTCGCTATTGCAGCCGCAGCGGCTGTTGCAATCAGAATACGTTTCATGTCCCTCATCCCTGAACGCTGTAGTTCCCCTTGCCATGAAGGCTAGGCGTGTCCGGGAAACCGGTCAATCAATGACGCCACGTCACGGTTTTGTGACCGCCGCCGCCTGTGGCGCAGATGCGCCACTGCGCAGGGTGGTCCAGATTCCCAGGAAGATCAGCCCCGCGCCAAGGAAGAGTGTGGGTTCAATGGGTTCGGCATAAATTGCGGCTCCGATCACCGCGATGATGGGCAGACGCGCGAAATCGACCGGAACGACGATGCTCGCCGGGGCCAGGGACAGGGCGGTCGTCAGACACAGGTGTGCCGTGATTCCGGCAATGCCGATCAGCCCCAGCCAGGGCAGGGTGGCGAGCGTGGGCAGCGTCACGCGCCCGTCCGCCAGCATCGCGAGGCTGCCGAATCCGGCCTGCATCAGCGTGAGCCAGAAGAGGATCGAGACAATCGCCTCGCCCCGGGTCAGGCGTTTGGTCATCAGCGTGGTCGCGGCGAAGAAGATCGCGGCGCCTGCGGCGGCAAGGACGCCCGGGTCGATCCGTCCGAAATCGGGATGGGCCACGATCAGGGTACCGGAAAAGCCCAAGGCGGCGGCCAGAAGCTTCCACCGGGTCAGACGTTCGCCCAGGAAAAGGGGCGCAAGCAGGATCACCCAGATCGGCGAGGTGAATTCCAGCGCGAAGACCTGGGCCAGCGGGATGACGGTGACGGCATAGAACCAGAGCGACTGGCCGGAAAAGTGGAAGATGTTGCGCAGGACATGGCTGCCGATCCTATCCGCCCGGATACGCCCGGCTTGTCCAAGGGCCGTCGCAAAGCCGATGACGATGACCCAGCCGATCATCGAGCGAAAGGCAAGGATCTCGAATGTGTCATGCACGCCCTTGATCTCGCGCGTGGCGACGGCCATGGCGGTAAAGGCGGCAATGGCGCCGGTCATCCAGAGCGCGGCCAGAAATGGGCGGTAGGTCTGCGACATGCCCCTTCTTCGCCGCCCCATCCCCCAATGTCCAGCGTCGGAATCCGGGGACTTGTCGCCGAAGGCCCGAGCGGCTTAGCTAGGGCCAATGCGGGGCGGGAGGGGACGATGGCGGAAAAGGTGCTACGCGATGGCAACACCCGGGTCGGTTATGCCGAGCTCTTCTATGACCTGGTCTTTGTCTTTGCGATCACGCAGGTCAGCCACCATCTGCTTTACCACTACTCGCTGGCCGGCGCAGTGGAGACGGCGCTCTTGTTTCTGGCGGTCTGGTGGGTCTGGATCTACACGACCTGGGTGCTGAACTTCCTCGATCCCGAGGTGCTTGCTGTCCGTCTGCTTCTGTTCCTTCTGATGGCAGCGGGACTGTTTCTGTCGATGGCGATCCCGGAAGCCTTTGCGCATCGCGGCCTGATCTTCGCGCTGGCCTATGTCGCCATGCAATTAGGCCGGACGCTTTACATGCTTTCGGTGGTCTGGCCGCAAGCGCACCGACGGCAGACCTATCTGCGCATCACGGCCTATTTCGTGCTTTCCGCCGTGTTCTGGTTCTGGGGCGCGCTGGTCGAGGGGCACGACCAGCGGTTGGTCCTCTGGATCCTTGCGCTTGGCATCGAATACATCGGTCCCAGGCTCAGTTATTACCTTCCCGGGTTCGGCCAGGACCACAGCACGAACTGGAACGTCTCGGGCGGCCATATTGCGGAACGCTGCGGCCTGTTCGTGATCATCTGTCTGGGCGAGACGCTGCTGGTTTCGGGGGCCACCTTTGCCGAACTCGATTGGGACTGGCCGGGGCTTCTGGCCTTCCTGTCCTCGGTGGCGGCGACGGCGGGCATGTGGTGGGTCTATTTCCATATCGGCCATCGGCGCGGCACGCACATGATCGAGCATTCCGAAAACCCCGGAGCGATCGCGCGGCAGAGCTTCACCTATTTCCACATCCCAATCGTTGCCGGGATTGTCCTCTCTGCCGTGGGGGCCGAGCGGGCGATCGCGCATCCCCTCTATGCGGCAAGCTATGCCGAGGGTGCCTCAGTGATCGGCGGGGTTGTGCTGTTCCTGATCGGCTGCGGTCAGTTCAAGGAGGCCTCGGCGCTGGCCTTTCCGCGCTCGCACCGGGCCGGGTTCGTACTTCTGGCACTGGCCTTCGCCCTCGGTCCCTGGATGACGCTGGTGATGCAAAACGCGATTGCTGCGCTGATCCTTTTTGTCGTGGCTGTTCTTGAACGCGGCGATGATCTGCCCGCGAAGGTCAAGAGCGAGGCATGACCCACCCGTCGTGAAGCTTTCGACTGTGCGGTGTCAAACAGCTGGAGTGCCGGTCCTGCAGTTGCCGGGGCAGGGGAGGCAGCCTATCTCCTAGGGGCACGACTGAAGGAAAGCGCAGCAGATGAGCCTCGATCAACCGACCGGACGCCAGCCCGACCACCCCGTGGCATCGCAGTTTCCCGCACGCTGGTCGCCGCGCGCCTTCACGGATCGCAGCCTTGCCGAGAGCGAGGTCATGTCGCTTCTTGAAGCCGCCCGCTGGGCGCCATCGGCTTCGAACCACCAGCCCTGGCGCCTTGTCTGGGCGAGGCGGGGCGAGGCGGCATTTGATGCGATCCATTCCAGCCTGACCGGTAACAATTTGATCTGGGCCGGAAAGGCCGCAGTTCTGATGGTGGTTGCGTCACAGGACAGTGTAACCAACCGCGCAGGGGAAGAAGTGGCGAACCGCACTGCGGCCTTCGACACCGGCGCGGCCTGGATGAGCCTGGCGCTTCAGGCCCGCACCATGGGCCTTGCGGCGCATGCGATGGGCGGATTCGACAACGCGCGCCTCGCGTCGGAGGTCGGGCTGCCTGCCGGCCACACGCTGCACTGTGTCGTGGCGGTGGGCGAACAGGGATCGGCAGAGGCGCTGCCCGACGACCTGCGTGCCCGCGAAAAACCCAGCGGCCGGAAACCGCTGGATGAGATCGCCCGGCACGGCCATTTCTGACGGCTCCTCGTTCGACGTCGTCTCCTCTTCGCGAGGACTGACGACGTCAACGACAGCTTCCCGTCACTCCAGCTCGATCGTCCCCGGCGGCTTCGAGGTGCAGTCGTAGAAGACGCGATTGACGCCCTTGACCTCGTTGATGATCCGCGTGGCGGTCTCGCCCAGGAACTCATGGGTGAACGGGTAGTAATCGGCGGTCATTCCGTCCACCGATGTTACCGCCCGAAGGGCCAGCGCGTAGTCATAGGTCCGCCCGTCGCCCATGACGCCTACCGTGCGCATGGGCAGGATGGCCGCGAAGGCCTGCCAGATCTCGTCGTAAAGCCCGTGTTTGCGGATCTGGTCGATGTAGACCGCATCGGCCCGGCGTAGGATGTCGAGCTTTTCGCGGGTGATCTCTCCTGGGCAGCGGATCGCCAGACCGGGGCCGGGGAAGGGGTGGCGCCCGATGAAGCTGGCCGGAAGGCCAAGCTCGCGGCCAAGGGCGCGGACCTCGTCCTTGAACAGCTCGCGCAGCGGTTCGACAAGCTTGAGGCCCATCTTCTCCGGCAAACCGCCGACGTTGTGGTGCGACTTGATCGTGACCGAGGGCCCACCCGAAAAGCTGACGCTTTCGATCACGTCGGGATATAGCGTGCCCTGTGCCAGGAATTTCGCGCCGCCGACTTCGTTCGCGTGCTTCTGGAAGACATCGATGAAGAGCTTGCCGATGGTCTTGCGCTTGACCTCGGGGTCGGAAACCCCCTCAAGCGCGCCGAGGAACAGGTCACTCTCGTCGGCGTGGATCAGCGGCATGTTGTAATGGTCGCGGAACATGCTGACGACCTGCTCGGCCTCGCCCAGGCGCAGTAGCCCGTGGTCGACGAAGACGCAGGTCAGCTGGTCGCCGATCGCCTCATGGATCAAGACAGCTGCGACCGAGGAATCCACGCCGCCCGACAACCCGCAGATCACCTTGGCGTCGCCGACCTGCTCACGGATCTTGCGGATCGCTTCTTCGCGATAGGCGCCCATCGTCCAGTCGCCCTTGAAGCCCGCAAGCTTCACGAAGTTCTCATAAAGCCGCGCGCCCCTGGGCGTGTGGTGAACCTCGGGATGGAACTGCACCGCGTAGAACCGGCGGGCCGGGTCGGCCGTGACGGCAAATGGCGCGTTGGGCGAAGTGCCATAGACCTTAAAGCCGGGCGCGATCTTCGAGACATGGTCGCCATGGCTCATCCAGACCTGCTCGGGGCCGTTCTCGTACCATCCGGCAAGCAGGGGAATGCTCTCATCGGTCGGCGTAACATATGCCCGTCCGAATTCGGCCGTGCCGTGCCCGCCTTCGACATGGCCGCCCAGGCAATGCATCATCACCTGCTGGCCATAGCATATCCCCAGGATCGGCACGCCCAGGTCAAAGACACCTTTGGGGGGCATCGGCGCGTTCTCCCAGTAGACCGAAGCCGGCCCGCCCGAGAAGATCACCGCCCTGGGCGCGAAGGCCTTAAGGAAGGCCTCGTCCACACGGTTGTAGGGGTGGATTTCGCAATAGACGTTCAGTTCGCGGAGGCGGCGCGCAATCAGCTGCGTCACCTGGGAACCGAAGTCGATGATGAGAAGACGATCGTGCGCTTGGGTCATGCGCCCGCGTAAGCGATAGGCCGAAAATCCGCAAGACCCGGCACATCCGGCGGGGCGATCGACCGACCCGGACCATCAACCGTCAAGGGATTTCCTGCGTGGCCCGCGTGATCAGCCCGGCCAAAGGCCCAAACCAAAGTATCAGAAGCGAAAGCTCGCGCCGATCTTGATAGTGGCAAAGTCGCCTTTCGCATCGAAGACGTCGTCGTAGCTATCTCCGATCCCGAAATGGAGCGTTCCTAGATCCACATAGTTGACTTCGCCAAATATTTGCAGGTTGGGGCCGACCATCCGCGACACCCCGCCCCCGACAGTGAAGCCGACTGCCGTTGATGAGCCTTCCTGAAGCGAGTCCAGGATTCCACCCTCGGCCCGACCAGCCGCAAGCCCGGCAGCGCCATAGGCCATGGTCTCGGGCGAGAGCAACCAGCCATATCGCCCGCGCAGCGTAAGCATTGCGGTGATATCGACCGCGCAGTCACCTACGATACAGCTCCACCAGGACGCTCCTGTGCCCTGCGGTCGCGAACCATTGACACCATTCGAGAGGTCCACATCGAAACCAAATACATGGTCTCCGTTCTGGAAGTTCCGCTCGTAACGTAACCCGACGAGAGGGCCGTCAACGTCTACGTCTACGCCAGCTTGGTCCGCTTCGAAGTCGCCTTGATGGTAGGTACCGGCGCCATAGCCTAACGACAGACCTGCCCAATGACCGGACCAGTCTTGCCCGGCGGCAGGGAAAGCCAGCAGCATCGCCGATGTGAGAACGACAGATTTCATTGTGCCTGTACCCAGTTATGCCGTCTTTTGAGTTAGCATGAACCAAGACCCTTGTTAAAGCCAGCACGCTGACCGGTCGGTGCAAAACCCGTTCACGGGATGTCGCGAAACAGTCACGCAGCTCCGCTTGTCGCAATCCGTCGCTGTCGATGTCGGTTTTGGAGATCAAAGGCCGGTTTCAGGGCGCGTCCCGTCTGCGTTTCTCGGCATAAGGACCGCAAATCGTTTCGGAGGCTGAAGATGAACGACGTAGCAGGGCGCAGGGCACGCAGTGGCGGGGGCGCAAGCCGCCGGGCGGAGCGGACGGCGATCAGCTTTGAAACCGCGCGGTTCATCCAGCGCAACATCCCGAATTTCGAGATCCTGAACGAAGAGGCGCTTCAGATCATCGAATGGAACGCCGAAACGGTGCTGGAAGAGATCGGCGTCAACTTCGTGGAAAACCCTGCCGCCCTGCAGCGCTGGCGCGATGCCGGCGCCGACGTGAAGGGTGAACGCGTCCATGTCCCCCGTGGTCTGGCCCGCAAGCTGATCTCGACTGCGCCCAAGACCTACACTCAACATGCCCGCAATCCCGAGCGGAACGTCGAGGTCGGCGGGCGCAACCTGGTGCTGGCCCCGGTTTACGGCCCGCCCTTCGTCCGCGACATGGAAGGCGGCCGCCGCTATGCGACGTTGGAGGATTTCCGGAACTTCGTGAAGCTGGGCTACATGTCGAAGTGGCTGCACCATTCCGGCGGCACGGTGTGCGAACCGACCGACATCCCGGTGAACAAGCGCCACCTCGACATGCTGCTTGCGCACATGACGCTGTCGGACAAGCCCTTCATGGGGTCGGTCACCGAACCCAGCCGCGCGCAGGATTCGGTCGACATGGCCTCGATCCTGTTCGGTGCGGACTTCGTCCAACAGAACACGGTGATGACCAGCCTCATCAACATCAACTCGCCGATGGTCTTCGACGGGATCATGATGGGCGCGCTTGAGGTCTATGCCGCGAACAACCAGGCTTCGATCGTCTCGCCCTTCATCGTCGGCGGCGCGATGGCGCCAGTGACGGTCGCCGGGACGCTGACCCAGGTGCTGGCAGAAATCCTGGCGGGCGTCAGTTATTCGCAGCTTGTCCGCCCGGGCTCGCCCGTCATCGCCGGGGCTTTCGTCACATCCATCGACATGAACTCGGGTGCGCCGACCTTTGGCACCCCGGAGGCTGCCCACATCACCTATGGTGCGGGTCAACTCGTGCGGCGGTTGGGATTGCCCTACCGCTCGGGTGGGTCGTTCTGCGGCTCGAAACTCCCCGATGCGCAGGCGGCGTACGAGACCGCGAACAGCCTGAACATGGCGCTTCTGGCGGGGGTCAACTTCATGCTCCACGCCTGCGGTTGGCTGGAAGGCGGGCTTGTCAGTTCTTACGAGAAATTCGTGATGGACGCCGACCAGCTTGGCACGCTGCACCATCTGGCCCAGGGCATCATGATGGATGAAAACGGCCAGGCGATGGATGCGATCCGTGAGGTTGGCCCGGGCGGGCATTACCTTGGCTGCAGCCACACCCAGGCCAATTTCAAATCGGCCTTCTGGCGTTCGGACCTTCTGGACTACAAGCCCTTCGAGACCTGGGCCGAGGAAGGCGCCCGCGACACCCAGGCGCTCGCCTCGGAACGGGTCAAGAAGCAACTGGCCGATTACCAGGCGCCGGACCTCGATCCCGGCACCCGCGAAGCGCTTGAGGCCTTCGTGGCCAAGCGCAAGGCCGAGATGCCGGACGCATTCATCTGAGACGGCAAAAGGGGCGGTTCACCGCCCCTTTCCATTGAATGACCCGCGGTCAGGCCGTTTCGCTGCGGCGCAAAAGCTGTGCTTCGGCAAGAAGCGCGATCAGCACTTCGATATGGCGTGCGACCGAATAGGCCGCGTCCCCTGTCAGACGCGTGGCCTCTAGCTTAGCCTCGGCCGTGATCAGGGTGGATACCGTCGCCTCGGGCGAGGCATTTCCCACAACAAAGCGGCGCAGGTCACGCTCGCGCCGGTATTCGGTCAGGCCGAAACGGGCAGCGCGCATCAAGAGCCGGGGGCGGCGCAGGGTGGCAAGCAGGGTGCGACAGTCGGTCATGGGATCCTCCGCAACTGGACGGAGACATCCTGCCGCAATACAACCCTGCGTTGCGCGATGTCCGGTTCGACCGCGCGGGGGTTACCGAAGAGTTTAAGAATTCCGTCGAATTGTTAAGGCCGGCCGAATGCTTAACGAACAGGTAACCAATTCCACCCAAGGTTGTGCAAGTCCAAGGCTGGACCATTCACAGCCCGGGTATGGACCAAGACGGGACGACTGAATTGCCTGAACTCACCGCTGCCAGCCTGCCGGACTGGCTTCCTGCTGCCGTGCGTCACTACCTCGACCATACCGAAGAAGGCACATCGCTTAGGGAGCTTGCTCGGCGCGAGGGATTGCATGCCTCGACCATCCTTCGGCAAGTCCGACGGTTCGAAAACCGCCGCGAGGATCCGCTGATGGACGAAGCGCTTTCGGCCATTTCCCGTCTTGTCCTACGCCAATCCGATGACCCAGCCCGAAAGGATGACCAGCCCATGTCTGTCCACCCGCGTCCCCATGCCGCAGGCCTGCAGCCCGACATCTGTGATGAACAGGCCCTCCAGCGCGAGGGGATGCGCGTCCTCCGCCGCCTGGCCGAACCGGGCGCCGTGATGGCAATTGCCCCGGATCTGGACAAGGCCGTGGTCATCCGCGACCTGCCAGACGGAAAGAGCCTGCGCACGGAGGTTCTGGAACGCTCGGTCGCCCATGCCTTCGCCCTTAAGGATTGGGTCACCTGCCGCAAGCCGGGGCGCGTCTCGACCTACGAGATCACCGCTGCGGGCCGGGCGGCCCTGAAACGGATGATCGATGACGAGGATCGCCGGCGTCAGGGCATGGCCGAAGCGGCAACCCCGTTCGGCGACCAGCATCGCCATTGGGACGAGCGTGAGGTGGTGGATGACGCCGGTCCGCGCCGGGTGCGCTACAATCTGGCCGAAAGCCCGGTGGCCCTGCTGGGGCGGCGGCGTGACCGCGACGGCAAGCCTTTCCTCGAGCCCGAGCTGGTGGCCGCAGCCGAACGCCTGCGCGAGGATTTCGAGCTTGCCCAGATGGGCCCCCGCGTCGCGCAGAACTGGGACCGTTTCCTTACCGGAGGCGATCGCGGGGCCTTTCAGCCCGACAGCGGGTTAGGCGAAGGGCCGTCCTCGGCGCGATCCAGGGTTGCTGCGGCACTGCGCGACCTCGGACCAGGTCTCGGGGATGTGGCGCTGCGCTGCTGTTGCTTTCTGGAAGGCCTGGAAGTGGCCGAAAAGCGGATGGGCTGGGCGGCGCGCTCGGGCAAGATCGTGCTGCGCATCGCCCTCATGCGGCTTCGCCGTCACTACGAGGAAACCTATGGCAAGTCCGGCCCCCTGATCGGCTAGCTCAGGCCCCGACACCACGAAGCGCAAGCACAAGCGAGATCGCCGCCAGCCAGACCGACGCCAGCCGCCGCAGGACGAACAATGCGCGCGGCTGGCGCAATCCTCCCCCGCGCAGGACTGCCCCGAGCCCTGCCCAAAGCACGGCGACCACGACCACCAGCCCGGCAAAGAGCCCAAGGTTTGCCACCAGCCGGTCGGGCGAGGGCAAAAGCACCAGCCCGAAGATCAGCGCCTTGGGATTGAGGGCAGTCGTGACGAACAGGCCTCGCGCTCCCACCGAATGCTCCCCGACGTCGGCGACGGGGAGGCGCCACAGTCGAACAGCGAGCACCGCGACCCAGACCGCCGCCGCCACCGTCACGATCGTGCGAAGCCAATGATGCGCCTCCAGAAACGAGGCCCCAACCAGCGCCAGTGGCACCACGGTCAGGAGATACCCCAGAAGCTCGGCCGGGATCAGCCGCAGGGCGCCTGCCAACCCCCGTTCGGCGCCGGCCAGAAGCACAAGCGAGTTGGTCGGCCCCGGCGTCAGCAACAGGACCAGCACGGCAATCGTCAGTTCGACAGGCGACATCATGACCTCATGTTCCAAGGTCTGATGCCACTGCGCAATGGGGGTGGCCTTGATCCGCATCAACACCGGCTGCAGGAAAACGCAGAAAGGGGATGCAGATGCCTGCATCCCCTTTCTTCCGGGGCTTCCCCGTCCCCGGTGGCGCGCCTGCGCTGAAATCAGGCGGCGCGCGTTACGCCCATACGGTGCAGAAGGCCAGCCATCGCCCCTCCGGCCAGAGGTGCTGCGACAAAGACCCAAAGGTCAGCCATCGCCTTGCCGCCGACGAAAAGGGCCGGTCCGAACGACCGCGCCGGGTTCACCGAGACGCCGGTGACGTTGATGCCGACAAGGTGGATTGCCGTTAGCGTCAACCCGATCGCCAACCCGGCCATCGCGGCAGGGGCGCCGTCCTGCGTGGCGCCCAGGATGACGGTGACGAAAAGGAAGGTCATCACGCCCTCGAAGATCAGGGCCGAGGTCAGCGAATATTCTCCAAGATAACCTGCGCCATAGCCGTTCTGGCCCAGACCGTTCGCAGCGATGTCATAGCCCGACTGGCCGGATGCGATCAGGTACAGCAAACCGGCACCGATCACTGCACCCACCAGTTGCGCAGCCACATAGCTTGCCAGGGCCGCGCCCGACATCCGCCCGGCCAGAAAGACGCCAAGGCTGACAGCCGGGTTCAGATGCGCGCCGGAAATCGGGCCAAGGCCATAGGCCGCAGCAACGATGGCCAGGCCAAAGGCAAAGGAAATGCCGGTCATTCCGATCTGGGCGCCCATCAGCACGGCGGCGCCGCACCCGAACAGCACCAGAATCGCGGTGCCGATCACTTCTGCGACAAAGGTCTTCGACATAGGGGTCTCCGTTGTATTGCACGCTGCGCAATGGCTTGCGGCGCCGGAAGGGGGGCTCATCGCGTTGCCATGGTCGCGAAATCGGCCTATCTCAGTACCAGCAAGGTGGTCAGGGGGAATTTTTCGTGCGCGACCTCAAGCTTCCAGAAGTGCGTCATCCCGAAAAGGCGCACCGGGCCGACAACGCCCAGCCGAAAAAACCCGCGTGGATTCGCGTCAAGGCCCCGACATCTGAGGGCTACAAGAAGACCCGCGACATCCTGCGCGAAAAGAAACTCGTCACCGTCTGCGAGGAAGCGGGCTGCCCGAATGTCGGCGAATGCTGGAGCCAGGGCCACGCCACCATGATGATCATGGGCGAGATCTGCACCCGCGGCTGCACCTTCTGCAATGTGGCCACCGGCAAGCCGCAGACGCTTGACGCTTTCGAGCCGGGCCGGGTCGCCCATGCGGTCTCGGAGCTTGGCCTCTCGCATGTCGTCGTCACCTCGGTCGATCGCGATGACCTTGACGATGGCGGGGCCGAGCATTTCGCCCAGACCATCCGCGCGATCCGGCACCGTTCGCCTGAAACGACCATCGAAGTCCTGACCCCCGATTTCCTGAAATGCCCGCCTTCTGCACTGGAAAAGGTGGTCGAGGCGCGGCCGGATGTGTTCAACCACAATCTCGAAACCGTGCCGGGCCTCTATCACGAGGTTCGCCCAGGCGCGCGCTACTTCCACTCCTTGCGCCTGCTTCAGCGCGTGAAGGAACTTGACCCGACCATGTTCACGAAATCCGGAATCATGGTGGGCCTGGGCGAGGATCGGCCGGCGGTCCTGCAGGTGATGGACGACATGCGCTCGGCCGATGTCGATTTCCTGACCATTGGCCAATACCTGCAGCCGACGCCGAAGCACCATTCTATCGCCCGCTTCGTGACACCGGACGAATTCAAGGCCTATGAGACTGCGGCCTGGGGCAAGGGATTCCTGATGGTCTCGGCCACGCCGCTGACCCGGTCCTCCTACCACGCCGGCGACGATTTCGCCCGGATGCGTTCGGCTCGTCAAACTGGGAAACGCTGATCACGACTTTTCGCAGAAAAGTCGTGCACTGATTTTCTGCGAAAATCAGAAGAGCATCCTGACTGGTCCGGGATTGCAGACCACGATGTATTGGTTCTGGGTGACGAGCAGGTGAAAGCCCCGGCGGCGCACTTCGGCGATGAACCGGTCATGCCCGACTTCGGTGGCCACCCAGCCGATCGCGCGCCGCACCACGCCGCCCTGGGCCGCCTTGGCCGAAAAGACAAGTTCGATCCAGGCTTCGGGATCGGTCAAGCGCTGTGCGTGCCGGGCGGGTTCCATGGCCGCAATCCTGCCCCGCCAAGGTTAAATCCGGGTTAAGCGCGGCGGCTCGGACTTACTCGACGTTCGGCACCGCCAGCAGGTATTCCGCCACGGCCTGCCGGTCGCTTTCCGGAAGCCTGGCCATGTTCTCCACCACATGTGCCATGTGTCCGCCCACCACGTCGAAATCCGGCGTGAAGCCGGTGGTCAAGTATTGCACGATGTCCGGCGCGGTCCAGCCGAGCTTGCCCGGTGTGATGTTGGGGATCTTTCCCTCACCCGTGGGGTTTGGCGCCCCGCCCAGCCAGCGCGACTTGTCCATCCCGCCCATCAGATTGCGCGGCGTGTGACACTCGCCGCAATGTGCCAGCGCCTCGGCAATGTAACGGCCCCGCGCGACGGTCGGGGTCAGATTGCCCGGCAGCGCCCAATCGTCGTTCAGGAACAACAGTTTCCATACCCCCACGGCCTCGCGCCGCGAGAAGGGAAAAGCCAGCTCATGTTCGGCACTGGGCGTCGGATCGGCGGGCAGGGTCTTCAGATAAGCGTAAAGGTCCGCCACATCCTGCAGCTCCATCTTGGCATAGGACGCATAGGGCAGGGCGGGGAAGTAATGCTCGCCCTCGGGGCTGACCCCGCGCGTCACCGCATTGGCAAGATCCAGCAGCGACCAGCCGCCGATTCCCTGCGCAGGGTCCTGGCTGATGTTCGGTGCGATGAAGGTGCCGAAGTCCGAAGGAAAGCGCTGGCCTCCCGAAAGGACCAACTGCGCCTCGCCCTTTGCCCCTGCGGCCATGTGGCAGGACGCGCAACCTGCGCCCCAGAAGACCAGCTCGCCCCGCGCGACATCGCCAGCAAGGCCCGCCAGCGCGGGCTCGGTCATTGGCTTCGGACGGGCCAAGAACCAGACGGCACCCGCCGTGATCAAGCCCAGAACGAACAGCCAGCGCAGCAACCGCATCGCGTCCTCCACCTTTGTCACAACCGGAAGCCTATATCAGCCATCCGGCTGGGTCCAATCAGGGATTGAACCCTCGGCGGTCCAACGTCATCCAGGCGGGCCAAAGTCCGAAGTATTCGATGCCCGCGATCACCAGGCAGATTGCAACCACCCCGAATACCAACTTGACCCTGCGATCCGAGGGCGGGCTCTGTGCCCATCGTTTCGCCCGGACAAGCCAGTTGAGATAGTTCACCCACCGGTCCCTTCGGTAAACCGAACCTTGCCGATATAGGGCAGATTGCGATTCCGTTGCGCGAAGTCGATGCCGTAACCCACGACAAATTCGTCAGGAATCTCGAATCCGGTCCAGTCGGCCTTGACCGCAACTTCCCGCCGTGACGGCTTGTCGAGCAGGGCACAGACCTTCAGTCGCTTCGGCTCACGCGCCTGCAGAAGGTGAATGACATGGTGCAGCGTGAAGCCGGTGTCGACGATGTCTTCGACAACCAGAACATCACGGCCCGCGATCTCGCCCCGCAGGTCCTTCAGGATGCGGACCTCGCGGCTGGAATGCATGGCGTCGCCGTAGCTGGAGGCCTCGAGGAAATCCACCTCGACCGGCAGCTCGATCTCGCGGACCAGATCGGCGATGAAGACGAAGGATCCGCGCAGAAGGCCCACGACCACCAGCTTGTCTGTGCCCTTGAAATGCTGGGTAATCTCGCGCGCCAGGCCCTCGACCCTTGCGGCGATGGACTTGGCGCTGATCATCTGGTCGATCACATAGGGACGGTCGGGCATGGGCAGGCTTCCGGTTGTTCGCGCCCCATTCCTACAGGTCAAAGTCACAGTTGGCGAGCCGTGTCATCACGCCCGCTTGATCTTGCCGGCCAGCCAAGCCACATCATGCGCGAAACGACCAGACCGCGATGCCAACTCATTCCGAGACCAAACGCCTGCCCTACACCGCCCGCCAGATGTATGATCTGGTGGCCGATGTGAATTCCTATCCGAAATTCCTGCCCTGGAACTCTGCGGCCCGCATCCGCACACGCCGTCCGGTCGAGCCGGGTGGTGAGGAGATGGAGGCGGATCTCGTCATCAGCTTCAAGGTCTTTCGCGAACGGTTCGGCAGCCGGGTCACCCTCTGGCCTGACCAGATGAAGATCGACACCGAATACCTGGACGGGCCCTTCCGGCACATGAAGTCGAACTGGGCCTTCCGGGACATACCGGGCGGCTGCGAAATCGACTTCCACGTCGATTTCGAATTCCGCAACGCCATCCTGCAAGGGATCATCGGGGTCGTCTTCAATGACGCCATGACCCGCGTCGTGCGGGCGTTCGAACGCCGGGCGGCGGAACTCTACGGCCCGGCCCCGCTTTGACGCGACGGAAGTGGGCCTCGGCGGCGTGAAACCCCCAGAACCGACCGGAGGTTTCCAATGCGCAAGTTTGTCCTGCTGATTGCCGTCCTGTTCATTTCGCTTCCCGCCTATGCCGAGACCATCCGTCTTGGCGACCGCAGCTACCGGATCGAGCTTCCCGCCAATCCGAAAGGCGCGCCCCTCATCCTTGCGCTTCACGGCGGGGGAGGGGACCCCGACCAATTCGCATCCGCTTCAGGCCTCGGACGCGCGGCCACGCGGGCGGGGTTCGCGGTGGTCTTCCCCGCCGGGACCGGGCGGCGCGGAGACCGGCTTCTTACCTGGAACGGCGGCTACTGCTGCGGTTCTGCCGCGCGCCGGGGCGTCAACGACCTGACCTTCCTGACCGACGTCATCAGGGACGCCGCCTCTCGTTTCGGCGTAGACGGCACGGGCGTCTACCTTACCGGCATGTCGAACGGTGCGATCATGGCCGAGACATTTGCCGCGCGAAACCCCGGGCTCGTCCGCGCGGTCGCCGGGGTGGCTGGCACGATGGACACCCAGCGGACCCGGGTAAAGGGCCAGGTTCCGGCCCTGATCATCCACGGAACGGCCGACAGCATGGTGCCCTATGAGGGTGGCCAGGGCGACACCAGCATCACCCGCACCGACTTCGCCTCGGTCGCCTCGGTGGTGCAGGCCTTCCTCGCGCCCTGGGGAAGTGTGACCAAAGCCAGTCGCACGATCGACCGCAAGGACGATGGCACCTCGGTGACAGTGACCGACTACGCCAGCGGCAGTGCGGTTGTGCTACGCCTCATCACCATCGAGGGCGGGGCACATCACTGGCCCGGGGGACGCAAGGCCCGGCTTTCCGAAGGCAAGACGCAGGAAATCGACGCGAACGCCGAAATCCTGCGGTTCTTCAAGGCCTACCCTTAAGAGGTCAGCTCATAGGCCCGTTCGCCGTGGACCGAGAGGTCAAGGCCATTGGTTTCGGTCTCGATGTCAACGCGCAGGGGCGTGACCAGCGACACAAGCTTGACCAGCACAAAGGTCAGGCCGACGGTCCAGACCCCCACGATCGCCAGCCCGCCCAACTGCGCGGCCCAGGTGCCGGCGCCGAAGACGGCAATCATCACCGTCCCGAAGATGCCGCCAACGCCATGCACGGCAAAGACATCGAGCGTGTCATCGATCCGGAGCTTCGTGCGGATCAGGCCGACTGCCTCCTGGCACAGAACGCCCGCCACGGCACCGATCACCAGGGCTTCGAGCGGACCGACAAAACCCGAGGCTGGGGTGATCGAGGCCAGTCCGGCAATCGTCCCCGTCACCAGACCGACCAGCGAGGCGCGCCCGAACTTGATCCGCTCCCACAGCGCCCAGGTCAGGCTGGCCGCAGCGGCGGAAAGATGCGTGACCGTCAATGCCATCGCGGCCTGACCGTTCGCCGCCAGCGCCGAGCCGCCGTTGAACCCGAACCAGCCGACCCAGAGCATCGCCGCGCCGATCATCACCATGCCCGGCTGATGCGGCGGCGTGGTGCGGTGCTTGCGAGGTCCCAGGATCATCGCGATTACTAGTGCGGCAAGGCCCGCCGTTTCATGCACCACGATCCCGCCCGCAAAGTCCCGCACGCCCGTCTCGCCAAGGATGCCGCCATCGGCCAGCATGCCCCCGCCCCAGATCCAGTGCGCGACGGGTGCATAGACGACCAGCATCCAAAGCGCCGAGAATAGGAGCACGAAACCAAAACCGATCCGCTCGACATAGGCGCCGATGATCAGCGCCGGCGTGATGATGGCAAAGGTCATCTGGTAGGCGAAGAACAAGACTTCGGGCAGACTGCCGGTCAGGCTCTCGGTGGTGACCCCGGCAAGAAATGCCTTTGATAGCCCGCCCCACCAGGCATTGCCGCCGCCAAAGGCGATGGAATAGCCGACGACAAACCACAAGACGCTCATCAGGCAGGCGATGGCAAAGCAGTGCATGAAGACGGACAGCACGTTTCGCGCCCGCACCAGACCGCCGTAGAACAGCGCCAGGCCCGGCAGGGTCATGAAAAGGACCAGCGCGGTTGCGATCAGGATAAAGGCTGTGTCGGCTGCGTTCATGGGGTCCCCCGGGAATCTCGTTTCGGGTGACAAACCGGGATTGGGCGGCTGGGAAAAGCGGCAATGCCTTCTGCAGTCGCCTGCAAAAGCGGCAATTCTTCAACTGCCGCAAAAACAGGCAGACAAACCCGCCAATTGCCGAATTCCTGACCGATAGCAGGATCAGTCCAGCGCCCGCTTCAAGAGCGCCAAAGCATGGTCTGTCGCGGCTTTGCGCACCTTTGCCCGGCCTAATGCGCCGAATTCGACCGTCTCGCTGACCGTCTCGTGCCCCTTGCGGGCCAGCGCGAAACACACCCGCCCCTCAGGCTTGAACTCCGACCCGCCCGGCCCGGCGATGCCGGTGATAGACACGGCAAGGTCGGCCCGGGATCGCGACAGCGCCCCTTCGGCCATTTCCCGTGCCACGGGCTCGGAAACCGCACCATGGTCCCGCAAGACCCGTTTCGACACGCCCAGCAGCTCGATCTTGGCGTCGTTCGAATAGGTGACGAAGCCGCGGTCGAACACATCCGACGATCCCGCCACATCGGTCAGCGCTGCAGCCAGCATACCCCCGGTACAGCTTTCCGCCGTCGCGATCTTCAAACCCCAGAATCTGGCCTGCGCCAGAAGCGCTTCCACTGTCAGCCCAGCCATGGCTCCACCGCCCCATGATAGACGCCCGCCAACCCCATCGAGACGACCCCGGCGAAAAGCCCTGCCCAAAGGTCGTCCAGCATCACCCCCGCCGCATCGCCGCGCCGATCCGCCCGTCCGACAAGCCAGGGCTTCCAGATGTCGAACAGCCGGAAAAGGAGGAATGGTGCCACCCAACCCGGCCAGGCCCCGAAGAGCAGGTCCGGCACCCCATGGTTCCACAAGGGGATGACCGTGAAGGAAAGGGCCAGCAACTGACCGGCAACCTCGTCGATCACCACTTCCGAAGGATCCTCTCCCCCGGTCTTGCGCAGATACAGTGGTACGGCCCAGAATCCGGCCAGCGTCGCCACCACGAAGCCCAACGGTACCGCAAGCCCCCATCCGGCCTGATAGGCGGCAATCGCCAGAGCCACGGTGATCGCACTGGCCCAGGTGCCACTGGCGGGCCGCAGATGACCTGCACCGAAAAAGGTGGCGACCAGAGCACTCATGTCTTCACCAGTGTGGCCGTTGCCAAGGCCGCGATGCCTTCCTCGCGCCCGGTGAAGCCCAGCCGTTCCGACGTGGTCGCCTTGACCGAAACCCGGTCCGTCTCAACCCCCATGATCCGCGCCAATTCCGTCTGCATGGCAAGGGCATGCGGGCCGATCTTCGGGCGCTCGCAAACCAGTGTCACATCGCAGTTCGCCAGCCGGTAACCCCGCGCCGTGGCAAGGCCGATCGCGTGACCAAGGAAGATATGGCTTGCCGCACCCTTCCACTGTGGGTCCGAGGGGGGGAAATGCCGCCCGATATCCCCCTCGGCCAGCGCGCCATAGATCGCGTCGGTCAAGGCATGCATGCCGACATCGGCGTCGGAATGGCCCAGCAGCCCCTTGCCATGCGGCACCTTCACCCCGCAGAGCCAGACATGATCGCCTTCGCAAAAGGCGTGCACGTCATAGCCATTGCCCATGCGCACATCCATCGACTGCCCTTTCAGCACTGCCTCGGCCCGGGCGAAGTCGCCGGGGTAAGTCAGCTTCAGATTGTTCTCCTCGCCCTCGACGATGGCCACGTCAAGGCCCGCGGCCCGCGCGACCTCGACATCGTCCAGCGCGCCGCCCGGATGTGCCAGATGCGCCGCAAGAATGGCATCAAAGCGAAACGCCTGTGGTGTCTGCGCGCGATAGAGCCCCGCCCGGTCCACTGTCCCAGACACAAGCCCCGCGTTGCCGCGCCAAAGTGCGTCTGTCACCGCCAGTGCTGGGGCCGCGCCCGGATGATCTTCCAATGCCTGGAGCAGCCGGTCGACCAGCACCCGACTGACGAGAGGCCGTGCTCCGTCGTGGATCAGCACGCGGGTAGCCCCAGTCCCCGCCAGCGCCCGCAGACCGGCCAGGACCGAGGCATCCCGCGTCGCCCCGCCTTCGACCAGCCGCACGCCAAGGGTTTCGGCCATCGGCCGGTCCTCGGGATGGATGACCAGCACGACCGACATCCCGGCAAAGGCCGCAAGCGTATGGGCCAGAACCGGTTTTCCCGCCAGCATCTGCCATTGCTTCGGAAGAGCGCCGCCCACGCGGCTGCCCCGACCCGCTGCAACGATGATGACGGCTGTGTCCATGCGGTCTCCTTTGCCCCTGCCTAATCCAGCCCGACCTGCATGACAATCTGGCGCTTGCGCCCGGGAGTTGCCTAAAATTTGTGCATCGCATGTTTTTCAGTCATTATTGGGCCGCATCGCCTTGGTCCGGACCTGTCCAGGGGATAGCTCATAAGCAACTGCACAAGGATAAGGCTTTGTCCCTCGCCCTCGGCTCCCTGACGCTTGACCCGCCGGTCTTCCTCGCTCCTCTCGCCGGGATCACCGACCTGCCGTTCCGTCGGCTGGTCGCGCGTTTTGGTGCCGGGCTGGTGGTCAGCGAAATGGTCGCCAGCGCCGAAGTCGTGCGCGCCCAGCCCGAGGCCCGCGCCCGGGCAGAGCTCGGCTTTGGCGAACAGGCGACAAGCGTCCAGCTGGCAGGCCGGGAGCCTTATTGGATGGCCGAAGCCGCGCGCTTTGTCGAAGGGCAGGGGGCCCGGATCATCGACATCAACATGGGCTGCCCATCGAAGCGGGTGACGACCGGGCTTTGTGGCTCGGCTCTCCTGCGGGACCTCGACCTGGCGCTGACGCTGATCGACGCGGTGGTGAAGGCCGTCAAGGTCCCCGTCACACTCAAGACTCGGCTCGGCTGGGACGACACGCTGCACAATGCCCCCGAACTTGCCCGCAGGGCAGAAGGCGCGGGTGTGCAGATGATCACGATCCACGGCCGCACCCGTTGCCAATTCTACAAGGGCCATGCCGATTGGTCCGCGATCCGCGCGGTCAAGGAGGCCGTCACGATCCCCGTCATCGCCAATGGCGACATCACCGATACTGACACGGCGAAAGAAGCCCTCCGCCTGTCCGGCGCTGATGGCGTGATGATCGGTCGCGGCGCCCAGGGCGCGCCCTGGAAGCTTGCCCAAGTCGCGCATGAGGTCTTCGGCACGCCCGCCCCGAACGTCCCCGAAGGCGGCGCGCTCGGCCGGATGATCCTGGATCATTATGAGGACATGCTCACGTTCTACGGCCGGGACCTTGGTCTGCGGATGGCCCGCAAGCACCTTGGCTGGTACCTGGACGAGGCCGGTCTTCCCCATGCCCGCGAGGCGATCCTGACCTCCACTGAGCCGGCCGAGGTGATCCAGCTTCTGGAACAGGCCTTCGCTGAACTCGAGCTTGCAGCATGACCCCCTATCGCGCGCCCTATCCGGTGCCGGGTGTCATCTGGGCATCGCTTCCGTTCCCGACGCTGCTCATCGATCAGGCCGCAACCATCCTCGAGGTCAACCCGGCCGCCGAGACCTTCCTCAACGCCTCGCAAAAGGCCCTGCGCGGCCAGCCTGTCTTTGATCGCCTGTCCATCGAAGCACCGATGGAAGAGGCGCTGGCCAGGGTCCGTGCCAACCAATCGCCGCTGAACATCAACGATGTTGACGTGACCACCGGCGAACGCCCGCCGGTGCAATGCACGATCCACCTTGCGCCGATGCATGACAACCCGGGCATCGTCATGCTGATCCTGTCCCCCCGCGAACTCGCCGACCGGATGGGCCGGTCCATGGGCGCCAAGACTGCCGCCCGTTCGGCCATCGGCATGGCCGAAATGCTGGCCCACGAGATCAAGAACCCGCTCGCCGGGATTTCCGGCGCGGCGCAGCTCCTCAGCATGAACCTCTCCCCTGAAGATCAGGAGATGACGGATCTCATCGTCGAGGAAACCCGACGCATCGTGAAGCTTCTCGAACAGGTCGAACAGTTCGGCAACCTTCGCCCCCCTGACCGCAAACCCGTCAACATCCACGACGCGCTTGATCGCGCCCGCCGCTCGGCGCTGGTGGGTTTCGCCGCCCACATGACCATCACCGAGGATTACGACCCCTCGCTCCCGCCTACTTTTGCCGACAGCGACCAGCTGATGCAGGTGTTCCTGAACCTGATCAAGAATGCCGCCGAAGCCTGTCCTGGCGGCGGCACGATCCGGCTTCATACCTTCTACGACCTCTCGCTTCGGCTCCGCCGCAAGGACGGGATCTCTGCCGCGCTCCCCTTGCAGGTCGAGATCATCGACGACGGCCCCGGTATCAAGCCCGAGATCGCCGCCAATATCTTCGAGCCCTTTGTTTCGGGCCGTGAGAACGGGACCGGGCTCGGCCTCGCGCTCGTCTCGAAGATCATCTCCGACCATGAAGGCTGGATCACTGTCGATTCCGCCCCCGGTCGAACCGTGTTCCGCGTGTCGCTGCCCATGGCGCCGCGCGAAAGAAAGAAGGACTCCCGCTGATGGATGGCACCGTTCTCGTCGCCGATGACGACCGCACGATCCGCACGGTCCTGACCCAGGCCCTGACCCGTGCGGGCTGCAAGGTCCACGCGACTTCATCGCTCATGACGCTGATGCGCTGGGTCGAGGAAGGGAAGGGCGATCTGGTGATCTCGGACGTGATCATGCCCGACGGAAACGGCCTCGATGCGCTTCCCCGGATTGCCAAGCTTCGCCCGGGCCTGCCGGTGATCGTGATTTCGGCACAGAACACGATCATGACCGCGATCCAGGCCGCCGAGGCCGAAGCGTTCGACTACCTGCCGAAGCCCTTCGATCTGCCTGACCTGATGAAGCGTTCCGCCAAGGCGCTGGACCAGAAGCGGCGCGCACCGAAAACCCCCGTTGCCCCACGTGAAGCAGGGGATGACCTGCCGCTCGTGGGCCGCACGCCTGCGATGCAGGCGCTTTACCGGCTGGTGGCGCGGGTGATGAACACCGAACTCGCGGTCCTGATCACCGGCGAAAGCGGCACCGGGAAATCGCTCATTTCCCGCGCGATCCACGATTTCTCGGACCGCAGGACGCTGCCCTTCGTTGTCGCCCAGGCGGCAGACCTGCAGGGCATTGACGGGCCGGCGACGCTTCTTGCCAAGGCCCGGGGTGGTTCGATCGTGTTTGACGAGGTCGCGGATTACGATGCCGACACCCAGGCACGCGTCGTCCGCATGCTCGACATCCTCGGCGACAAGGCCCCGCGCGTCATGGCCACAAGCCAGACCGATCTTTCGGGGCGGATGGAGGCCGGCCGGTTCCGCCAGGATCTCTACTACCGGCTTGGCGGGGTTACGCTGCACGTCCCCGCCTTGCGCGAACGGGTGGAGGACATCCCCCTTCTTGCAGACCATTTCCTGGCAAAGGGCGAGCGCGAGCTTGGCACGATCCGCCGTCTCTCGCAGGGGGCGATCGATCTGATCCGGACCTATTCCTGGCCCGGAAACGTGCGCCAGCTGGAAAACACGATCCGCAGGCTCCTCGTCACTGCGACGGAAACCGATATTGCCCGGACCGAAGTCGAGCAGGTTCTCGGCCAGCAGCCCAGCCCCGAACCACTGACCGGGGTCGGCGAGGGTGACAAGCTTTCGGCTTCTGTGGCCCGTCACCTGAAGCGGTATTTCGACCTGCACGGGGGGCAGTTGCCACCTCCGGGCGTCTACCAGCGCGTCCTGCGCGAAGTCGAACTGCCACTGATCGAGATCGCGCTTGATGCCACCGCAGGCAACCAGGCCAAATGCGCGGATCTTCTGGGAATTAACCGCAACACTCTGCGCAAGAAGATCACAGACCTCGACATCCGGGTCTCTCGTCGCCGTAAGTTGATGTAAAGCCGCCACGGGTCCTGTGTCTTTTGGGTTTCACCTGCCCGCGCATCAAGATATAGTTGCTGTGGGTAGGAAAACCCCGATTAACGGGCAGATTCGGTTGGATCGCGCAGTACACAGGGATGTCTGGGCCAGAGTTTCGCGCCTGCGCCGGCAACGCCGAGTGCAGACGGCAATCACGCTTGGCATCGTCTTCTTGGGTCCTGTCCTTGCCGTTCTGACTTTCCTGGCGCTTGGCCCGTTCAGCCAGGGTGCGACCTCACCGGCCCTGCGGCTGATCCTTCTGTCCGACCTGATCTATGTCCTGGTCATCGCGGCGCTGGTCCTGGCCCGCGTCGCCCGGCTGGTGGCCGACCGGCGCTCTCGTTCGGCCGGGTCGCGTCTGCACATGCGGCTGTCGGGCGTTTTCATGCTGATCGCCCTGGTTCCGACCGTTCTAGTGGCGGTCTTCGCGGTCCTTTCGATCAACATCGGTCTTGAAGGCTGGTTCTCCGACCGCGTGCGTTCGGTGGTGGGCTCTTCGCTCTCGGCCGCCCAGGCCTATGAGGCCGTGCAACGCGATGATCTGGCCGCCGATGTCGTGACCCTTGCAGGCTATCTGAACGATGCACGTCGCAAGGCCCCGTTCTTGCGCGACGACCAGTTGCGCCCGCTCCTGTCGCAGGCGCAGCAGGTGATCCAGCGCGGGCTGAAAGAGGCCTTTCTGGTCGACGGGACGGGCAAGCTCAAGACCCGCGGCGAGCGGTCGTATCTCTTTGATTTCGAACCCCTGACCGAAGAGCATCTGAAGCTCGCCCGCGACGGCAACACCGTCTTGATCCCGGACTGGTCGAACAATGAATTCCGGGCGCTGATCTTCCTTGATGCCTACGCCGATCGCTATCTCTATGTGACGCGCGAGGTGGACGGCTCGATCCTGTCACTCCTGGACGAAACCCAGGAAACCGTCCAGCTTTACAACCAGCTTGAAAGCGAACGTGGCCGGGTCCTGTTCAACTTCGGTCTCATCTACCTCGGTTTCGCGCTGATCCTGATCCTTGCCGCTGTCTGGCTTGGCCTTTGGTTCGCCGAGCGTCTGTCACGCCCGGTGGGTAGGCTTGCCGGGGCGGCGGAAAGGGTAGGAGGCGGGGATCTCGACGTTCAGGTCACCGAAGAGGAGGGCGACGACGAAATCGCCTCGCTCGGCCGGCTCTTCAACCAGATGACGCGCCAGCTGAAAGGTCAGCGCGATGCCCTGATGGACAGCCACCGCCAGACCGAATCCCGGCGCCGGCTGTTCGACTCGGTCCTGTCCAACGTCACTGCAGGGGTTATCGGGCTCGACGGCGATGGCGACATCGATTTCGTCAACCGGGCTGCCGAGCGTCTGCTCGACTTCTCCGACGGCCAGTCCGACATTCCGCTTTCCGCCGCTGTGCCCGAATTCGCCGCCCTCTTCGACCGTCTGCGCGAAGGCGGGGGGACGGCGGTCCAGGAAGAGGTCCGCCTGACCCGCAAGGGCAAGCTGGAAAGTCTGCTCGTCCGCATGAGCGTGCGGCGCAGCGATCAGGGCAGGCTTGAAGGCTATGTCGTGGCCTTCGACGATGTCACCGACCTTGTTTCAGCGCAGCGGATGGCCGCCTGGGGTGACGTCGCCAGACGCATTGCGCATGAAATCAAGAACCCGCTAACCCCGATCCAGCTGTCGGCGGAACGGATCAAGCGCAAGTTCTCGTCCCAGGTCCGCGACCATGAGGATCTTGAGCAGTATACCGATGTCATCGTCCGCCAGACGAATGACCTGCGCCGGATCGTCGATGAATTCTCCAAATTCGCCCGGATGCCCGAGCCCGACCGCCGCGATTGCGACCTGGCCGCGCTCCTCAAGGGGGCGGTGCTGCTGCAGGAAAACGGGCAACCTTCGGTCCGTTTCGTCAAGACCATTCCCGCTGACCCGCTGATGCTGGAGCTTGATGCCACCATGATCGGTCAGGCTTTGACGAATCTCATGAAGAACGCAGGGGAAGCGATTGACTCTTATCAGGAAAAGGCAAAGCCAGCTGGTTTTGTCCCCGAGATACGGGTCGGTCTTGCGGTCGAAGAAGCCGAGGCCGTGATCACCATTGCCGACAATGGAACCGGCCTTCCGCCCGACCGGGCGCGGCTTTTTGAACCCTATGTCACCACCCGCGAGAAGGGCACCGGCCTCGGCCTGCCCATCGTGAAGAAGATCATCGAGGAACACGGCGGCACGCTTGCGCTTCTCGATGCCCCGGTCTTCGAGGGCTGCGACCATCCCGGCGCCATGGCCGAGGTCCGCCTGCCCCGGGCCCCCCGCAAACGCCCGCGTACCCATGTCCCCCTGGGCCTGGCCCCGGGGCAAGGAGGTTGAGACGATGAGCATTCTGATTGTGGACGATGAGCAGGACATCCGCGAACTGATCGGCGATATCCTGCGCGACGAGGGCTACACCGTGCGCCTGGCGGCGAACTCGGATGACTGTCTGGCCGAAATCAATTCCGAACCGCCCGCGCTGATGATCCTGGACATCTGGCTCAAGGACAGCCGGATGGACGGGATCGATATCCTGAAGACGGTAAAGCGCGACAATCCTGACATTCCGGTCGTGATTATCTCGGGTCACGGAAACATTGAGATCGCCGTCGCCGCGATCAAGCAGGGCGCCTATGACTTCATCGAAAAGCCCTTCAACATCGATCAGTTGATGGTCGTCGTCGCCCGTGCCATGGAAACCTCGCGCCTGCGCCGCGAAAATCAGGAACTCCGCCGCCGCGACGTGACTTCGGCCGAGATGGTCGGCTCCTCGATCGCCTTCAAGACGCTGAAGGCGAACCTCGACAAGGTCACGAAGTCGAACGCGCGGGTAATGCTGACGGGCGAGCCCGGCACCGGCAAGGAAATGGCCGCGCGCTACATCCACATGCACTCGAACCGCGCCTCGGCCCCCTTCATCACCGTCTCCTCCGCCTCGATCGAGCCCGAGCGGATGGAAGAGGTGCTCTTCGGCCGCGAAACCCCCGAGCGTGGGGTCGAACAGGGCCTTCTGGAGCAAGCCCATGGCGGGATTGTCTATTTCGACGAAGTGGCCGACATGCCGCTTGGCACCCAGTCGAAAATCCTGCGCGTCCTGACCGAGCAGCAATTCACCCGCGCGGGCGGCAACGACAAGGTGCGTGTCGATCTGCGGGTCATCTCCTCGACCTGCCGCGACCTTCGCACCGAAATCGGGCTTGGTCGCTTCCGGCAAGAGCTTTACGACCGGCTGAACGTGGTGCCGATCGCCGTCCCCTCGCTTGCCGCACGGCGCGAGGATGTGCCGGAACTGACCCGTCATTTCATCGACTGGTTCCACAAGACCCAAGGCCTGCCGAACCGTACCTTGTCAGAGGAAGCCAACACGGTCCTGCAGACCTTGCCCTGGCCCGGCAACATCCGCCAGCTTCGCAACGTGATCGAGCGCGTGCTGATCCTCGGCGACACCAACGGTCCGATCGAAACCCACGAGATCCCTGGAAACGAGCCGAAGCCCGAAACCGAAAGCCCGCTGTCTCTCTCAGGGACCATCGCAACGCTTCCCCTGCGCGAAGCGCGCGAGTTTTTCGAGCGGGAATATCTCCTGACCCAGATCAACCGCTTTGGCGGCAACATCAGCCGCACGGCCAGCTTCGTCGGCATGGAACGTTCGGCGCTGCACCGCAAGCTGAAATCCCTGGGCGTGGTGGGGTCGACCCGCGGGGGACGGGGCTTTAGCGATTTCGAAGAATAATCAAGGCCAGTCTTCCGCGCAGCGTACTCCAGGACAACCGGTGCTAATTGACCGCCCCCTCCCGATCTGACATTCAAGGGCCGACGACGGGTCGCGGGGAATCTGATGAAGGTCATCATCTGCGGGGCGGGTCAGGTCGGCTGGCAGATTGCTCGCCACCTTTCCGGCGAGAAGAACGACGTCACGCTTGTCGACATGAACGCCGATCTCGTCCGCCGCGCGACCGATACGCTTGACGTCCAGGGCGTCGTGGGCTTTGCCAGCCACCCGGATGTGTTGGAAAAGGCCGGCGCCCGTGACGCTGACATGCTAATCGCCGCCACCCATTCCGACGAAGTGAACATGGTCACCTGCCAGGTGGCCCATTCCGTCTTCAACATCACCCGCAAGATCGCCCGCATCCGGGCGCAGAATTACCTCGATCCGCTATATGGCAACCTGACCAACCAGCACGGCCTTGCCATCGACGTGGTGATCAGCCCCGAACGCGAGGTCGCCGAGGCCGCGCTCCAGCGCCTGGCGGCGCCTGCGACCTTCGACACCGAAAGCTTCATGAACGGCCGCGCCCAGTTGCTGGGCATCCAGCTGACCGAGGATTGCCCGGTCCTCAACACCCCCCTCCGCCAGTTGAACGAGCTCTTCTCCACCCTCCGCGCCATCGTCGTGGGCATCCGGCGCGAGGGCCGCCTTTTTGCACCCGAACCCGGTGACCAGCTTTATGCCGAAGACCAGATCTACGCCTTCACCCACTTCGAGGACGTGAACCGCGCGCTGGAAATCTTTGGCAAGAAAACGAAAAAGCAGGAACGCGTCGTGATCGTCGGCGGCGGCAACGTGGGCCTTGCCGTGGCCCGCGCCCTGGAAACCCGTACCGACCGGGTCCGCGCCAAGATCATCGAGAAGGACCGCGCCACGGCCGAACATGCCGCCGATGCACTCGAACGGACCATCGTGCTGAACGGCGACGGCATGGACATCGACCTCCTGATGGAGGCCTCGGTCGACCGCGCCGATGCGATCCTTGCCGTGACCGATGACGACAAGACGAACCTCCTCGTCGCCGTCCGTGCCAAGCAGGCGGGTTGCCAGATGACCATCGCGCTGGTCAACGATCCGACTTTGGCGCCGCTGATGGCACCGCTTGACATCGATGCCTATATCAACCCCCGCGCTACTACCGTCTCGTCTATCCTGCGCCACATCCGCCACGGCCGCGTGCGCGCGGTCTATTCGATCGGTGACGCCGAGGCCGAGATGATCGAGGCCCAGGTCCTTTCCACCTCGCCCCTTGCCGGTCGCCTCGTCCGCGACATCGAATTTCCCGAAGGCGTGCTCGTCGGCGCGGTGATGAAGGGGGACAAGGTACAAAAGCCTACCGGAGACCTCCGGATCGAACCCGGTGACGTCATCGCGCTCTTTGCCATGGCCAAGGACGTGCCCGAGGTCGAGCGCCTCCTGCAAGTCTCCATCGACTTCTTCTGATGCTGACCCGGCTGGCAGAACTGCCGCTTCTGGTCGTCCTTCTGGGCCTGAGCGGTGCTTTGGCCCTGTTTCCCGCGCTCTTTGCGCTGGCGGCCAATGACCATGAAAATGCCCGCGATTTCCTGTATTCCGCGCTGATCCTGCTGATGATCACAGTGATGCTTGGCATCGCGACGGCGGCCTATTCGCCCCGCGACGCGACGCGCAGCCACCTGTCGGCACTTGTCCTCGCCTATGCCATCCTGCCCGTCGCCCTGGCCCTGCCTTTGGTCGAAGCCTTGCCCGATACCAGCCTGATCAATGCCTGGTTCGAAATGATCTCGGCCTTCACCACCACCGGCGCCACGGTGTATCAGCCCGACCGCCTGGCCGATGCCGTGCACCTGTGGCGGGCAAGTGTCGGCTGGTTCGGCGGCTTTCTGACGCTGCTTGGCGCCTATGCGATCCTGGCGCCGCTTAACCTCGGCGGCACCGAGGTCGCCTCTGGCCGGGTCCCGGGTCGCGGAGCCTCCGGCGCAGCCCAGATCGCACGCACGGCCGAACCGTCCGAGCGCCTGACCCGCTTTGCGCTGCAGCTCTTCCCGGTCTATGCCGCGTTGACCGTTCTCTTGTGGTGCAGTCTCTTGATCCTTGGCGAAAGCGGGACAGCGGCGGTGATCCATGCCATGGGGACGCTTTCCACATCGGGGATCAGTGGTCAGACGGCCTTTGCCGATGCCTCCGTCGGTATCGGCGGCGAGTTCATTGTCTTTCTCTGCTTCGCCTTCGCCATCACCCGCCGTGCGCTTCCCGGCATCCGGCTGGCCGAGAATCGCCGCCCGCTCTTGCAGGATCCCGAACTGCGGCTGGCGGCGCTGATCCTGCTTGCGGTCACCGGGATCCTCTTCTTCAGGCACTGGTTTCTCGCCAATGCAATGACCGAGGAGACCGATCTGGCCCAGGCTCTGCGGGCGTTCTGGGGTATCCTCTTCACCGCCTCGTCCTTCCTCACGACAACCGGGTACATCTCTTCCGACTGGAACACCGCAGCCGAGTGGTCCGGCATTGGAACGCCGGGCCTTGCATTGCTCGGTCTGGCCATAGTCGGCGGCGGCACGGCCACGACGGCCGGTGGCGTCAAGCTCTTGCGGGTCTACGCGCTCCTCCGCCATGGCGAGCGCGAGCTTGAAAAGATCATCCACCCCAGCTCGATCGGACATGGCGGGATCGAGCAGCGACGGCTGCGGCGCGAAGGCGCCCAGTTCGCCTGGGTGTTCTTCATGCTCTTTGCCAGTTCCATCGCCGTGGTCGTTGCCCTGCTTCTGCTCGCCGGGCAGGATTTCGAATCCGCCATGGTTCTCGCGATCGCGGCGCTGACGACGACAGGGCCGCTTGCCGAGCTTGGGGCGGCCGAGCCGGTGCTCTATGCCGAGCTTTCCGGTCTGGTGAAGCTGATCCTTGGCCTCGCCATGGTCGTCGGACGACTGGAAACCCTGGCCCTCCTGGCGCTGATCCTGCCCGGAAGGGGACGCCGCTAACGCCTGCGTGGACAGCGGACCCAGCCAACTGCCGCTTTTCTGCAATCCGTTGCGCCGTCAACACTATCCGTCTTTTTGCGCTGGAAACTCCCACAGACCCAATCCATAATCAGGAAACCCGTCCCGAACGGTCAAGACAGGGCTTAACGAAGAACGACCACGACGCGACAGTGAAGCGATAGAATAACAAGGCAAAAAAACGATGGCCGCTGACAAGCAAAACCTGCAAGACGCCTTTCTCAACCACGTTCGCAAAGCCAAGGTGCCGGTGACGATCTTCCTGATCAACGGCGTCAAGCTGCAGGGCGTGATCACCTGGTTTGATAATTTCTGCGTGCTTCTTCGCCGCGATGGTCAATCGCAGCTTGTATACAAACATGCGATTTCGACCATAATGCCTGGCGCTCCGATCAGCCTCTATGAAGGGGAAGACTGATCATCCGCGATCCGCAGGATGATGACGACCTCTTGTCCGAAAGGGCAGGGCAGCGCGTGCGTGACACGGCGGCGGCTGCGACCCGGGCCTATGTGCTCCACCCGGCGCTGAAGTCTGCCACAGCGCGGCGATTGCCCGAACATGGGCTTGCCGAAGCCGTGGCTCTGGCTGCCGCTCTGCCCGAGCTTGATGTGCGAGGCTCGGAAGTGGTCCGCCTTGCACGCGTCCATCCGGGAACCCTGCTGGGGTCCGGCAAGGTCGAGGAGCTCGGCCAGCGCTTCAAGGCCGAGGATATCCAGCTTGTCCTCGTCGACGGCAGCGTGTCCCCGGTCCAGCAGCGGAACCTTGAAAAGGCCTGGGGCGTCAAGCTCCTCGACCGGACATCGCTGATCCTGGAAATCTTCGCCGACCGCGCCCGCACCCGGGAGGGCGTGCTGCAGGTCGAACTCGCCGCTCTCAGCTATCAGCGCACCCGCCTCGTCCGCGCCTGGACCCACCTCGAACGCCAGCGCGGGGGCTTCGGCTTTGTCGGCGGCCCGGGCGAGACCCAGATCGAAAGCGACCGGCGGGCGATCGACGACCAGGTCGTGCGCCTGAAACGCCAGCTCGACCGCGTGGTCAAAACGCGTGAGCTTCACCGGGCCGCAAGGCGGAAGGTGCCGTTCCCGCTTGTTGCGCTGGTTGGTTACACCAACGCCGGCAAGTCCACGCTGTTCAACCGCATGACCGGGGCCGAGGTTCTGGCCAAGGACATGCTCTTCGCCACGCTCGACCCCACGATGCGCGGCATCGTCCTCCCCTCCGGCCGCAAAATCATCGCCTCCGACACCGTGGGCTTCATCTCGGACCTCCCCACCCAACTTGTCGCCGCCTTCCGTGCCACCCTGGAAGAGGTGCTCGAGGCCGATCTCATCCTCCACGTCCGCGACATCTCGCATCCCGAGACGGCCGAACAGGCGCAGGACGTGGCCGATATCCTGCAAGCTCTTGGTGTCCGCCCCGAAGTTCCGCAGTTCGAGGTCTGGAACAAGCTCGACCTCGTCGACCCTTCCGCCCGCGCCGCTCTTGCCGCCAATGCGGAAGCCCGCGAGCGAGTGTTCCCGATCTCGGCCCTGACAGGCGAGGGGCTGGAACCCCTTCTCGCCGCCATCTCGAAGGCCTTCGACGAAGAGAAGACCGAACGCGTCCTGCTCATCCCCTTTGCAGAGGGCCGCAAGCGCGCCTGGCTTCATCAGGAAGGCGTCGTCCAGTCCGAGGAACTCACCGAGACGGGTCACCGCCTGACGCTGATCTGGACCGCCCGGCAGGAACGCCGCTACCGCGACCTCTGACGGCGCGCCGGAAATCGTACGATTTCCGGACCGGAATTCTGCTTCAGAATTCCGGCTTCACTCCGCCGGCGTCAGCACCATCACACCCGCCGCCGCAGCGCGGGCCAGATCGGGGTCAAGCGACATCGGGATATACTCGCCCCGCCGCCAAAGCTCGCCCAGATCGTCGTAGTGCCGGCTCAACGGGTGTCCGGACTGGCCCGTCGCGCTGATGAAGACTGAACTGTCGGGATCGGCAAAGTCGTAGACGCCCCTGTAGCCGGCCGAGTGGACATTCTGGAAGGGTTCGTCCCCGGTGCCACGTGTGACGCCCCGCATCAACGTGTCATCCCCGCCACTGGTCGACTGTCGGATGTTCACGAAATAGCGCAGGAACGGCACCTCTCCCAGGACCGGATGGTCATGCATCGCCAGATGCGCATCGCCCCAGCGCCAGCTTTCCAGGTTGTCGCCGTAACTTTCGGTCAGCTGCAGGAGCGCGTCGTCCAGCGCGATCCGCGCCAGATCGGTACAGCTTTCGACGGCTGCAGACTGGATCACGTCGCACCACACCGAGGCCCCGCCGACATTGCGGTAGACCCGTTCGATGAAGACCGGAGAGATATGGGTGAAACTGTCTGCCATGGCGCCCAGTTCGTCGCGGATCAACCGGTCCATCAGCGCCCGCATCCAGGCCTCGGCGATCAGCGGCTCTGGCAGATGTTCGTTCATCTCGCCGTTCCACTCCGACAAAAGCGCCAAGGCCCGCTGCCGCAGCCGTTCTGGCGTGCCTTCCGGTGCGGGCTCGCCAGTGAACCACAGATCCGCACCGATCAGCGGCAGAAGCGATCGTGCTGTCGGATTGACCGTGTCAAGCTGGGCCTCGATGAAGCTCTCCCGCGTATGGACTTCGCGCGCCTTCATCAGTGTCAGCCAGCGCTGGATGCGTTGCGTATCGCCCCAGTCAAAGCTGACATGCAGCGGGAAGGGCCGGTCCACCGTCTTGTTGTTGGTGTTGCCCAGAAGGCCGGAGTCCGGGTTCAGGAAGCGTGGGTTGTCGGAATAGGGGAGGTCCCCCTTGAAGCCCACCGCCGGGTCGGACCCAAGCGCGGGCATCCGTCCTTGCGACGGATGCGCCGGATCCCGTGCCGGCATCCGCCCCACGACCTGCAGTGCAATGCCGGTCTGGTCGGCCAGCATCAGGTTCTGCGCCGGGGCCACCACGAGGCGCCCGACCTCCAAAGCCTCGGCGACGGTGCTCGCCCGCATGAGCCGCATCGCCCCGGTGATCGACGTGTCCATCCCCGAAAGCGCCGTCCAGCTGATCGCGGCGACATGACCCTCGGGGGTGATCGAGCCCAGCTCGTAATGGCCGCCCGGCAGGATCGGCCCGTTCCTTGACCACCGCAAGGTCAGGGTGACTGGCTCGTCATCCTTCACCGTGATGATGGACTGGCGGCTGTCGAAGGTCGCCCAGCCTTCGGGGGTCTGGTACTCCTCCGGGTTTGCGGGATTCAACGCCTCGATCACCACATCCTGGTCATCGACATAGGCCGTCGTCAGCCCCCAGCCCAGATCTTCGCTGCGCCCGACCAGAACGACCGGAACACCTGGTATCGTGCCGCCGATCACGCCGCCGCTCGAAAGCTCCAGCCGGGCCAGGTACCAGATCGTCGGCGCCGTCAGCCCCAGATGCGGGTCATTGGCCAGCAGGCTGCCGCCCGCCGCCGACCGCCCCGGCATGGCTGCCCAGGAGTTCGAAGCGCCCGCCGCGCCGATACCCGCGACCGGAGAGAGGGGACCCAGAGCGAAATCCAGGGGTTCGGCCAAGGGGGCGACACCGGGCACCAGCGCCGCATAGTCCGGCAGCGCCGCCACGCCTTGTCCCGGGTCATCCGGCAGGATGTCAGCCAGCCGCTCGTTTGGCAGCAGAAGGGAGACGCGCGCCCGCAGAACCTCGGTCTGCAGCGATCCACTCAGCTGCAAGGCCATGAGCTTCAGGATCGCGATGGAATCGGCCGGGGCCCAGGCGGCAATCTCGTTTGAGAAGAGGAAGAATTCCGGCGCGCCGCGCCCGCGCGCGCCCGCATTGACCTCGGCGATCCAGGCATTGACCCCGGCCGCATAGGCCTCGAGCGCGGCCTGGGTCTCCGGATCCTGGGCCTCGACCGATTGCAGGGCCAGGCCGTAAAGATCGAACCGGCGCAAGAGCTCGTCGACCTTCACCGTCGGTTGCCCGAAAAGCTCGGACAACCGCCCCTGCGCCGTGCGCCGCAGCATCGTCATCTGCCACAGCCGGTCCTGCGCATGGGCAAAGCCAAGGGCGAAGAAGACATCCTCATCACTCTTGCCGAAGATGTGCGGCACATTGTCGTTGTTGCGCACGATCTCGACCGGGGCGGTGATGCCGGAAACGGTGAAATCCTCGGAATAGTCGACCAACGATCGCGACAGGATGTAATAGGCCAGCACAAGGGCGATCACCCCAAGCCCGATCAGGCCCGAGACAATCCGTATCAGCCAGCGAAAAGCGGTCAACATCAGGGGCCTGTCCTTGACGGCGGGAAGCCGATCGGTTCCTAGTCGAAGCGTCCGTGAAGGGCAATGATCAGGGGGGCGCACATGGCGAAAGTTGCATTTCTTGGCCTGGGAGTCATGGGTTTCCCGATGGCAGGGCATCTGGCCGCCAAGGGGCATGAGGTGACGGTCTACAACCGGACCGCCGCGAAGGCCAAGGCTTGGACCGAGAAGCACCCCGGAAAGATGGCGCCGACCCCGAAAGAGGCGGCGAAGGGGGCCGAGTTTGTCATGGCCTGCGTCGGCAACGATGATGACCTGCGCTCGGTCTGCACTGGCCCTGATGGCGCGTTTGCCGCCATGTCCCCGGGCGCGGTCTTCGTCGACCACACCACGGTGTCCGCCACCATCACCCGCAAGCTCGCCACGCAGGCCGCCGCCTCGGGCCTGATCTACATCGACGCGCCCGTCTCGGGTGGACAGGCCGGGGCCGAGAACGGCCAGCTGTCCATCATGTGCGGCGGCGGCCCTGATGACTACGCAAGGGCCGAGCCGGTGATGGCCGCCTATGCCCGCATCTGCCGCCTGATCGGTCCCAGCGGGGCAGGGCAGCTTGCCAAGATGATGAACCAGATCTGCATCGCGGGTCTGATGCAGGGCCTATCGGAAGCGCTGGCCTTTGGTCAGAAGGCCGGCCTCGACGGTGAAAAGGTGGTCGAGGTCATCAGCCAGGGTGCGGCAGGCAGCTGGCAGATGGTGAACCGCCACAAGACCATGCTGAAGGACGAATTCGACTTCGGCTTCGCAGTGGACTGGATGCGCAAGGACCTTGGCATCTGCCTCGACACCGCCGACGAAATCGGCGCCCGCCTGCCAGTGACCGCCCTTGTGGACCAGTTCTACAAGGACGTCCAACTGATGGGCGGGGGCCGAAACGACACCTCAAGCCTGATCCGTCGGTTGAAGTAACCCGCCCGCCTTAGGGAATGATCCGCGAATACTTGATCCCTGCCAGCGAGGCCCCGGCGATCAGGCCTTGCTGACCGAAGACCAGGGCGATCACCGGGTCGAGCTCGTTTGTCTGCTTGCCAATGCTCGCGCCCTGTTCGGGGCTCGCGTAACGGATGTCCGCGCTCGCCGCCCAGCCCGAGGACCGGCGGAAGCTTTCCAGCGCACCGGGCTCCATGAAGAACAGGGCATGGGCATATTGCTGGGCCCCGATCTGCAGGCCGAACGAGCCCTTCGCGGCCGAGTAATAGTCAACCGTGACGCCGCCGATCCGCAGCGCCCCGCGCCCGAATGCACCGCCAAACCCGGCGCCGACTTCGGTCATCAAGGGCATGTAAAGCACCCCAGACGCCCGCGCAGCCAGGTCTTGCGTGCCGGGGTATTGGTTGAACAGGTAGCTCTGCGTCGCATCGACCCGCGCGTCGATTTGCGCGCCACCGTTCGAGCCGATCCCGTTGTTGCACGCCCCCAGCGCAAATGCGCCCGCACCAAGCATCAGCCCGCGCCGTGTCACCATCATTTCGGTCATTTCTCCGCCCTTTCATGCCTCTTGGGGTCTCTGGGCCCCTTGGCAGCCAAGCTACCGACATTCCTGCGGTCTGTCATGCATTTCCCGCCCGGACGGCGGGCCGATGCCTACGGACGCAACGTGTTGTAAAGCGCATAGTCCTCGGCAGCCGTCTCACGGAGGAGGGTCTCCGTCTCGGACGACAGCGCGATCTCTCCGGGGGGCGAGACGTTCAGACGGGGCAGGATGATCTCGCAGTTCAGCCGGTCCTCCAGGAAATGCACGAAAGTGTCGATTTCTTCGTACCGGAAAAGCCTGTCCACCCCCACGCCCTGCCTCGGCCGCAGAAACCGCCCCTGACTGCCCACATCGGCAAAGGCGGGACGCGGGTCCTGGCACCAGGCTTGGACAAAGGCGTCGAAACTCATGCCCTTGGTTGAATTTCCTGCCTCCGTCTCCTCGCGCTGACGGAACCGGTACCAGCTGCCAAGCCAGTCCTTGGGTTCGCGCATCAGGGCTACCAGGGTAAATTCATCCTTCGACGCCGCTTCAAGAAACGGCCCGATGAAGCGGCGGTAGCGGTGGACGGTCGTGTGCTTGAGCAAGGGCGGGCGCTGGATCGACACCGCCGCCAGCGATTCGAGCGCGGCTGCAATCGCGGTCGACCCGGTCTTCGGCGTCGCCAGAAACGCAAGCCTCTGCTCCCAGAACACCAGCATTGACCGCCCTCCGTGCAGAAAATCCTCGGAACTACCCCGATAGGGCGCTTCCATAAACACTCCCTTAACCAAACCGGGGAAAAACTGCCACTGCGAGAATTTGGTTGAAATGTTCCACATTTGTGCTCATAAGATTGAGAACACTTGGGGAACATCAGGCAGGATTGCCGCCCTCAGGCGGCTGTGAAATAAGGAGAACGATATGGCGGTGGCAAACCTCCTCGACCTTGGTGGGAAGCGGGACATGGACAAGTCGAAAGCGCTGGAAAGCGCGCTCGCGCAGATCGAACGGCAATTCGGCAAGGGCTCGATCATGCGGCTTGGCGCCGACAGCCCGGCCATGGATATCGAGGCGACCTCGACCGGTTCCCTCGGCCTCGACATCGCGCTTGGCATCGGCGGCCTGCCCAAGGGCCGGATCATCGAAATCTACGGGCCGGAGAGCTCGGGCAAGACCACGCTCACCCTGCATGTGGTTGCCGAGGAACAGAAAAAGGGCGGCGTCTGTGCTTTCGTCGATGCCGAACACGCGCTTGATCCTCAGTACGCCAAGAAGCTGGGCGTCAACCTGGATGAGCTTCTGATTTCTCAGCCCGACACCGGCGAACAGGCGCTGGAAATCGTCGATACGCTGGTCCGCTCGGGCGCGGTGAACCTTGTCGTCGTCGACTCGGTTGCTGCCCTTGTCCCCAAGGCCGAGATCGAAGGCGACATGGGCGACATGCAGATGGGCAGCCAGGCCCGCCTGATGAGCCAGGCCATGCGTAAGCTGACCGCCTCGATTGGCCGCTCGAACTGCATGGTGATCTTCATCAACCAGATCCGGATGAAGATCGGCGTGATGTTCGGCAGCCCCGAAACCACCACCGGCGGCAACGCGCTGAAATTCTACGCTTCCGTCCGCCTCGACATCCGCCGGATCGGCGCGATCAAGGACCGGGAAGAGGTCGTGGGCAACACCACGCGCGTCAAGGTGGTCAAGAACAAGGTGGCGCCCCCGTTCAAACAGGTCGAATTCGACATCATGTATGGCGAAGGCATCTCGAAGACCGGGGAACTGATTGACATCGGCGTGAAGGCCGGCGTCGTGGAGAAATCGGGCGCCTGGTATTCCTTCAAGGATGAGCGCATCGGCCAGGGCCGCGAAAATGCCAAGCTGTTCCTAAGGCAGAATCCTTCCATCTCGCTCGAGATCGAAGACAAGATCCGCGCGGCAAACGGTCTGGACTTTACCATGGCCGGTGGCGACGAAGCGGAAGTACTGGACGAGTGATCCCGGAAGTCACGGCCGAAGATCTGAAGGCCGCGCTGCCTGGGGTGCTTTCTGCCCCCAAGACTGGCAGCGCGGTTGAATTCTTGTGTTTCCGCCCGGACTACGGTCAAAGGAACTTCGTCTCTGAACTGACGGTTACCCGCGCCCATGGCATCCCCGGCGAACGCTGGGGCTCCGCGCCTTGGCTGAAGCTTCCCGATGGCTCCGGCCACCCCGGCATCCAGGTCTCGATCCTGCCCCGCCGTGTCCTCGATCTCGTCTGGCGCGACGGGGAAAACACCCTGCACCCGGGCGACACCTTCACCTGTGATCTCGACACCAGCGAAGCCAACCTGCCCGAAGGCCAGCTCCTCGTGGTTGGTACTGCAATCCTCAGGGTCTCCGAAGTTTGGAACGACGGCTGCGCCAAGTGGAAAGTCCGCTACGGTACCCCCGCCTATGACTGGATCCGCGCGCCCGAAACCAAACACCTGCGGCTCCGCGGCGTCCTCTGCAGCGTTGAGCAGGACGGCGTGATCCGGCTTGGCGATCCGGTCGAGGTCCTGCGCTAGGTTGACCCCGACAATTGGTCGGTCGTCGTTATTCCGTGACTGTCAGCATGGTCCACATGCCCATCGCGTAGTGACCGGCAATGTTGCAGTAAAGAATGTATGTGCCCGGCGTCAGCACGGCTTTCTTCGTCTTGAAGTCATGTGGCCGCAGCTCGCCAAGGTTGGCGGTAACTCCCGCTGCTGCCTCGTCGACACGCTCATCACCGTTCAGATATGGCAAGGGAACCGAA
>JAEULQ010000114.1 GCA_016792685.1 Tabrizicola sp. | reverse complement strand
GGTCGCGCGGGCGCTTCGTCATTCCCACAGGATGAGAAAGCCGAACCCCGCGCGGGATGCCGCGTTTTGGGACGACTGACATGGTGACCATTCGCCTGACCAATTCGAAGACGCGCCGGAAAGAGGATTTCCGGCCGATCGACTCATCGAATGTACGGATGTATGTCTGCGGACCCACGGTCTATGACCGGGCGCATCTCGGGAACGCCCGGCCCGTGGTGGTCTTCGACGTGCTGAACCGGCTTTTGCGCCACGTCTATGGCGAGGGGCATGTCACCTATGTCCGCAACTTCACCGACGTCGATGACAAGATCAACGCCGAGGCGTTGCGGCGGCAGAAGGCAGGTGTTCCGGGGACGCTGGAAGAGCTGATCCACGGCCGGACCGAAGAAACCATCGCCTGGTATCACGCCGACATGGATGCGCTTGGGGCGCTGCGCCCGGATCATGAACCCCGTGCCACGGAATACATCGGCCAGATGGTGGCGATGACCCAGGGTCTGATCGCCTCGGGTCATGCCTATGCGGTGGAAGGCCACGTCCTGTTCCGCGTCCGCTCCTACAAGGACTACGGCAAGCTTTCCGGTCGCTCGGTCGACGACATGATCGCGGGCGCCCGGGTCGAGGTCGCGCCCTACAAGGAAGACCCGATGGACTTCGTCCTGTGGAAGCCTTCCAGCGGCGAGGAACCGGGATGGGACAGCCCCTGGGGCAAAGGCCGCCCGGGCTGGCACATCGAATGCTCGGCGATGAGCCATGAGCTTCTGGGTGAAAGCTTCGACATCCATGGCGGCGGGCTTGACCTGCAATTCCCGCACCATGAAAACGAGATCGCGCAAAGCGCCTGCGCCCATCCCCATGGGGATTTCGCGCATTACTGGCTCCACAACGAGATGCTGCAGGTCGAGGGCAAGAAGATGTCCAAGAGCCTGGGCAACTTCTTCACCGTGCGCGACCTTCTGGATCAGGGGATCCCGGGCGAGGTGATCCGCTTCGTGTTCCTGATGACGCATTACCGCAGTCCGATGGACTGGACGGCTGAAAAGGCGCGGCAGGCCGAAGCGACGCTGAGGAAGTGGCGTGCGGCGACGGCGGAGGTTGCAGCCTCGGCCCCGCTTGTCTCCGTGATCGAAGCCCTTGCTGACGACTTGAACACAGCCGGGGCGCTTGCCGCGCTCCACGTTGCGGCGGGCGAGGGGGATTGGGCTGGCCTGAAGGCATCGGCTGTCCTACTCGGGCTATTGGAGCCCGCAATGGGGTCCTGGTCTTCGGCGCCAGATGTCGATCTCTCGGCTCAAACGCAGCGGCTGATTGATCTGCGGGCGGCCGCCATGGCCTCGAAGGACTTCTCTGCTGTTGACGCGCTGAAAGCGGCCCTGGTCACAGCAGGCGTGGAAGTGCGGATGTCGAAGGCAGGAATCGAGCTTGTCCCCGGCCCCGACTTCGACCCGGCGAAGTTGGAGGCGCTCCAGTGATCTGCCGTACGACCCAAATTTCTTCGAAGAAATTTGCAAAATCCTTCGAAGGATTTTGTCCCCGCCGAATCCTTAACACCACACTAACAGAAATACTTAACCCCTTGCAAACGCAAGACTATCCCATCCTGTCCACTGTGGACACACCATGACCCGCGACCGCCTCTTTCTCTTTGACACCACCCTACGGGACGGCCAGCAGACCCAGGGCGTGCAGTTCTCAGGCCCCGAGAAAGCCCAGATCGCCCGGGCTCTCGACAGGCTCGGCGTCGACTATATCGAGGGCGGCTGGCCCGGCGCGAACCCGACCGACAGCGAATTCTTCGCGGCCCCCCCCGCTACGAAAGCCACCCTCACCGCCTTCGGCATGACCCGCCGCGTCGGCCGGTCGGCTGAAAATGACGACGTCCTCGCCGCCGTCCTGAACGCGGGTACGCCCGCCGTCTGCCTGGTCGGAAAGACCCACGATTTCCACGTCACTACCGCCCTTGGCGTGACGCTGGACGAGAACCGCGATGCGATCGCCTCCTCGATCCGCCATCTCGTCGCCAAGCGCCGCGAGCCCCTGTTTGACGCCGAGCATTTCTTTGACGGCTACCGCGCCAACCCCGGCTATGCCCTGTCCTGCCTGCACGCCGCACTGGAAGCGGGTGCCCGCTGGATCGTCCTCTGCGACACCAACGGCGGCACGCTTCCTGCCGAGGTCGGCCGTGTCACTGCCGAGGTCGTTGCCTCGGGCATCCCGGGGGAGAAGCTTGGCATCCATTGCCACGACGACACCGGGAACGCCGTCGCCAACTCGCTGGCCGCGGTAGACGCCGGGGCGCGGCAGATCCAGGGGACGCTCAACGGGCTGGGCGAGCGCTGCGGGAACGCCAATCTTACCACGCTGATCCCGACGCTTCTGCTGAAGGAACCCTATGCGAGCCGGTTCGAAACTGGCGTCACCCGCGAGGCGCTGGCGGGTCTCCTGAAGTCCTCCCGCATGCTGGACGACATCCTGAACCGCGTACCCCTCCGCTCGGCCCCTTATGTCGGCGCCTCGGCTTTCGCCCACAAGGCGGGACTGCATGCCAGTGCGATCCTGAAGGACCCGACGACCTACGAGCACATCGACCCAGCGCTGGTTGGGAACGAGCGGGTCATCCCGATGTCCAACCAGGCTGGACAGTCGAACCTGCGGGCCCGGCTGGAAGCAGCGGGAATCGTGATCGACCCGAAGGATCCCCGCCTGAGCCGGATCATCGAGGTCGTGAAGGACCGCGAGGATCAGGGCTATGCCTACGATGGGGCGCAGGCTTCGTTCGAGTTGGTCGCACGGCGCGAGTTGGGGCTTTGCCCGGAGTTCTTCGAGGTCAAGCGCTACCGGGTGACGGTGGAGCGGCGGAAGAACAAGTACGACCGGATGATCAGCCTTTCCGAGGCCGTGGTCGTCGTGAAGATCGGCGAGCAGAAGATGATGTCGGTTTCGGACAGCATGGACGAGACCGGCAGCGACCGGGGACCGGTCAACGCATTGTCCAAGGCGCTGGCGAAGGATCTTGGTCCCTACCAGGCCTGCATCGACGACATGCGTCTGGTTGACTTCAAGGTCCGCATCACCAACGGCGGGACCGAGGCTGTGACACGGGTCATCATCGACAGCGAAGACGGGCAGGGCCGTCGTTGGTCGACCGTCGGGGTCAGCGCCAACATCGTGGATGCCTCGTTCGAGGCACTGCTGGATGCGATCCAGTGGAAGCTGATCCGCGACATCGGGGCCCCCAAGTGACCGTCGCGGCCTGCGCCGAGCTGGTCCGGCGCGGCGATCCGGATCGTTTTCGCGCCGTGATGGCAGCGCCTGCGCACGCGCGCCCGCAACTGATGCCGCTTTATGCCTTCAACCTGGAGGTCGCCCGCGCCCCATGGGTCACGCAGGAGCCACTGATCGCCGAGATGCGGCTGCAGTGGTGGCGCGATGTGGTGGAGAATGCCTCCTCGGGGGCCGCGCGAGCGCATGAAGTGGCAGAACCCCTGCATGAGCTGATCCGCGACTTTGGGCTTCCACTGGATGTGATGGACCGTCTGATCGCCGCACGACGCTGGGACATCGATCGCGAAGCTCATGCCGGGCCGGAGGGGCTGGCGCAGTATCTGGAAGACACCGGCGCGGGGCTCATGTGGCTGGCCGCGCGGGCCCTGGGAGCGCCGGATGGGGCGGAGGGTGCCGTTCGCGCCTTTGGCTGGGCGACCGCGGCAGCGGGCTATCTGCGCGCGGTGCCGGAGCTTGCATCGAGGGGACGGCATCCCTTGCCTGAGGGAATGTCCGCCGCTGATCTCGCACAGCTTGGGCTCGCGCGGCTGACCGAGGCGCGCAAGGCCAGGAAGACCGTTCCCAAGGACGTAGCACCCGCACTTCTAGCTGGTTGGCAGACGGAAGGCCTTTTGCGTCAGGTGGTTGCCGGACAAGGGTCACCTGAGCTTTCGGAAGCCGCGAAGCGCTGGAAGCTGTTGTGGCAGGCCTTCACCGGGCGCTGGTGAACGAACGGCCTCTCATTCCACTGCGTCTCAGCGTTGCGGGCGCCAAGTTGCGACGACGATTGGTGCGTTACGTCCGGCTCTCTTGCGGGCGCAGCCAAAGCCAGATCAGTGCGCCTCCAGCCAGGATCAGGAAGGGCAGCATGGCAAGGTTCACCATCTGCCATCCGGCCTGGAGCGAGCCGCCCGCACAGTTCATCAGCCCGCCGGAGGAGAAGCTTGCCATCGTCACGCCGCCAAAGACCACAAGGTCGTTCAGCCCCTGAAGGCGGCCACGCTCCTCAGGGCGCTGCGCCGAGGTCAGCATTGTCGTGGCGCCGATGAAGCCGAAGTTCCAGCCAAGGCCCAGAAGGACCAGGGCCACGAAGAAATTCTCAAGCGCGACCCCGGCCATGGCCACGGCCCCCGCGGCAGCAAGGATCGTGAGCCCGATGGCAATGATGCGTTCGGTCCCGAAACGGGCAATCAGGTGACCGGTGAAGAACGACGGCGCGTACATGGCCAGCACATGGGCCGTCACCACATCCGCCGCATTGCCCTTGTCGAAGCCGCAGCCGACGACCGCCAGGGGGGATGAGGTCATGACGAGGTTCATCAGTGCGTAAGAGACCGTCGCGCAGATCATTGCCACGAGGATCGTCGGGGTGCGCAGAAGCTCTGCCCGGCTGCGGCCGGTGGAGGCCCCTGCCACAGGTGGTTTCGGCTTGGGGATGTCGAGAGCAAGGAACAGGAACGAGCCTGCAAGGTTCAGACCTATGACGGCGAGATAGGACCCAAGGAACGGAACAGCCATCTGGTCGGCCGTGAACTTCACCAGTTGCGGGCCGACGACGGCCGAGAGCAGGCCTCCGGCCATGACCCAGCTGATGGCTTTCGGGCGGAAGGCCTCGGATGCGGTATCGACGGCAGCGAAACGATAAAAGCCGTTTGCGGACATGTAGATGCCGGAACAGATCGCGCCGAGGCAGAAGATCGGGAAACTGCCGGTCGAAAGGCCATAGGCCCCAATGGCTGCTCCTGACGCACCTCCGGCCGCGCCGAAGAAGAAGCCGGCCCGGCGGCCAAAGCGCTGCATCAGCATGGAAAGCGGTGTGGCAGTCAGCATCGAGCCGATCACCATCATGGTAATGGGCAGCGTGGCCCAGCACTTGTTCGGAGCGAGGGAGGATCCTGCGAGGCCGGCGATGGTGAAGATCATCGGCAGCTGTGCGCCGAGGATCGCCTGCGCGGCGACGAGGACAAGAACATTGCGGCGGGCGGCGGTGTCGATGCTCATGGGCAAGGCGTAGACCCGGGGGCGGTCGGGGGCAAGGGGAAGCGGTTGCGAAAGGCAACGGGGGCTGGCAGGAAGGGCCATGGTTGGTCGGATCATCCTGTCCCTGGATTGCGTCGCGGAGGGCGCCGCGTGGCTTGCCTCGTGCGAGCCAGCCTTCGCCCGTGCGCTGCCGCTGGTCGGCCCTTTGCCCTTGCGACGCGAGCCAGATGGGTTTGCGGCGCTCTTGCGGGCAATTGTCGGGCAGCAGGTCTCGGTCGCTTCGGCCCGGGCGATCTGGGCGCGGCTGGAAGAGGCCGGGTTGACTGACGCCGCGACGATGGCGGCGGCGACGGATGATGATCTGAGGCAGGCGGGTCTGTCACGCCAGAAAGCGCGCTATGGCCGGGCATTGGCCCAGGCCGGGATCGATTTTGCGGCCCTGCGCAGTCTGCCGGATGCCGATGTGATCGGCATGCTGGTTGCAGTGCCGGGCATTGGGGTCTGGACAGCCGAAATCTATGCGATGTTTGCCCTTGGCCGGGCGGATGTGTTTGCGCCCGGCGACCTTGCGCTGCAAGAAGCGGCGCGGATCCTGTTCGATCTGGAAGCACGCCCGACCGAAAGGGGTCTGCGTGCCATGGCCGAGGCTTGGTCGCCCTGGCGATCGGTGGCGGCGCGAATCCTTTGGGCTTATTACCGGGTGGCGAAAGAGCGGGAAGGGATCGTCTGATGCGGGACTTGCGGTATGGCCAGGCAGGCGCGGCGGTGGGGCAGGCCAAGGCGCTGGTGGTGTTCCTGCACGGCTATGGTGCCGATGGCGCCGATCTTCTGGGCCTGGCGGATGTGATTGGACCGCATTTGCCCGGAGTTGCCTTTCTGGCCCCGGACGCCCCGGAACGCTGTGTGGGTGGTGGATTTGGCTACCAGTGGTTTCCGATTCCCTGGCTGGACGGATCGCCCCAGGCGGCTGCCGAAGCCGGTCTTACGGCTGCGGCAAGGGATCTGAACGGATTTCTCGATGCTCGGCTGGCCGAATACGGCCTTGAGCCCGAGCGGCTGGCTCTGGTCGGGTTCAGCCAGGGCGCGATGATGAGCCTTGAGGTCGCACCGCGACGGGATCGGGCCATTGCCGGGGTCGTGGCGATCTCTGGTCGGCTGTTGCGGCCGGAAAGCCTTGCAGCGGAAGCCCGGGTGAAACCGCCTGTCCTCCTGGTTCATGGCGATCAGGATCCGGTCGTGCCGTTCGACGACATGGGCAAGGCAGGCGACGCCCTGGTTGCGGCAGGTTTCCCGACCTATGGTCATGTCATGAAGGGCACGGGTCACGGGATTGCTCCCGATGGGCTGGGTGTGACCTTGCAGTTCCTGAAAGAGCGCCTGACCTGAATGGATCAAAGATCCACTAAAAGCGCTTTATGACAGCGTCTTACGCCACGTTGTTCAAGTAGACAGCGCAGCCCGTGAGCGCAGCATAGTCGTCTTCGACCACGGTGACCGAGAAGTCCTTGAGGAGCAGATCGACCCGCCGCGCCTCACGGAAGGAGGTTTCCAGGCCGAATCGACCGAAATGCGGAAGCATTGCCCGGGACATGCCACCGATGAGATAGAGGCCGCCATAGGGCAGATGGATAAGCGCGAGGTCCGCAAGCATCTGGCCGAGGATGTGCACATAAAGCCGCGCCGCATGGATCGCCAAGGGGTCGCCGGCATCAAGCGCCTTCAGAACCTCGGCCGAGCTGAGCGTTGCGTTCTGGCCCGCCTCGCTTGCGGCAAAGGCATAAAGATTGGCAAGGCCGCGTCCGGCGAGGACTTCTTCAACGCCCGCATGGGGAACTTCGCCTTCGGAGGAGAGCCGGGCTTCGATGAAACGGGCCAGACGAAAGTCCTCTTCCGTGCGGACCGGCATGTTGACGTGGCCGCACTCCGACGGCGGCACCACGCGACCCTGAGGGCCGGGATGCACCGGTGCAGCGTTCACGCCCGTGCCAAGACCGACGACAGCCATGGATGCCCCGGACTTCACCGGCCCGGCAATCACGGTCCGAAGGTTCTCAGCCGGGATATGGCCAAGTGCCTGGCCCTGGGCTTGCAGGTCATTCAGGATCGCCACTTTTCCGGCGGAGGTCGCAGCAGAGAGCTTGGGCGCGTCCATGACCCATTCGAGGTTGGTCATCGTCGCGACCCCATCCTGCACCGGCCCGGCCGCTGCCACGCAGACCCCGGAGACCGAGGCCCCGGTCTGGGCGAGGTAATCGCTTAGGACATGGGCGATGTCCTGGCCACGGGCCTGGTATTCGGCATTCGAGAAGCGCCGGATCGAATCGAGGCGGACTTTGGTGCCATCGGCCAGAGCCACGCGCGTGTTCGTACCGCCGATATCAGCAAGGAGAGCAAGGGTCATGGTGGGACTGGTCCGTCGGTTCGGTTCAAAGGGCCGGTTTTGACACGCCTGATAAGGTGAATTTCCGCTCGGCGCCAGCGATTTGAAAGCGCTTCGGATGGTTGGGTCGGCAAGTGGCTTCCAGCAAGGATTCGCGTTCCGTCGTGGCCGACTTCAGTGCGCCGGTGCAGGGCCAGTCGACTGCCCTTCGACCAGTTCGGCCTCAAGCAGTTTCTCGACCGGACCGGAATCCGGGTTTGCGATTCGGTCAAGCAGCATCTCGGCCACCATGCGCCCGGCTTCGCGGACCGAGGACCGCATCGCGGTGAAGATCGGGCTGTCCTCGCCATTGCGCATGTAGCTGAGTTCATCATCAAAGATGATGATCGATGCGTCGCGACCAAGTTTGAGCCCGGCCGTTTCAATCGCGCGGCGCACGCCCATCGCCGAGATCATAGAAGACACGACAAATCCGGTCGGCGGGGCAGGGAGGGCAAGCATCGCCTGTGCCGCGCGGAACCCAACGACTTCGGTCATCTCGCCCGAGGCCATCAGGGACGGGTCCGCAGCCACGCCGCGAGCCGCCAGTGCATCAAGGTAACCCCGACGACGGCGGATGGCGAAATCCATCGTCTCGATTCCGTTGACCAGGGCAACGCGGACGTGACCCAGGTCGAGCAGGTATTCCGTCGCCCGCTGAAAGGCGCGACGGTTGTTCACGTCAAGCCAGGAATAGGGCTCGGTGGTGCCCGTCGCCCGGCCGTGGACGACAAAGGGCAGGCCGATCTCGCGCAGGAGCGCGATTCGGGGGTCGTTCTCGCGCGGGCCATGCACGATGACGCCATCGACATTGCCCTTGACCTTGAGATTCCGATAGGTCTGCGCCTCGTCATCGTCCGGAACCACCGACAACAGCATGTCATAATCGTTGCGGCTGTAGGTTTCACCGGCGCCTGCGATGAAATCGGCGAAGACCGGGTTCACGATCTCATGCTGGTTGGTGATGGCTATGACATGGCCAACGGCCATGGCGCGCCCGGTGGCAAGGCGGATCGCGCGGGTATTGGGATGGTAGTTGTGCTCTTTCGCGGCGGCCATGACACGCTGCCGCGTTGCTTCGTTCACTTCGGGATAACCGTTGAGAGCGCGCGAAACCGTGGTCGGTGATAGCCCGAGCCGGGTGGCGAGTTCCTTCAGGTTCATGGTTTCCCGGCAATCAATGCGGTTTGGAGCGGCCAGACCTTAACTGCCGCAGACTCTTGCGTCAAAGCCTATCGCGTCGCGCGCATCGATCAAAGGCGCATCAAAGCGACCAGCCCAAGCCAGAAAAAGCATAGTGAGCCGGCCAGCGCCACCGGGACCCAGAGCGTCAATCTGGGTGTCGGGGCAAAGTTACGGCGAAGCGAGATCCGTTTCATGGCCTCATTAATCCCATCGAAAGCTTTCGTGGTCGTTAATCCGGCCATGTTCGACTTCAGTTCCGATCCAGACTTCCTGCCACTGCAGCAAAGCGCAGCCTATGCCGAAGCGGCAGTGGCCTGCGGCGCCAGGGTTGCCTGGCACGACCTCGGCTGCGGTCAGGCGTTGGCAATCGAACGTGGCAGGATGCGGTTGATCTCTCGCGGGCCGATCTGGAGTGAGGCCGTGTCAGCGCCCGAGAAGCGGCGCGCCCTGCGTCGGTTGGCGCGCTGGCCGGGGTTGACCATTGTGACGGCCGAGGAAGAGATCGGAGGCTTTGGGCTAATCCCCCTGGTCACACCGATGCATCACGCAATCTGGGGTCTTGGAGCGAACTTGCGGGCAGGCATGGCGGGCAAGTGGCGCAACCGTCTTCTGGCCAGCGAAAGGTCCGGCGTCCGTGTCACCACAGGCAATCGCAAGACGCTTGAGGTCTTGATCGAAGCGGAACGCCGGCAAAGGAAAGCCCGCCGCTATCGTGCGCTGCCCGAAGATTTCGCGCGCGGACTGCCGCCTTCGGCCCTGCGGCTTTGGCAATGGCAGGCCAACGGCGCCATGCAGGCCGCCATGGCCTTTGTCGTCCACGGCAACTCTGCCTCCTATCTTCTGGGTTGGGGCTCTGATCTTGCGCGGTCGGCGGGTGTCCATGCCGTCATGATGGAGCAGGCCGCACAAAGCCTTTGGGCGGAAGGTATTCGCTGGCTCGACCTTGGCGCCGTGGACAGCGAAAGTGCGCCAGGTCTGGCGCGGTTCAAACTCGGGACCGGGGCGGCGTTGCATCGACTGGGGGCGACGATGCTGGTCTTGCCCTGACGAGCGCGGCGGGGCAGGGTGGCCGAAAAGGGGGGGCAGATGGTCACTATCACCGAGGATATGGTCGAGGCGTACCAGCGCGACGGGGTTGTGCTGATCAAGGGGCTTTGGGCGGATTGGGTCGACGTGCTGCGGGCCGGTGTCGCCCGAAACACGGCATCGCCCTCGCATCAGATGCCGACGCTCAAGCCGGGTGAACCGGGGTATTTCTTCGACGACTACTGCAACTGGACCCGGATCCCCGAGTTTGCAGCCGTCATCCGGCAATCCCCTGCAGCGGAAGTTGCGGCCCAGCTTATGCAGTCGCAGACGGTGCAGATGTTTCACGACCATGTGCTGGTAAAGGAACCCGGCACGACGAAACCAACGCCCTGGCATACCGACGGCCCCTATTACTTTGTCGAGGGTCGGCAGACAGTCAGCTTCTGGTCGCCGCTTGATCCGGTGAAGGAGGCGGCCCTGCGGTGCGTGGCCGGAAGTCACCGTTGGGAAAAGGACGTGCTGCCCACGCGCTGGATGGCCGAGACGAACTTCTACCCGGGCGATCATGACTATATCCCGGTCCCGGATCCCGAGGCAGAGGGGATGCAGATCCTGGAATGGCAGATGGAGCCGGGCGATGCCGTGGCCTTCAACTTCCGCACCCTCCATGGTGCCAGAGGGAATCATGCCACCACAAGGCGTCGGGCATTCTCCCTAAGGTTGATTGGTGATGATGCGCGCTATATCGAGAGGCCAGGACCGACCTCGCCGCCTTTCCCTGGACATGGGATGAAACCGGGGGAAAAGCTGCGCGAAGACTGGTTTCCGGTCTTGTGGGGATCAGCTGAAACGACCAACGCGACCGCAGGGTAGCGGTTTGAAAATCAAGGCCTTGGATGGTCTTGGACAGTAGGACCGGGACCAGACGGGTTGCCCGTAAGGAATAGCGCAGGTTTCCTGCCGCAAAAATGCCCCGGCGTTGCTGTTGCCATGTCTGTACCCGGCGCTAAGAGAGGGTCTGGAGATACCAATGACCCAACCTGACCGCCGCCCTAAATCCTTCCCGCCGCCGGAGTTCCCTCCCCACCGTCCGGCCCTTTTTGCCAAGGTACCGCCAGCGGTCTTTCCGCCAATTCTTGGGCTCTTGGGACTGGCTGTCGCGCTGCGTCTGGCCCTTGAATGGATTGGCCAGCCAACAGATGCGGCCGATTTGGTTGCCGGAGTTGCGGTGGCCCTGTGGGCATTCGCGGTCCTTGCCTATTTGGCAAAGATTGCCCGCCGGCCCGGTGTCGTGGTCGACGATTTGCGGGTCTTGCCCGGACGTTCGGGCCTTGCTGCATCGTCCATGGGGGGCATGGCGGCTTCGGCCTTGGTTGCGCCGCATCAGCCCGAGCTGGCGATGGGCCTGCTCGTCGCCGCGCTGCTGGCCCATCTGCTGCTTGCTTTCCTGCTTGCCCGTCTGCTTCTGTCACTGCCGCCCGCATCGCGTGCCGTCAACCCGACCATGCATCTGAGCTTCGTCGGCTTCATCGTCGGAGCCCCGGCTGCAATGGCGCTTGGGTGGGTTCCGCTCGCCCAGACCCTGTTCTGTGCCACACTCCCCGTAGCAATCGGCATTTGGGGCGCCAGTGCGATGCAGGTGCTGCGTGTGATGCCACCGGCCGTACTGCGCCCGCTCTTGGCGACCCATGTCGCCCCGGCGGGTCTGCTTGCGACGGTCGCAACGCTGTTGGACAAGGACGAGATCGCCCAGATTCTTCTGATGTTCGGGACGCTCTGCACATTGATCCTGGCGGTCTATATCCGCTGGATTTGCGAGGCTGGCATCACCCCCTTGTGGAGCGCCTTCACCTTTCCGCTCGCGGCAATTACGACAGCCATGCTGGTAAACGCCAACGGATGGCAGTTGCCCGGGCTTGGGCTGGCCGCAGTGGCGCTGATCGCCAATCCGCTGATCCTGTTCTGGGTGCTGAAGCGTTGGCCGGGCGGTAGGCTTGCCACCGTGACAAACGCCGCCGAGGCCTGACCGTCAGATCTGCGCGACCCAGGCGCGGGCCAGGGCAAGTCCATGCGCATCGGCCTCGGCGCCAAGTCGGTCCGCGAGGTCAGGGTGGCTTCCGACCCAGCCTGGCGCAAGGCGTTCGATGCTCTCGGGGAAGCGGGCGACCCAGTCCTTTACGACTGTCCGGCTGGCCTCGAAATGGAACTGCGTTCCGTATGTGGCGCGGCCGATGCGAAAGGCCTGGTGCCGGGCCGAAGTGTTGGTGGCAAGATGAACGGCCCCGTTTGGCAAGGTGAAGGTATCAGAGTGCCACTGGAAGATCGGAAAGCTGGAAGGCAGGGTCGAAAGAACCGGATCATTGCGGCCCTCTTCGGTGAGGGCGACATCGACCCAGCCGAATTCAGGGGCCGTACCCAGATGGTTCTCTGCCCCGAACGCACGGGCAAGAACCTGAGAGCCAAGACAGATGCCAAGGACCGGGCGGTCCATCGCGGTATAGTCGGCCATCAGGCGGGCAAGGTCGGGCAAGTAGGGATGTGTATGATCGTCGCGGGCTGACTGTTCGCCGCCGAAGACAACCAAGGCGTCGGCATCGACGGTCTGCGGCAAAGGCTGACCGGACCAGGGCTTGTAAAGGTCGATCAGGGCGGCCTGCTCATGCAGGGCCACGCCAACCTGGCCATGGTGGGTGATCCGGGTGTTCTCGATGATCGCGACGCGCATGGGCTCCCTCGTGTTCTCGTGCGCAATCTGCACGGGGCGCGGGCTGGGCTGCAAGGGGCGGATTTGCCCTTGCGTCCGGGCGCGGCCCGTGAAATGGGGAACCGCCAAACGATGCCACCTCCGGAGGGATATTCCATGGAGATTCGTGAGGCTCTCACCTTTGATGACGTTCTTCTGGTGCCCGCGGCATCGAGTGTCCTGCCATCGGATGCCGATACAACGACCTTCGTGACCAAGGCGATCCGGATGAACATACCGCTCTTGTCCTCCGCCATGGACACGGTGACGGAAGGCCGGATGGCGATTGCCATGTCACAGGCCGGCGGGATCGGGGTGATCCACCGCAACCTGGACCCCGAAGCGCAGGCGCGGGAAGTGAGCCGGGTGAAACGGTTTGAAAGCGGCGTGGTCTATCAGCCTATCACCCTTACTCCGGACCAGACACTGGCCGATGCCAAGGCGCTGATGGACCGCTATTCGATCACCGGCTTTCCGGTGGTGGACGAAGGCGGTCGGGTTCTGGGGATCGTGACCAACCGGGACATGCGCTTTGCCAGCGACGACAAGACGCCGGTGCGGGTGATGATGACATCCGAAAACCTGGCGGTCCTGAGGGAACCGGTAGACCGGGCCGAGGCAATCAGCCTGATGAAGGCGCGGCGGATCGAAAAGCTTCTGGTGACAGACGGGCAGGGCAAGCTGACCGGGCTTCTGACGCTGAAAGACACCGAGAAGTCCGTCCTGAACCCGCATGCCTGCAAGGACGAGATGGGGCGGCTGCGGGTTGCTGCGGCCTCGACCGTGGGGGACGCGGGGTTCGACCGGAGCCAGGCCCTGATCGATGCGGGCGTGGACCTGGTGGTGATCGACACGGCGCATGGGCACTCGGAAGGCGTTGCCAAAGCCGTCGAGCGGATCAAGAAGCTGTCGAACCGTGTGCAGGTGGTGGCGGGGAACGTGGCCACCGCCGAGGCGACACGGGCTCTGATCGGGGCCGGGGCCGATGCGGTGAAGGTCGGGATCGGTCCGGGCTCGATCTGCACGACGCGGATCGTGGCGGGTGTGGGTGTTCCCCAGCTGACTGCGATCATGGATGCGGCCCGCGCGGCGGGCGAGATACCGGTGATCGCGGACGGCGGGATCAAGTATTCCGGCGACTTCGCCAAGGCCATCGCGGCTGGGGCATCGTGTGCGATGGTGGGTAGCGCCATTGCCGGCACTGATGAAAGCCCGGGCGAAGTGATCCTGTGGCAAGGCCGGTCCTTCAAGGCCTATCGGGGCATGGGCAGTCTGGGCGCCATGGCCCGCGGCTCGGCCGACCGGTATTTCCAGAAGGATGCGGCCAGCGACAAGCTTGTGCCGGAAGGGATCGAGGGACAGGTGCCGTACAAGGGCAGCGCGGCGGCCGTCATCCACCAGATGGTCGGAGGCCTGCGTGCAGCGATGGGCTATACGGGCAACCGCACGATCGCCGACATGCGCACGCGCTGCCAGTTCGTACGGATCACCGGGGCGGGCCTAAAGGAAAGCCATGTTCATGATGTGCAGATCACCCGGGAAAGCCCGAACTACCGGGTGGGATGACCGGATTGGTGGCCGTGACATGTGCAGAGGCCATCCATCTTGACCCCTTCTGCCCGCGCCTCTGCGGCGATCGCCATTCTTGACCGCGTGCTGGCAGGTGAACCGGCCGAACGCGCCCTGACCAACTGGGGTCGCGCCAGCCGGTTTGCCGGCTCGGGTGACCGGGCGGCTGTCCGCGATCTGGTCTTCGACGCGCTGCGCCGCAAGCTTTCGGCAGCGTCACGCGGCGGTGGGATGACCGGCCGCGGGCTGGTGCTTGGGCTTTGCCGCGAACGCGGGGAAGAGGCCTTGTTTTCGGGCGAAGGACACGCGCCAAAGCCGCCCGAAGCGGCGGAGGCGCCGGCCGAGCCCTCGGACGCAGCACGGCTTGATCTTCCGGCATGGCTGATCCCTGACTTGCGCGAAAGCCTCGGTGCGGATTTCGAGACCGTGGCCGAAACGATGCGGTCGCGGGCGCCAGTGTTCCTTCGGGTCAATCTGGCGAAGACAACGGTTGCCGGGGCCATTGCCGCTCTGGCTGCCGAGGGGATCGACGCGCAACCCCACCCCCTCGCCGGGACCGCGCTTGAAGTGACCGGAAACGCGCGTAAGGTGCAGAATGCCGCGGCCTATGTGGAGGGTCTGGTCGAACTGCAGGACGCCTCGTCGCAAGCTGTGGTCGAGGCCCTGCCGCTGAGCGATGGGATGAAAGTCCTCGATTACTGCGCTGGCGGTGGTGGCAAGACACTGGCCATGGCAGCGCGGGCCCGGCTGAGGCTTTATGCCCACGATGTGGCACGCCAGCGCATGGCCGACCTTCCACGCCGCGCCGACCGGGCGGGGGCGAAGGTGACGCTGGTCGACAGACCGTCCTCGCAGGGCCCGTTTGACCTCGTCCTGGTGGACGCGCCCTGTTCGGGGTCGGGCAGTTGGCGGCGCGATCCGGAAGGAAAATGGCGGCTGACCCGAGAGCGTCTGGCGGAACTGACCGTGATTCAGGCTGAGATCCTGGATGGCGTGGCACCTATGGTCGCGAAGGGCGGTGTTTTGGCTTACGCGACCTGCTCGCTCTTGCGACAGGAAAACCAGGGGCAGGTCGGCCGGTTCCTCAAACGCCACCCCGACTGGCACCAGTCGCGTGAGCTGGTTCTGACACCGATTTCCGGCGGGGACGGCTTCTTTCTTTCCATCCTGCAGCGATAACGCGCAAAAACGCACAACCTCGACGGGAAAGCCGGACAAGGTTAAGCTTCAGTTAACTTCTTTCCGGCGATTGTCTTCGCAAACCCGGGGAAGGGTTTGTCGGAGTTGCGCGGAGGGCCGCTTTGGGCGGAGTTGGACGTTACGGGCTGCCAAAAGGCCGAAGCCTACTGGTGCTTGCGCTTTCGGGAAGCATTCTGGTCGGCATCTGGGCCCTGTGGTCTCCCGACGCCTTGGCTTTGGGCCTCGGAGGCCTGACGCTGATCATCCTGGCGGCAATCGCGTTTCTTGTGTCCTGGATTGCACGGACCCGCAACAAACGCGACGCGGGGCTTGCTTTCCGACTGGTGGCTGATGATCCCTCTGCCTGGTTCATGACGAATGCGGAAGGGCATCTGGTCTTGCGCAACGTCGCGGGCGAGGCCCGGTTCGGTCCGGACACGCATACGCTTCTCGCGGCGCTTGGCAGCCGTGTCGTGAACCCTAGCGAATTGCTCTTCAGGCTGCAAAGCCGTGCAGTTTCCGAGGGATCGGCGCGCGAGGATATCGTGGGGCATGACACAGTGCTGCGCCTGACCGTTCATGTCGCGGGGCCTGATCGCTTTTTCTGGCGGGCCGAAGATTTTGATCTGCCGGCCCTGACGGGAAAGACGCGCAACGAGCGTGCCCCTGCAGTTTCTGTCGGCAGCGATCTGGAGGAAGTGCCGGTCGCGATCATGACTTTTGGTCCGGACGGGATCATGCGGATCGCTAACCTCGCGGCCCGCGATCTGATGTGGAAGGGCGAGATCCGGGCGGCCATGTTTCATGACCTTTTCGAGGGGCTGGGACGCCCGGTCTCGGAGTGGTTGGCCGACGTCGTTGCCGGCCGCCATCCTGGCGGTTCGGAAGTGCTGCGGGTGCGCAGCCAGGATGAGGATCGCTACCTGCAGGTCACGCTCCGCCGCTATGTCGATGGTGGAAGGCCGGGTGCGCTGGCGATCCTGAACGATGCAACCCGGCTCAAGACGCTGGAAGCGCAATTCGTGCAAAGCCAGAAGATGCAGGCGATTGGTCAGCTTGCCGGCGGGATCGCGCATGACTTCAACAACCTGCTGACCGCCATCTCGGGTCATTGCGACCTGCTTCTGTTGCGGCACGGCCGCGAGGATCTGGACTTTGCCGATCTGGAGCAGATCCGGCAGAACGCGAACCGGGCCGCATCCCTTGTCGGTCAGTTGCTGGCGTTTTCGCGCAAACAGACCTTGCACCCCGAGGTTCTTGACCTTGAAGACGTCCTGTCCGACCTGACGCATCTGTTGAACCGGCTGGTGGTTGAACGTGTCGGGCTGACGCTAGACCATCTTGGCCGCGAGGGTATGAAACCGCTCGGCAAGATCCGGGCGGACAAGCGCCAGATCGAGCAGGTGCTGATCAATCTGGTCGTGAATGCCCGCGATGCGATGCCGGACGGCGGCAACATCCGGATCGAAACCGAGGCGGTGACCCTTGCAGAGGAGCTGAAGCGGGACCGGGCGACTGTCCCGGCGGGGGACTATGCCGTGATCCGGGTCATCGATACTGGCATCGGTATCCCGGAGCATCAGTTGCGGCAGATATTCGAGCCGTTCTTTACCACCAAGCGGGTGGGTGAGGGGACTGGCCTGGGCCTGTCCATGGCTTACGGCATCGTCAAGCAATCCGGCGGCTTCATCTTCGTCGATTCTACCGTCGGCAAGGGCACGACATTTTCGCTGTACTTCCCGGTCTACGACGGCGACCACGCCGTTGTCGCTGCAAGCGAGCCCCGCCGCACAGCGCAGAAGCAGGGAGAAGGTGTCATTCTTCTTGTCGAGGACGAAGCCTCGGTCCGGGCTTTCGCCAGCCGGGCGCTGAGCCTGCGCGGCTACACGGTCCTTGAGGCCGCCAGTGCCGAAGAGGCGCTCGCCCTGCTGGAGGACAAGACATTGGCCGTCGATCTTTTCGTGACGGACGTCGTCATGCCGGGTCTGGACGGGCCAGCCTGGGTGCGACTGGCGCTGGTGGATCGCCCCAATGTGAAGGTGATCTTCGTATCAGGCTATGCCGAAGACGGCCTCTCGGAGGATCAGGCCCGCGTGCCGAATTCGGTCTTTCTGCCGAAGCCGTTCTCGCTGAACGATCTGACCAATACGGTGCAGGGACTTTTGCGCTAGCCGCGCAGGAGTTTGGCCATGGCGGGTGCAAAATAGGTCAGGATGCCGTCACACCCGGCGCGCTTGAAGGCCATGAGGCTTTCGACCATCGCCTTTTCACCGTCGATCCAGCCGTTGGCCGCTGCCGCCATGATCATCGCGTATTCGCCCGAGACCTGGTAGGCGAAGGTCGGTGCGCCGAATGTGGCCTTTACCCGGGCGCAGATGTCCAGATAGGGCATTCCCGGTTTGACCATCACCATGTCGGCGCCTTCCGAAAGGTCGCGGGCGACCAGGCGCAGCGCCTCGTCACTGTTGGCCGGGTTCATCTGATAGGTCTTCTTGTCGCCCTTCAACGCCCCGCTCGCCCCGACCGCGTCACGGAACGGCCCATAGAATGCACTCGCATACTTGGCCGCGTAGCTCAGGATCGCGACATCCTTGTGCCCGGCGCCTTCCAATGCAGCCCGCATCGCACCGATGCGCCCGTCCATCATGTCGGACGGGCCCAGGATATCGGCCCCGGCTTCAGCCTGGGCGAGGCTCATCCGGACCAGGGCCTCGATGGTTTCGTCATTGAGGATGATCCCGTCGCGAACCAGTCCGTCATGCCCATGCGCGTTATAGGGGTCCAGCGCCACGTCGGTCATGACTGCAATGTCCGGCACGGCAGCCTTTATGGCCCGGATGGCCCGATTGGTCAGGTTCTCGGGGTTCCAGGCCTCGGCGCAGTCGGCGGTCTTCAGTTTCGGGTCGGTGTAGGGAAAGAGGCAGATGACCGGAATTCCGAGGTCACGCGCGGATGCCGCCGCTTCGACCACCAGATCCAGCGAAAGACGCTCTACCCCGGGCATCGAAGCGATCGGCTGACGCTGGGCCCGACCATCACACAGAAAGACCGGCCAGATCAGATCGGAGCTAGACAGCACCGTCTCTTGCGTCAGCGCCCGCAGCGCAGGGGTCCGCCGCAGACGGCGAAACCGCGTCATGGGATATGGCGCTTGGGTGGGGTGCATGACCGGCTCCTTCCGTTGCCTGCAAGCTGGGACTTGCGGCTTTGTTCTCTGCCTGCCATGGAAAGAGGGACGCCTCAAGTCACCAGTGGGTTTTCTGCGTCAAGGGAAAGGGAAGCAAGCCGGTGGATATCCTTGAAACGGCTTTCGAAGTCATCGACATGCGGTCCTTTTCGAACCTGTGGTTCTGGATCGCCCTGGCGGTGCTTTGGTCCTCGACCAGCTACTGGGTCCTGGGTGTACCGTACGAGATGATCCAGCGCGGACGGCGCGAGGGTGGTCAGGTCCAACAGGACGTCGAGGATCTGGTCCGGATCAACGTCACGCGGTTCCTCCATATGGTGGATACCGGTTCGCTCGTCATGAGCGGGCTTGCGGCCTTCTGGCTTTCCGTCCTGGCGATCCTTGCGTTCTGGTATGACGTCGAGTTCGCCCAGGCTGTGTTTCTTCTGATCGGACCTATGGTTTTTGTGGTCTGGGCCAGCATCCGGACCGGACGACGGATCCTGGGTGGCGAAAACACCGGGGATGCGCTGTACCATAGGCTGGTCATCCACCGACGTATTGTTCAGGTCATCGGAATTGTGTCGATTGCCATCACCGCCTTTTACGGCACTTGGCAGAATGTCAGCATTTCGATTCTGCACTAGGCAATAAACGAGACATGTCTGCAGAACGCATCTTGATGGGCGGCGCGCCCGAAGGCTTTGATGCCCGTATCGTCCTGCGTGAGCTTGCGCGTGGCCAATCGGTGCTGCACGTCGCGCGGGACGACAAGCGGGCCGAGGCCATGCGGGCGGCCCTTGCGGTGCAGGCTCCTCAGACGGCTGTGCTCGACTTTCCGGCTTGGGACTGCCTGCCGTATGACCGGGTCAGTCCGAACCCGGAAATCTCGGCTCGGCGCATGGCGACGCTGTCCCTTCTCGCCGATGGTCTTTCGGGGCCCGCGGTCATCATCACCACGCTCAATGCTGCAACCCAACGTCTGCCCGCGCGGGACATCCTGCGCGCAGCCTCGTTCCGTGCCACGGTCGGCGAGCGGGTCGACGAAACCCGGCTCAAGACCTTTCTGTCGCGAATGGGCTTTTCCCCTGTCTCGACGGTTGCCGAACCGGGTGACTATGCTCTGCGGGGCGGGATCGTCGACATATTCCCTCCTGGCCCCGGAGGGCCGATCCGGCTGGATTTCTTTGGCGATGTCCTGGACGGCGCCCGCCGGTTCGATCCGGAAACGCAAAGGACCATCGAAAAGCTGAAACGGGTGGAGTTTTCCGCAGTTTCCGAAGTGATCCTGGATGAGGCTGCGATCGCCCGGTTCCGGCAGAACTACCGGATTGCCTTTGGCGCGGCGGGAACCGACGACCCGCTTTACGAAGCCGTCAGCGCCGGTCGAAAGCATCAGGGCATGGAGCACTGGCTGCCCTTCTTCCATGAACGGCTGGAAACACTGTTCGACTATCTGCCCGGGGCAAGCATCGTGCTGGACGACCAGATCACGGCTGCGCGCCTGTCGCGCTGGGAAGGGATCGAGGACAGCTATGACGCCCGCGCTGAGGCGATGGGGGCAAAAGGCCGTATGGACACGGTCTACAAGCCGGTGCCGGCACAGGACCTTTACCTGAACGACACCGATTGGGAGGCCGCCACTGCCGCGCATCGGGTCGTGCAGCTTTCACCCTTGCCGCAAAGCCCGGGGCCCGGTGTCCTCGACGCCGGTGCCCGTACCGGACGAAACTTCGCACCCGAACGTCAGCAGGAAAAGGTTAATCTTTTCGAAGCCTTGGCGGACCATGTTAAGGAACTGGCCAAGTCAAGTCAGGTGGTGATTGCCAGCTGGTCCGAGGGCGCACGAGAGCGACTGAAGGGTCTCCTCGCCGACAACGGAGTATCTGCAGCCCGGGAGATTGCCGACTTCCGCGATATCCCGGAAGGCAAGGGTGGCCTCTTCCTTGTGGTCTGGCCGCTAGAAGCCGGGTTCGTGACGCCGGGGCTTGCAGTGATCTCAGAGCAGGACGTCCTGGGCGAACGGCTGACCGCCAAACCCCGCCGGAAACGCAAGGCCGAAAATTTCCTGCGTGAAGTCGATACGCTCTCTCCCGGCGATCTGGTCGTGCATGTCGAACATGGGGTCGGGCGATACCTGGGGATCGAGACGATCACCGCGCTTGGCGCGCCGCATGCCTGCGTCATGCTGGAATATGCTGACAATGCAAAGCTTTACCTGCCGGTCGAGAATATCGAACTCCTCAGCCGCTATGGCCACGAAGAAGGGCTGCTCGACCGCCTTGGCGGAGGGGCCTGGCAAGCGAAGAAGGCCAGGCTCAAGGAGCGCATCAAGGAGATCGCCGACCGGCTGATGCGGGTCGCGGCCGAGCGGGCCCTGCGCCACGCACCAGTGCTGGAAGCCCCGCATTCGATCTGGGAGGCCTTTGCCGCCCGTTTCCCCTATCAGGAGACGGACGATCAGCTGGCAGCCATTGCGGATGTGGTGGCGGACCTCGAAAAGGGAAGCCCGATGGACCGGCTGATTGTCGGCGATGTGGGCTTCGGCAAGACCGAGGTCGCGATGCGCGCGGCCTTTGTGGCGGCGCTTTCGGGGATGCAGGTCGCTGTGATCTGCCCGACAACGCTTCTGGCCCGCCAGCACTATCGCAGCTTTGCGGAACGTTTCCGCGGATTTCCCATATCCGTCAGACCCTTGTCGCGCTTTGTTTCAGTGAAGGATGCCAATGCGACCCGGGCCGCAATGGCTGATGGCAGTGTCGACATCGTTGTCGGCACCCATGCGCTTTTGGCCAAAGGCGTCAGCTTCAAGAAGCTTGGCCTGTTGATCATCGACGAGGAACAGCATTTCGGCGTCGGTCACAAGGAACGGCTGAAGGAGATGCGCTCTGAAGTTCATGTGCTGACCCTGACCGCGACCCCGATACCCCGGACGCTGCAGCTGTCCCTTACCGGGGTGCGCGACCTGTCGATCATCGCAACGCCCCCGGTCGACCGCTTGGCGATCCGGACCTACGTTTCGGAATTCGATACAATAACGATCCGAGAAGCGATCCTTCGCGAACGCTATCGCGGTGGGCAGTCATTCTATGTGGTACCCCGCATCGCCGATCTGCCGGACATCGAGGACTTCCTGAAAACCCATGTGCCGGAAGCGAGCTATGTCATCGCCCATGGGCAACTGGCGGCCGGTGACTTGGATGACCGGATGAACCAGTTCTACGACGGCAAGTACGACGTGCTGGTGGCGACCTCGATTGTTGAAAGTGGCCTGGATATTCCTACCGCCAACACCATGATTGTCCACCGGGCGGATATGTTTGGCCTCGCTCAGCTGTACCAGATCCGGGGCAGGGTCGGCCGGTCGAAAACGCGGGCCTATTGCTACCTGACGACGAAGCCCCGCGCGCCGCTGACGCCCCAGGCGACGAAGCGGTTGCGCCTTCTGGGCAGCCTTGACAGCCTGGGTGCGGGGTTCAACCTTGCCAGCCACGACCTGGACCTCCGCGGCGCGGGCAATCTTCTGGGCGAGGAACAATCGGGCCACATCAAGGAAGTGGGCTACGAGCTTTACCAGCAGATGTTGGAAGAGACGATCGCTAAGATCAAATCCGGCGAATTGCAGGGCCTGTCCGCTCTGGACGACGATTGGTCGCCGCAACTGAACCTGGGCGTTCCGGTGATGATCCCGGAAAGCTACATCCCGGACCTCGATATCCGGCTTGGGCTTTACCGGCGGCTTTCCTCGCTTGCCACCAAGGTCGAGCTGGAAGGCTTCGCGGCGGAAATGATCGACCGTTTTGGTCCCCTGCCGAAGGAGGTCAACACGCTGATGCTGATCGTCAGGATCAAGGCGATGGCGAAGCGTGCGGGGATATCAAAGCTCGATGCCGGACCGAAAGGGGCGACGATCAGCTTCCGCAACGACAAGTTCGCCAATCCTGCCGGCCTGGTGGATTTCCTGAAGGCCCAAGGCGGAGCGGCGAAAGTGCAGGGCACCAAGATCGTGCTGCAGGGCGAGATGAAGACGGAAGGCGACCGGATCAAAGGTGCGTTCAACATCGCCCGCGATCTCGCCGAAATAGTGAAGGCCGCGCGGAAGGCTTAAGCCGGACTGCGAGGCCCGAGAACGAAGTGGCACAGGAAAAGAGCGAGGCCGGTAAGACAGGCAACCCCGGCAAGTAGCGGGGTCGAGGTCCCGTTGAAAGCAAGCCCAACCGGAATGGCCAAAGCGACCGACCCGATTGTCGCGACAGAAGAGATGACCGACGCCGCGAGCCCGGCAATATGGCCGACCGGCTCCATTGCCAGCGCGTTCAGATTGCCCATCGTCAACCCCATCATCGCGAAAAGACCTACGCACCAAACGACTTGCAAGGCAAAGCTCAAGTCGTTCGACAGAACGCCTGACCCGATCAGCACCAAAGAGATCAGGGTAAGTGCCAGCACCCCCGCATAGGTTCCGCTTACAACACGACGCATGCCAAGCGTCATCACGATGCGGCTGTTCAGCAGGCTTCCCGTCATCGAGATGATGGCAATGACGCCGAACCAGACCGGAAAGCTTTCACCACGGCCGAACTGCTGTTCGAAGATGCCCTGGATCGAGGACAGGGTGGCGAAAAGTGCTGCAAGGGTCAGCGTCTGCAGGACGGTTCCGACAAGGATGACCCGATGGCCAAGAAGCTCCCGCGTGGCGGACAGAAGGCTGGCGACCATCAGTGGACGGCGGCGTTCGGCGGGCAGGGTCTCAGGCTGGCGAAGGCCGAGCCAGAGCATCGTCAGGCCGGAAAAGGCGATATAGGCCAGGAAGATCGAATGCCAGCCGCCAAGCGACATGATGCCTGCCCCCATCAAGGGCGCGATTGCGGGGACGATGGTGAAGATCATCATCGCGAAACTCATGATCCGCGCCATTTCGCGGCCCGAGAACAGGTCGCGCACCATGGCGATGGAAACCGTACGCGGCGCGGCGGCGGCAAGACCCTGCAGGACGCGGGCGGCGAGCAGGATCTCAAGCGAAGGCGCGAAGTAGCAGGCGAGGGCAGCCAGGCAATAAAGCCCCGAGCCGACAAGGATCACCCGCTTGCGGCCGAACGCATCCGACAAGGGGCCGGCAAACAGTGTGCCAAGCCCCATGCCCAGAACGAAGCTCGTCACGACAAGCTGCGCGGCATTTGGGGCGGCAGGCGAAAGCGTCTCGGCAATTTCAGGCAGCGCAGGAAGCATCCCGTCGATGGAAATCGCAATGGTGGCAAAGAGCATCGCCACTATGGCGACGAACTCGGTCTGCGAGGGGCGAGAGGTGGTCAATTCTGGTCAGCCTTCAGGCCCGCGATCTCGGCGATGACCTTCTCCCAAACCTCGGTCGGTTGTGCGCCCGAGACGACGTATTGTTGAGCAATCAGAAACGTCGGCACCGCGCTCACACCCTTGCGGCGGGCGTCTTCATCCCGGGCCTGGATGTCATCGGCATCGGCATCCGAAGCGAGAAGCCGCAGAACTTCGGCCCGGTTCATGCCCTGGCTTGCGGCAATGTCGGCCAGCGTTGCCAGATCGCCGATGTCCCGACCTTCTCCCCAGTAGGCCTCCATCAAGGCCGTGACGACCAAGGACTGAATCCCCTCGATACCGGCCCAGTGGATCAGCCGATGGGCGTTCAACGTGTTCGGCATCATGTTGGGTTTTTCCGGGTCCAGATTCACACCTGCATTCCGCGCTGCGTCGCGCAATCTGTCCTGTATCGCATCGACCCGTTCCTTGCCGCCAAACTTCGCCTCAAGATAGGCGCGTCTCGGAATGCCGGATGCAGGCATGTCAGGGTTCAACTGAAACGGATGCCACTGGATGGCGAACGGGTGGGAGGGTTGGGCCGCCAGTGCCCGGTCCAGGTTCGACTTGCCGACATAGCACCACGGGCATACCGGGTCGGAGAAAATGTCGAGGCGGATCATGTTTCGTCCTTCCTGTAGGCCGCGGCAAGCGCGCGCCGGATGATCTTGCCGTTGCCGGTCCGGGGCAGGGCATCAAGACGCTGGTAGTGCCGTGGTTGCTTCCAGCGGGCAAGGGCCTTTTCCGCGCGCTGGCGCAGACGGGTGACGTCGATTTCGCAGGGCGCTTCATAGAACAGCGCGATGATCCTTGTGCCGGGTCGCGGCTCGACTTCGGTCGCGGCGCAGGCTGTCAGCCCTTCAAGACCCTCGAAGGCGGTCTCGACCTCGGCGGGGCCGACCCGGAAGCCACCCGGATTCATCAGGTCGTCCAACCGGCCATGGTGGGTGATCGCGCCATCGCGGTCCATTGATGCGGCATCTCCGGTCCGGAACCATGGCCCTTTGGGTGCAGGCTGACCGATGTAGCCGCGCATCAGTCCCGGATCGCGAACCGATACGGCCAATTCCCCGATCTCGCCGCGCGGGACTGGCTTTCCGTCACTGCCAAGGACTGCAACATGCCGACCCGGCTGAACAAACCCCGCCGAGCCGTTTGGTGCCGGGCGGTCCCTTGAACCAGAGACAAAGGTTGAAATCTCGGACAATCCCAAGGCTTCGTGCAGGTCCGTTCCGGTCTTCTGTTGCCAGTCGGCTCGAAGCGCACCGGCAAGCGCTTCGCCAGCGCAAAGTCCGTGTCGAAGCTTTGGCAGTGCTGGAAAGGGCGCGCGCAGCATCTGCCGGATGACCCCGGGGGCAGAGGCAAAGATCGTGGCCTCGCTGCGCGAAAGCAGGGCAGGCAGGTCCGCCGGCCGGGTTCCCGGGGCCGGGATCATGGCCGTTGCCCCGACAATCCAAGGATCAAGAAGCCCGGTGCCCAGGGTAAAGGTCCAGTTCAGTGCCCCGGCGTGAAGCAGTCTGTCACTGGGACCGATACTCTCCCATGCCTGATGCATCGCGCTCCGTGCCAAAATGGCGCGGTGGGCATGCGAGACACCCATCGGCATACCGGAAGAGCCCGAGGTGAAGACCACATAGCCCTCCCGTTCCGCATCACCCAGGTGCGGCTCGGTCGTATCACGGGTGATCCAGGAAGCAAGATCGGGCGCCTTGACCCGGGGAAAGCCGACCGGAAGGGGAACCCCAGCCTCGCCAATCACCAAGCGCGGCGCCACAAGCGCCGCCAGGCGGGTGATCTCGGCCTCGGTCAGCGCGGGTGAGCTGACCACCGGCACCAGACCGGCCCAGAGCGCACCCAGAAAGACGATCGGAAAGGCAATCCCGTTGCCGATGCGCATCAGGATGCGATCACCTGGGGCAAGACCCGCGGCCAGAAGGGCAGAGGCGCAGCCGCGTGTCAGGGACAAAAGCTCGGCATATCCGATGGTTTCGTCCTGGTCCGGGTGCAACACGATCAAGGCGGGCTTGAAACCTTGCCGAGCCCCCGCCGCCAGTACATGGGAGGCGAGGTTGAAGGCGGCGGGCACGGCCGGAAACGGGCGGGTGTCGATTTCGGATAGCATGTGCCTGCGTAGAAAGCCCGCGTCGTTGTTGCAAGCTTAGTGTGGCTGCACTATCGGGAAGCCATGAAGGTGACCGACCCCAAAAGCATGATCCGCGTGGCGCGGGAAGCCGGGACCGAGGCCCCGATCGAAGCGCTGAACCTGGGCGAACGGGTTCGCGAATTGCGCCGAAGCCGCGGTTGGACGCTCGAGCAGGCGGCCAGCCGTGCTGGCCTTGCACGGTCCACCCTGTCCAAGATCGAGAACGGGCAGATGAGCCCGACCTATGACGCGCTGAAGAAGCTGGCGCTCGGCCTGTCCATCACCGTTCCGCAGCTATTCACCCCGCCATCGAAGGCTCAGGCCAACGGTCGGATGACCGTGACAAAGTCGGGCGCGGGCGTACCCCAGGCGACGACCACTTACGAACACCAGCTTCTGGCGGCCAATCTGACACGAAAGCAGATGCTGCCCTACCGCGCGACGATCCGGTCCCGCAGCATGGACGAATTCGACGGCTGGGTCCGCCATGACGGTGAGGAGTTTCTTTACGTCCTGACCGGCGTGATCCGTCTTTACACCGAATTCTACGAGCCGATCGAACTGCGCCGCGGCGACAGTGCCTATTACGACGCAGCGATGGGGCACAATGTGATCAGCCTGTCGGACGAAGATGCGACCATCCTTTGGGTGACTTCTCTGGCCTGAGCCTTTGATCTGGCTCATGGTTGGCGGGGGCGACATCCTGTAGACAGCGCCCGAGTCAATGCCTGCGGGAGGGGCTGGATGCGGATTGCTGTCCTGACGGACATCCATGCCAATCGCGAGGCTTTTGAAGCGGTCCTGACCGACGTGGCTGCGCATGCTGTAGATCAGATTGCGATCCTCGGCGACATTGTGGGCTACGGTCCAGAACCGGCCTGGTGCTGCGACACCGTGGCGGCGCTGGTTCAGACCGGGGCGGTCTGCGTGCGCGGCAATCACGACAATGCGGCGATCGGAGCGCCGGAGTCGATGTCGACCCTTGCGCGGAAAGCCATAACCTGGACCCAGGCGCAGCTTGCGCGGGCGCAGGTGGACTTTCTGGCCGGATTGCCCATGACGGCAGAGGCGGAAGGCGTGCTTTTCGTCCATGCATCGGCGAACCGACCAGAGGACTGGACCTATGTCACCTCCGACACCCGCGCGGCGCCATCATTCCGGGCCTCAAGCGCACGTCTGATCCTGTGTGGGCATGTGCATGTGCCGCTGCTGGCCAGCTGCGATATCGGTGGCGTTGTCCGCGAACAGGTCTTTCGCCATGGCCTGCCGATACCGCTGCTGCCGAGCCGCCGTTGGCTTGCGGTTGTGGGTTCGGTCGGGCAGCCGCGTGACGGTGTTCCGCAGGCGGGTTGGGCCTTGCTCGACACCGGGCGGGCCGAACTTACCTTTCGGCGAACGCCCTATGACAGCGCCGGCACTGCGGCCAAGCTGCGTGCCGCCGGCTTGCCCGAAGAACTCGCGCTTCGGCTCCTTCAGGGGAAATGATCCATGCAATTGCGTCCGCATTCCGGTCTGACGATCGACGGCTTCACCTTGGGCGAAAAGCTGCACACCGGTGGCTTTGCCACCATCTGGGAGGTGACGCATCCCGATCACCAGGGACCGATGGTGATGAAGGTGCCAACGATCCTGGATGGCTATGACGGGCCGACCATTGTCGGCTTCGAAGTCGAGCAGATGATCATGCCGCGGCTTTCCGGGCCGCATGTCCCCAAGGTGATCGGGTCAGGCGGCTTTGACGTCATGCCCTATATCGTGACCGAGAAGATCGAAGGTGGCAGCTTTCTTCCGATCTTCCTCAAGGCGCCACTTCCCTTGTCAGACGTGATCGAGATCGCGGCCAGGATGGTGCATGCCGTCTCGGACCTGCATCGCCAGCATGTGATCCACCTGGACCTCAAGCCCGAGAACTTCCTTCAGCGCGAAACCGGCGAGATGGTCATGGTCGATTTCGGGCTGTCACGCCACGACCAGCTGCCGGACCTGCTGGCCGAGGAATTCACCATTCCGATGGGAACCTATCCCTATATCGCCCCCGAGCAGTACTTGCGCTGTCGCGACGACCCGCGGTCTGATCTCTTTGCCCTTGGCGCGATGCTTTATGCCTTGGCGACCGGCCGGAACCCCTGTGGCACGCCGCAAAGCTTGCGGGGGGTTCGCAAACGTCTTTGGCGCGATCCCGTGCCACCGCGTGCGATCCGCCCGGAAATTCCGGAATGGCTGCAAGAGATCATCCTTCGCGCCCTGGCGGTCGATCCGATGCGACGCTACCAGACTGCGGCGCAGATGGCCTTTGATCTCACACATCCGCAGCAGGTGACCTTGACCGCCCGGGCGCACAAGCTGAAGCGTGATGGCTGGCTGCAGGTCTTCGATCGCTGGCGGGTCATGCGGAAGCTTAGGCGCTTCACCGCGCCTGCTTCGGTCGCCGCACAGGTCGCATCCATTCCGATCATCGTCGTTGCCGTCGACCTGACGCCCGAGGGTGAACGTCTGGCCGAGGTCTTGCGCAGGGCCGTCAAACGCATGCTGCTGATCGAACCGGAAGCACGGATTGCCTGTGTCAATGTCATCAAGACCGCGCGCATCGGGATCGATCAGGGCACGGATGAAAAGGGCAACAACTTGCACGTTGCGCGGCTGGTGCAGTTGAAAGCCTGGGCCAATGAGATTGAACTTCCCGACCACCGGCTGACCTATACTGTGCTGGAAGGTCCGGACCCTGGCCAGGCGATCATCGACTATGCGACCGCAAATCAGGTTGACCATATCATGATGGGCGCACGCGGCCATTCGACCACGCGGCGCTATCTGGGATCGGTTTCAGCGCAGGTTGTGGCCGAGGCGCATTGCTCGGTCACGGTGATCCGGTTGCCCGAAGGCGGAGAGCCCAGGCCGGAGACGCTTCCAGCCTGAGCGCTACCATTCGCCTCAGAACATCTCCTGCACGGTGCGGGCACCGCCGGAGACATCTTCACCGACGCCGGCAATGGTGTTGCAACCGGCAAGGACCGCCAGCGCAGCGGCCAGAAGGATGATCTTCTTCATGCTCTTCGCCTCGTTTCTATTTTGCCTCGTACCACCAGGTATCCGGAAGGAAACCCGTCCAGTCCCCATATAGCGGCAGTTTCTCGGGATACTTCAGATCGGCCGAATATGCCAAGCGTGAAAGATCCGAATACCAGATCGGGATCACATAGCGACCCGAGGTCAGGACCCGGTCAAGCGCGCGGGTGGCTGCCGTGAATTCGGTCGTGTCGGGAGCTTTCAGCATGGCGGCGATCATCGCCTCGATCGCGGGCGAGTTTACCCCCATCCAGTTCCGCGTTCCGGGTTCCGTCACCCCAGCCGCCCCCCAGTAGAGAAGCTGTTCGTTGCCGGGCGACAGCGACAGGGACCGGATGTAGTGGGTCATGTCGAAGTCGTAGGCCGTGGTCCGCTCCTTGTACTGGGCGTCATCGATCTTGTTCAAAGTCGCCGTGATGCCCAGGGCCTTCAGCGCCTCGATATAGACCTCGGCGACCGAGGCCATCTCGTCCTGGCCGGTGACCAGAAGGATCTCGAAGGTGAACGCCTCACCCTTGGCATTCTTCAGGACGCCGTCGTCCCCGACCGTCCACCCGGCTTCTTCCAACAAACCGGCGGCCGCGCGGATGTTCTTGCGGTTTGCCTGGTCGCCTTCCGAGACGGGCAGGGCATAGCCCTCGATTGCGCCGGGCGGAAGCTCTGCCTTGAACGGATCCAGCAGCGCGAGTTCGCGACCCTCCGCCGGCTTTCCCGGTTCCATCCCCAGGAAGGAATTGCCGAAATAGGACGGGATCCGGGGCAGAAGCCCGCCATTCAGGGTCTGGTTGATGAATTCGAAGTTGAAGGCCAGGATCAGTGCCTCGCGGACGCGCCAGTCGGCAAAGATCGGCTTGCGGGTGTTGAACACAAGGCCCTCGATGCCCGAGGGGCGGCCATGCGGGATTTCGGCCTTGATCACGTCGCCCGACTGAACCGACGGGAAGTCATAGGACGACAGCCACTTCGACACGTTTGCCTCGCGGTAGGCCGAGACATTGCCGGCCTTGAATGCCTCGAAGATCGCTTGCGGATTGGCGTAATAGTCGTAGCGGATCTCGTCAAAGTTCCACTGGCCGCGGTTGAAGGGCAGGTCCTTTCCCCACCAGTCCGGATTGCGCTTGAAGCTGACAAAGACGCCGGTCTCGGACTTGTCCAGCACATAGGGCCCCGAACCGATTGGCGCCTCCAGCGTGGCCTCGGCAAAATCCTTGCCCTCCCATTGTGCCTTCTTGAGGATCGGGCGCAGGCCAAGGATCAGCGGCAGTTCGCGATCCTCGACATTGAAGGTGAAGCGGACCGAGCGTTCGCCGGTCTTCTCCATCGTGGCGATCTTCTTCCAGGCCGCATGGTAGCGCGGGTTGCCGACTGTGCCGAGGGTCTCCATCGACCACATGACATCCTCGACCGTGACCGGGCTGCCGTCCGAGAATCGGGCCTCGGCGCGAAGGGTGAACTCGACGTAGGTGCGGGCGTCATCAGTATCGATTGATTCGGCAAGAAGGCCGTAAAGCGAGAAGGCTTCATCATAATTCCGGCCCATCAGGGTCTCGACCGTCAGGGTAGAGATGCCCGTCGCACTGCGGCCTTTGGTGACATAGGGGTTCAGACTGTCAAAGCTGCCCGACTCGCCCCAGCGAAAGCTTCCTCCCTTGGGTGCATCCGGATTGGCTTGGGGAAGAGACACAAAATCCGGGGGGAGGGCAGGCTCGCCATACATAGCTATGCCATGCTGCGGTTCAGCATGCGCCCAAGTGGCCCCAAGGGAAATGACGACCGCCATCCCCAAGCCGCGCAGGTACCTGTAGCGTTCCGTGTTCATCGGCCTTCGCCCCCCATCCTCTATGGTTGTGTTGGCGCCAGACTACGGCGGTCATCGTGGCAATTCAAACTTTTAGCTTGGCCATCGGCGGAGAGAAGATTATACAGAGCTTACTGCTCGATAGGTTTCTTGCCTGTATGAAACCTGCCTCAAAGACTTAACGCCGGCCTTGCGCCGGCGTTTTTTTCTTTGCTGTCCAGCGCTTCCCCTTGGCCGCTTCGCGTGGCATTCTTTCGCGGTTGCAGCATTGGGGATGGGCCATGACACTTGCAGGCAAACGTGCCGTCATCACGGGATCGAATTCCGGAATAGGTCTGGGCGTCGCCGAGGCCCTGGCCGCAGCGGGGGCCGAGGTGATTCTGAACAGCTTCACCGACCGGCCCGAAGACCATGCCCTTGCAAGCGACCTTGGCGCCCGCCACAAGGTTGCCGCGCGCTACATCCCGGCCGACATGTCGAAGGGCAGCGAATGCCGTGCCCTGATCGAGAAGGCAGGCGGATGCGACATCCTGGTGAACAACGCGGGAATCCAGTTCGTCGCGCCGATTGATGAATTCCCGGTCGAGAAATGGGATGCGATTCTGGCGATCAACCTGACCTCGGCCTTCCACACGACCGCTGCTGCGTTGCCCGGCATGAGAGCGAAGGGTTGGGGCAGGGTGGTCAACATCGCTTCGGCCCACGGCCTTACGGCCAGCCCTTACAAGAGCGCCTACATCGCCGCAAAGCACGGAATCGTCGGTCTGTCGAAGACCGTCGCGCTGGAGACCGCAGGGCAGGGGATCACCTGCAATGCCATCTGCCCGGGCTATGTCCTCACACCATTGGTCGAGGCCCAGATCCCCGAACAGATGGCCGTGCACAAGATGGACCGCGAGACGGTCATCCGTGACGTCATGCTGCTCCGCCAACCCTCGCGCCAGTTCGCGACCGTCGAACAGATCGGCGGCACGGCGGTCTATCTGTGCAGTGCTGCCGCGGATCAGGTGACGGGCACGACGATCTCGGTCGATGGTGGATGGACGGCGCTTTAGAGCTGCTCTTTCGGCAGCGGATAGACCAGACCGCCTGACACGATAAGCTTGGCCGCATCGTCGATCTTCATGTCCATGATCACGAGATCCTTGGTCGGCACAAACAGAAGCATGCCCGAGGTGAATGGCGTCAGGCCAACGAAGACGGCCGAATAATCCGGCCCCAGCGCCGCAAGCCGCTGCGCCAGCTCGCCCTTGGGTCGCGTCGAGATGAAGCCAAGTGCCCAGGTGCCCGGGCGCGGAAACTCCAAAAGGCAGACCTGGTCAAAGCTCTTCTCGGTCTTGTTGAAGAAGGTCTCGGCCACCTGCTTGATGCCGCCATAGATCGACCGGATGATCGGCATACGGTCGACCATCTCTTCACCCATCCGGATCAGAGAACGGCCAAAGAGGCCCTTGGCAAGCCAGCCGATCATGATCGTGAAGATGAGGAAGACCAGAACGCCCACCCCCCTCACCGGGAAATTGGCGTCTTGCCCGAAGAAGTGTTCGACCAGCGCCTCAGGCTGATAGGCCGAGGGGATCAGGGGCAGGATCCAGGCGTCGATCCATCCTACCAGCGTCCAGGCGAAGTAGGCGGTCAGCCCGACGGGCAGGACGACGACGAGGCCAGTAAGGAAACTTGCGCGCAGGCTTGCCAGGATACCGCGGCGGCGGGGCAGGTTGGGATCGGTCATTCAGGCTCCGGCAAGCACGGTTTGGCTTGCGCGCAATCTATGGGTCGACCCCCTCCTTGCAAAGGGGGGCTGTCAGGATTCCTTGCGCCGGGAGGCGATTTCCCGGGCGATTTCCGCGCCGAGTCGCGCATTGTTGAGAACCAGGGCGATGTTTGACTGCAGCGACCGGCCTGACGTCAACTCGAAGATGCGCTGGAGCAGGAAAGGCGTGACCGCCTTGGCCGCGACCCGACCCGAGGCAACTTCAGCCAGCGCTGCCTCGACATGCGGCATGATCTCGTCCCGTGGGATCTCGTCGGCGACGGGGATCGGGTTCGCGACCAACTGCCCGCCGGGCAGCCCCAGCTGGCCCCGCAAGATATGGGCGGCGGCGATGTCGCCTGCTGCATCCATGCGAATGGGCGCCTTCAACCCCGAGGAGCGCGACCAGAAGGCCGGGAAATCGTCCTGTCCATAGGCGATGACCGGAACGCCCTGGGTTTCCAGGTATTCCAGCGTCTTCGGCAGATCGAGGATCGCCTTTGCCCCTGCCGCAATCACGGTCACGGCGGTCTGTGCCAGTTCCGGCAGGTCGGCCGAGATGTCAAAGCTCGTCTCGGCCCCGCGATGAACGCCGCCAATGCCGCCAGTGGCAAAGACTTCGATGCCGGCGAGTTTCGCGCAGATCATCGTCGCAGCAACTGTCGTGGCCCCCATTCCCCCGGTGGCCAGGCAGGCCGCAAGGTCGGCGCGTGAAAGCTTTGCCACGCCCTTCGCCTGGCCCAGCCGGTCAAGCTCGGCTTCGGTCAGGCCGACGTGGATGTGGTGGTCCATGATGGCGATGGTTGCTGGCACTGCGCCATGGGCCCTGATCTCGGCCTCCACCCGCTTTGCTGTTTCCACATTCTGCGGGAATGGCATGCCATGGGTAATGATTGTGCTTTCTAGCGCAACGATTGGAGTGCCGTTGGAACGCGCGGTCGCCACTTCGGGCGAAAGGACCAGGGGCAAAGTCATGAGCCGATATCTCCGGAAACATAGGTTGCGGCCGCACGGAGGGCCTCGTCCAGCGCCTCTTGCCGATTGGCGCCACGGCGTTCGGCCACAAGATGCGCTGCCATGAATGTATCGCCTGCTCCGGTGACACGGGTCACCAGGACCTGGGGCGGCTGGCCTTCGATGACACCCCGATCGCGACGCCCCTCGGCAGCGGGCTTGCCACCGTTCGTGACCAGAACCTGGCCCGCACCCCGCGCCAGCAATGCCTCGGCCGCCGTTCCTGCGGTCCTGCATTCGGACCGGGCGAGGATATTGGCCTCTTCGAGGTTGACGTAAAGCGTGGCCGAGGGATGCGAAAGCAGGGGGAGCAGCCGCCCCGCCTTGCCGGGCGACGCAGGCGCCACGCGCAGGTCGGCGGCGGCAAAGAGCGGGGAGGTGGCGATTTCCGCCAAAAGCCCTTCGGTGAGGTTTCCGTCCAGCGCGATCGGGCCAGCCCAAGGGGTTTCGACCGTCCCCATCCGGCCGTCTGCGAGCGGCCGCAGGATCTTGTCACCCGCCGCCTCGAGCGAATGCGCGTCGGCAATGGCGGCGATCAGCCCGTTTGCGCCTTCGACAGCCATGTAGCGGTCAGTCGGCAGGTCGTCAGACCGGTAAACGGTGCTTGTCACCAGACCCAGCCGGTCACAGGCCGCGACAAGCTCATCGCCTTCTGGGTCCCGCCCAATGGCCGTGAGGATGGCAGGGGTCATCCCGAAGCGACGAAGCGTCATGGCGATGTTCATCGCCACGCCGCCAGGCAGGCGGGTGATCCGACCCGGCACGTCCGAGCCAAGTCGCATGGAGGTGGGCGAGCGGCCGATGATGTCCCACAGGACCGAGCCGATGCAAAGGATGTCTGGCGTCATGCCGCCTTCATCTGATTTCCGCAGCGCAGGGTCAACCATTCAACGCTTGCGGAACTGCCCGCCATAGCCGCCCTTGCGGCCATCGGGGAAGGGGCCTTCGTCGAGATAGCGCTTGTGGCACCGCTCAAGTGCCGTTCGGTCGAGTGTGACGCCAAGACCTGGGCCCTGGGGCAAAGCGACGTGGCCGCCCTCGTGCCGGTGCGGACCACCTTCGATGACATCATCGGCGTACCAGTGGAAAAGGGTCTGGCTGGGGTCGCGGACATGGTCGAGTGCGGCAGTCAGCTGCAGGTAGGCCGCCGAGGCAATACCCGTTTCACCCGAGTGGAAGCGGAAACCCACCCCAAGCAGCTCGCAGGCGCGGACGAAGGCGACGGTGCGCGCGATGCCGCCATGTTCATTGATGTTGGTCACGATCGCTTCCGGGCAGCCAAGCGCATGGGCCTTGGGCAGATCGATGCTGTGGGCCGAAAACGGAATGTCAGAGAAGCGGCGGAGCTGGGCCATCTCTTCGTAGGTCTCGCAGGGTTCCTCGAACCAGGCGATGTCATAGGCGGCAACCCGGCGCAGCGCGTCGCGGGCGGTCGGCACGGTCCAGACCCCGTTGGCGTCCAGTTGCAGGGGCCGTTCGCCGATCGCAGCGCGGACCTCGGCCACCATCCGGACCTCTTCGGCAAGGTCGACCGTGCCCATCTTGCCTTCGAACCGGGTAGAACCGTGGCGTTCGATCATTGTTGCGCAGTAACGGGCGACTTCGGTGGGAGAGGACTCGCCAGGGTCAATTCCCGGCCAGCGGTAGCTGAAATATTCGGTCAACTCGATCCGGTCACGCCGTGCGCCGCCAAGAAGAGTGGCAAGGGACACGCCTTCGGTTTTCCCCCGGGCATCCCACATTGCCATTTCGATCCCACCGAAGACCCGCCGAGCGGCCAGCACGTTGCCCCACGGCGTATACCGCATGCCGGGAACCACCTTGGCCTCGGCGGTGCCGACCTCTCGGATATCATGGCCGATCAGTTTTGCTCCCATCGCCATGACGTCTGCCGCCCGGTCCCCGTCTGCGCATTCGCCAAGGCCGATGACGCCGTCTTCGGTCTCGACTTCGATCACCGTCTTCGTCAGCGAGGCGATTGCGCCGTAGGAGAACCTGTAAGGCGCGCGGAACGGGATGTTCACAGGCGTGGCGCGGATCTGGCGGATGTGCATCTGTCCCTCACTTTTCCCTGCACGTCGCATGCGGGAAGCGGGGCGTCTTGCCTGCCTGCGACAAGGATTGTGCGATTGCAGGTCAAGCGTCGCGACGACCGAACCCGGATTGCAGGAAGAAGGGCAGGGCAGGGTCATAGGAAGTGGCACCTGTCAGTTCTTCTGCCGAAAGCCCGGTATCGCTTTCCGTTTCGGGCCGGATCGCAGCGAGGCGGGACTGGCCTGCCATCGCGGCCTCGACCCGGGCAAAGCGGCGGCGGAGGCGTTCAATGAACCCTTCGCCAGACGAGGGCAACGGGGTGGCGTGCATCACGGCTGAGGCAAGGTCGTTCATCGGGCTCTCCTTCGGTTGCTATGACCTCAGGATGCCGGAACTGTCAGATAGTGCTTGAGGGCCGCCTGGGGGCTTTGTGGGGAATACCTGGTGGTTCTCCGGAGACTGCGGTTGGCGTTTGATATGTTCCGACGTGCAGAGTAATCCTGATGCCATCGAAAGGCGGGGTTGTCGGAATGCACTACGTCTTCGGCGCCTATTCCCTTTACCCAGACCGGGCAGAACTGACCGGGCCGGACGGCACGGTTCGGCTCGAACCGAAGGCTTTCGCCATCTTGCGCCTTCTGGTCGAAAACCACGACCGCGTGGTTTCGCGCGAAGAGATGATCGAGGTTATTTGGGGCGGGCGCTTCATCTCGGACGCCGCCGTTTCGACAGCGTTGAAATTTGCCCGCAAGGCCGTCGGCGATGACGGAGAACGCCAAACGATGATCCGCACCATCCACGGGCTTGGCCACCGTTTCGTGGCCTCTGTGGACCGCCGGGTGGACGCTACGACCCTAGTGCGCGCCGTTGAGCCTGCGCCCGAACAGACCGACCGGCGACCTACAATCGCCGTGCTGCCCTTTGCGCAAGCCGCCAGCGACGCCATGCAGGTCGGAGATGGGCTTGCCGATGAGATCATCACCTCGCTTGCCCGCATGCGCTGGTTGCGCGTCGTCGCGCGGGACTCCACCTTTCGCTTCCGTCAGGACGGAATTGACCTTGTCGGTCTGCGCCGGGTGCTTGGCGCGGGCTATGCGCTCAACGGTCGGGTGGAACTCGTCGCAGGAAGGCTGAACGTCACCGTAACGCTCATCGAGACACAATCCGGCTCGGTGATTTGGGCCGACCGGATCAGCCCTAGGCTCGACGACCTTCATCTGGCCCGACAAGAGATCACTACCGCCGTGATCGGCGCATTGGACCTGCAGATTTCACAGGCCGAAGCCGCGACGGCGCGGACCAAGTCGACCGAGATGCTGGACGCCTGGGGCGCCTATCATCTGGGGATGAGCCACCTTCTGCGCTTCAACGCGCGCGACAACACGATTGCCGAGGGCCTATTCGAACGCGCTACCCTTATGGACCCCAACTTTGCGACCGCCTTCGCAGGTCGGGCCTTTGCCCTGCAACAAGAGGCGTCGCAGGCGTTCACGAGCAACACCGCGCCTGTCATAGCGGAAATGCGAAAGATGGCCGAGCGGGCGGTCGAGCTCGATCCGTTTGACCCATTTGCCAATATGGTCATGGGCCGGGTGCATCAGATTTCCGGCAAACCCGATGACGGGCTTTTCTGGTACGACCGGGCCGTCGAAGTCAGCCCGAACTTCGTCAAAGGGCACTATGCGCGCGGAATGACCGACATGCTGGCCGGTCGCACGAGCCTGGCCCACGCCGGGCTTGACACCTCCATACACCTGAGCCCGATGGACCCGCTGCTGGGCCTGATGCTTACCTTCAAGGCGATGTCCTTTTTCGTGGATGGCAAGCTCGACCAAGCGCAACATTGGATTCAGATAGCGGTGCGCTGCAATCAGGTGCACTACCTGATCCTGACATCTCCCGCAGTGGTAAACCACGCAGCGGGCAAGACGGAGGAAGCGAAGCGGTGGGCGACGCATCTGCGCAATCTGCGCCCGGACGCGACAGTGGAACCGTACTTTCTGTCGATGAATTTTGCGAATGCCGACACGAGGTCCGTGGTGCGCAATGCGCTGCATGCGCTTGGCATCCCCGACTGAAAGCTCAGACCGCGGCAAGAGCCTTACATTCAGTGATTGGAGAAAGCAGAGGTCAGCCATGGGTTACAACGGCCTGCCAAGTGAAGCCTTCGCCTTTCTGCGCGACCTGGCGGCCCACAACGACCGCGACTGGTTCGAGGCGCACCGGGCCGAGTATGAGGCTTACTGGCTGCAAGCCGGGCTAGACCTGATCGCGGCGCTCGGGCCGTTCTGCTCCGCCATGACGCCCCGGCCCTTGGCAGTGCCAAAGCTCAACCAGTCGCTCCGCCGCATTCACCGCGACACGCGGTTTTCCAAAGACAAGACGCCCTACCAGCCCTGGCTGCATGTGATCCTTTCGACGGGGCCGGAGTTCAACAAAGTGCCGGGGCTGCATATCGTGCTGACGCCCGAGGGGCTTGGCTACGGGGCAGGGCAGTATGGATTGGAACCCTCAGCACTGGGCCTGCTCCGGCAGCGGATCTGCGATCCGAAGGACCGGGCGCGGCTTCTCAAGGCATTGGACGCGGCAGAGGCGGTCCAAAGTACGCTCGACCCGACCGAATTGGCCCGGGTGCCCAAGGGTTATGAGGCGGACCCGGAATGGGACCATCTCCTCCGCCGAAAAAGCCTCATCGTGCGGACCCAGACCAATCTGCCGCCACCCGACTGGCTGTTCACTGCGCAAGCACCCGAGCAGCTTGCGGCCATTGCCCGGGCGCATCTGCCACTCCTTGCATGGCTTCTGGCGCAGTGAAGGCTAGGCCCGCTGATAGACCGCCTTGACCATTTGGCGGGCCTGCAAGACTTGCCGCACCAGCACCTGCGGGTCGCCCATGCCGCGGGCAAGGATCATTCCTCCTTCGATCACCGCGCTGAGCATGTCGGCCATATCACCGGCGTCGACGGGTTCGCGCGGCGGATAGGCCAGGGCAATGCGTTCGAAATGCCCGCGAAACCGCTCGCGCCAGGCCAGATGCGCGCGGCGGTTCGCGGCCTTGACCTCGGAGTCGAAGAGCCTGTCCTGATAGGTGGCGCTGGCCAGGATGCAGCCGACATAGCCGCCGGGCACCTCGGCATAGCCCTCAGCCATGAAGCGCATGATGATCAGCATTTGCTGCAGCGGATCGTCTGACAGTTCCGACGCCCGCGCGATGAAGCCGCCCAACATCGCGGCCTCCTCGATGATTTGCCGCTCGATCAGCGCGCGGGCCAGAGCGTTCTTGTCCGGGAAGTGGTAAAAGAACCCCGCCCGGCTGATCTCGGCCCCGGCTGCAATCTCCTCGACTGATGTGGCATCGAATCCTTTGGCGACGATGGCATCGTGCGCAACCGCAAGTATGCGCTCGCGGGTGTCGGTTCGGGCTGGCCGTTCGCGGTGTATCAGGGTCATTTGCTTGACTCAGAGTATAGTGGACCCTCGCGGCCCGTCGCCGCAATTGAAAGAGTCCGTGTATCCATCTGAACGGAAACCACATTCCTACTGTCGCGCGGTATACCACAGGTCGGCTGTCGCACCAAACGACTTGCGATCTATTGTCGGGCAACCTGAAGCCGCCAGAGGAGCCTTTCGCCATGCGCCGCGTCGACCGCCTGATGACCTCGCCTCATCCATGGATTGCCGATGCCGGGCTTGAGACCGCGATGATCTTTCATGAAGGGTTGGACTTGCCCTATTTCGCCTCGTTCCCGCTTCTCGACAGCGATGCGGGCCGCGCGGCGCTTGCGCGCTGGTTCGACCAGTTCGCCGATCTTGCCCGCGCCGGGGGCACGGGATTTGTGCTGGATACCGCAACGTGGCGGGCCAATATGGGCTGGGCCCAGGCGATGGGCCTTGGCGAAGCCGACATTCGCGCGGCAAACCGGAAGGCGGTGGACTTCGCCCAAGCAATGCGCGCACGCGTCGAAACCGCAGCGATGCCGGTCCTGATCAACGGGATCGTCGGCCCGGCTGGTGATGGTTACCGGATCGAGACCATGCTGGATGCTGTAGCCGCCGAGGCGATGCACCTGCCGCAGATCGCAGCGCTGGCTGAGGCTGGGGTCGATCTCCTGACCGTGATGACCATGACCTATCCTGCCGAGGCGATCGGGGTCGCCCGTGCCGCGGCCCGGACCGGTCTGCCGCATGTCATATCCTTCACTGTCGAGACTGACGGGCGGCTCGCGACAGGCCAGTCCCTACAGGACGCCCTTGCCGAGGTCGAGGAGGAAACCGGGGGAAGCGCGCTCTTCTACATGGTGAACTGCGCTCACCCGACCCATTTCAACGCGGCGCTCGATGGCCCGATGCGCGGGCGGATCGGCGGGATCAGGGCGAATGCCTCACGCCAAAGCCACGCCGAACTTGACGAGGCGACCATTCTCGATGATGGCGATCCGGCTGAATTTGGCGCGCTCTACGGCGCGTTCAGGGACCAGTTGCCGAACCTGCGGATCATTGGCGGGTGCTGCGGGTCTGATCACCGCCACGTTGCGGCGGCCTGTGAACATCTCCATCTTTCCATCGCTTGACCCTCCGTTGTTTGACGCAGGGCCTGCGTCCACAGCACGACGGGACTTGCACTCTCGCGCCAGCTGGCCTATAGGCGCGCCACTTCACAGGTGTTGCTGGGGCTGATGCGGGGAGAAATCCCGTGCGGTCCACCGGTTGGGGCGAAAGTCCTGAAGACGGCTGCACCGAGGATCAAACCGGAAAAGGATAAGGCATGGCTCTTCCCGAGTTCTCCATGCGTCAGCTCTTGGAAGCTGGCGTTCACTACGGCCACCAGACCGCCCGCTGGAATCCCCGCATGGGCGAGTACATCTACGGTGACCGCAACGGCATCCATATCATCGACCTGACCCAGACCGTGCCGATGCTCGACGCGGCGCTCAAGGTCGTGCGCGACACCGTCGCCAAGGGCGGCCGCATCCTCTTTGTCGGCACCAAGCGTCAGGCCCAGAAGCCGATCGCCGAAGCCGCTGAAAAGTGCGCGCAATATTACATGAACCACCGCTGGCTCGGCGGCACGCTGACCAACTGGAAGACCGTCTCCCAGTCGATCCAGCGCCTGAAGCAGCTGGACGAGATCCTTGGCGCTGGCGGCGAAGGCCTGACCAAGAAAGAGCGTCTGGGCATGGAACGCGACCAGGCCAAGCTGCAGGCCTCGCTCGGCGGGATCCGCGAAATGGGCGGCACCCCGGACCTGATCTTCATCATCGACGTTGGTAAGGAAGACCTCGCCATCCTCGAAGCGCAGAAGCTGGGCATCCCGGTCGTCGGCGTTGTCGACACCAACTGCTCGCCCAAGGGCGTGACCCACGTGATCCCGGGCAACGACGACGCGGCCCGCGCGATCCAGCTGTATTGCGACCTCGTCAGCCGTGCAGCGCTGGACGGCATGTCGGCCCAGATGGGCGCGGCGGGTGTCGATCTCGGCGCTCTGGAAGCGGCTCCCGAAGAAGAAGCGGTCGCCGAAGCCGAGGCCTGATCGGCCCCAAGCGTCACAACACTGTCACCCGGCGGGTCTAGCCCGCCGGGACCAGCATTTCCAAGGAGTGGGACCAATGACGATCACCGCCCAGATGGTGAAGGAACTGCGCGAATCGACCGGCGCAGGCATGATGGACGCCAAGAAGGCACTCACCGAAGTAAACGGTGACATGGAAGCCGCCGTCGATTGGCTGCGCACCAAAGGCCTGGCAAAAGCCGCCAAGAAGGCAGACCGCGTCGCCGCCGAAGGTCTGATCGGCGTGGCCGTGACCAATGGCAAAGGCGTTGCCGTCGAGATCAACTCGGAAACCGACTTCGTTGCCAAGAACGAGGATTTCCAGGCCCTCGTCCGTGACGTGGCCAATGTCGCGCTGACCACCGGAGACTCGGTCGAGGTCGTGAAAGCCGCACATCTCAACGGCAAGACGGTCGACACCGTCATCCAGGAAGCCATCGCACGCATCGGCGAGAACATGACCTTCCGTCGCCTGCACGTTCTGGAAGGCGACACGGTCGTCTCTTACGTCCACAACGCAGCGACTGCGGGCATGGGCAAGATCGGCGTTCTCGTGGCGCTGAAGGGTGACAAGGCCAAGGCTGAAGAGATCGGCAAACAGTTCGCGATGCATATCGCCGCGACCTCGCCGCTTTCTCTGTCGGAAGCGACCCTCGACCCGGCCGTGGTCGAGCGTGAGCTCGCCGTCCAGACCGCCAAGGCTCTGGAAGAAAACGCGTCCTCGGCCAAGCCGAAGCCCGAGCAGGTGATCCACAACAACATCATCCCGGGTCGTATGAAGAAGTTCCTCGCCGAGAACACGCTTCTGGGTCAGGCCTTCGTGATCAACCCCGACCTGACCGTGGAAGCCGCGGCCAAGGAAGCGGGTGTCGAGATCACCGGTTACGCCCGCGTCGCGGTCGGCGAAGGCATCGAGAAGAAGCAGGAAGACTTCGCAGCCGAAGTCGCCAAGGCGCTTCAGGGCTAAGCGTTCCCAGAATTGGGGCAGGGGGCCGATGCATCACTGCGTCGGCCCTTTTCTTTGGGCGAGTCAGACTGTGAAGGCCCAAATGAAAGCGGCGCAGTCCCGGGGAAGGACCGCGCCGCCAAGTCCTGCCTAGACCCCTGGGGATGAGGGCATTGAGGGGCAAGACGAGAAGTCGGCCAATGAAAACCTGGCCATAGGAACAAATCTCCGGATCAAGCCAATACACACAGGTCCGGGTGGTCTCCAAAGGCCGCCGCCCTTGTTAACCACCTGACTGACTTCGCATGTGACCCAAGGTAAGGCGAGTGGGGAAAACCCTACCCGCGACCTAACGCGCGGCCTGGGCGACTTCGGGCAAGCGCTGGAAGATCATGTTCAGCAGCGCGCCCTTGGCCACAGCCTGAGCCGTCGTCTCCACCGCAAGCGCCTCTCGCGCAAGCCGCAGGTGTTTTTCCACCATTGCCGGACTGACCCCCATCAGCAGGGCAACATCCTGCGTGGTCTTTCCGTCCGCCACCCATTCCAGGGCCTCTCGCTGGCGCGGGGACAATGCCCGATGGCGGCTCAACTGGGGCAGATGAACGATCGTCAGATGCATCACGTTCGCAACGGCCAGGATCTCTTCCCGCCGGGCCGCAAGGATCGCATCGACATCGGCATGAGTCATGCCCGGGTCGGCAATCAGCCCCAGTGCGCCTTTTGACCGCGACGATACTTCCGGGAAGCTGACCGACAGTCCGGCCGTGATCCCGTTCGCCGCGTTTTGCCGGACGGCTTCGGCTTCTTCTGTCGACAACCGGCCGGCTTCAAAGGCTTCCTTGACCCAGGTCCAGGTGCAAATGCCAGAGTTGCGCTCGGCCCAGCGGAAAACCGGGGTCTTGGCAAAGAACCCGCCCTGAAAGTAGCGCTTCACGAAATCCGCGTCGCAGGTCGTCAGGAACAGCGCGTCGTCCGGGTCTCCGATAGTCTTCAAGTGCTTGAAGCGCGTAAACCCATAGTTCGCCCGCTTGAAACCCAGCTTGGCAAAATGCGTGGTCGCCAGGTCCCAGGCCTCGTCAATACTCGCAGAGGCTGCGATCCGGTTCAAAAGTACAAGAAGCGTTGTCTCGCTCATGGTTCTCTTCCCTGTAGCCCGAAGTGCCTTGTCCACCATGCTTGCGGCCCGGCACACTCGACTTGGACGGAGATAAATCTGCTTTCCTTGGAATGTCGAGCCTTTGCTCCTGATTGTAGGGTCCGGGCGAGCATATGACGGAAGTTGTCACGAAAAATGTGCAACCAAAGACAGCAGTCCCCTAAAGCCGTTCAGACAGATGAGCTACAAGGCCGGGCAGGGCGGAATGATGATCGAAGATGACCTTCGCGCCCAGCTGCTCGACTGTGGCCTTGCGATAGCCACCGGTGAACAGGGCAAACGGGATTCCGGCAGCACGAGCCGTCTCGGCGTCCACTTCGCTGTCCCCCACGAACAACGACTTCGCAGGCCCTAGTTCTGCGACCGCCGCCAGAAGTGGGGCAGGGTGTGGCTTTCGCTCTGCCAGGCTGTCGCCGCCAACAATCACTCGGAAGAACCGGTCAAGCCCGAAGTGCCGCAAGGCCGCGCGGGTCGGAACTTCCGGCTTGTTCGTGCAAATCGCAAGCTGATGACCATTGGCGGCCAGTGACTCAAGAGCTGCAAGAGTTTCCGGATAAAGTGTTGTTAGATCAAACGCTTCTTCGTAATTTTTCACAAATTGTGCCACCAGCTCTTGGTGCAGGTCACCATCGCCCGACATTCCCTGATGCACCAGAAGGCGGCTGACCAGAACGCCAACACCGTTTCCGATGAACCCACGCACCGTCTGATACGAAGACGGCTTCAAGCCATTGTTCTGGAACACATTATTTGCTGCAGCATGGATGTCTGCCGCGCTGTCGATCAGCGTGCCATCCAGATCGAAGACCAGGTTCAGGGTCTTAGCCAACGGCGGCCTCGGCTGCCGCCCGTATCGCCCGGATGTTCTTGCCATAAACGTCCGCCGCATCCACCGAACCGCCCTTGAAGACCGCCGAGCCTGCCACCAGAACATCGGCGCCGGCGCGCGCCACGACAGGGGCTGTCGTCGCGGTAATCCCGCCATCAATCTCGATATGCACAGGACGGTCGCCAATCATCTGCCGAAGACGTGCGATCTTCGGGACCTGGCCTTCGATGAAACTCTGGCCGCCAAAGCCAGGGTTGACCGTCATGACGCAGACCAGATCGACCATGTCCAGCAGCTCGGCCGCGGCCTCGACCGGCGTTCCCGGGTTGATCGCCAGTCCGGCTTTTTTTCCAAGCGCGCGAATGGCTTGCAGTGTCCGGTGAATGTGCGGGCCAGCCTCGACATGCGCGGTAATGACATCTGCTCCGGCAGAGGCATAGGCCTCCAGGTAGACGTCGACCGGAGAAATCATCAGATGCACATCCATGATGCCTTTGATGTGCGGACGGATCGCGGCACACATTGCCGGGCCGAAGGTAAGGTTCGGCACGAAATGTCCGTCCATCACGTCGACATGAACCCAGTCCGCGCCTTGTGCTTCAATCGCTCGGCATTCGGCGCCAAAATTCGCGAAGTCTGCGGCCAGGATGGATGGGGCGATCTTGATCGAACGGCTGAACATGGGGCAGGCTCCAATGGCGTGAAGGCGTCATATCCCGGTGTTTCCAGCCTTTCCAGCCACTAATATATTACATAATACTGATTACACGATATTTGGATCGACCAATCGCCAACCCCACCCCGCAACGAATACGGCCCGGTCACATGGACCGGGCCGCTTCAGTGATCTGCGATCAATCAGCCGACGAGTTCGAGACCCGAGAAGAAGAAGGCGATCTCGCGCGCAGCCGAAGCTTCGCTGTCCGAACCGTGGACCGAGTTTTCGCCTTTCGACAGCGCGAATTCCTTGCGGATCGTGCCAGCGGCCGCAGCGGCCGGATCGGTCGCGCCCATCACTTCACGGTTCTTGGCGATCGCGCCTTCACCTTCCAGCACCTGCACGACAACCGGCTCGGACGCCATGAACGCGCAAAGCTCGCCATAGAAGCCACGCTCCTTGTGCTCGGCATAGAAGGCGCCGGCCTGGGCGGGCGTCAGGTGGATACGCTTCGAAGCGACGACCCGCAGGCCGGCCTCTTCGAACTTGGCAACGATCTTGCCGGTCAGGTTGCGCTTGGTCGCATCGGGTTTGATGATCGACAGGGTACGTTCAACAGCCATCGGGCTCTCCATGTGTTTCTGGGCGTCTTGCGCCGGAATGGGACGCCGGGCTGCTACCACGCTCAGGCCGCATTGAAAAGGTCTTGCGGCATTGACCTCCCTTCCCGGATCAGGCACTTCCCGCCCCATGCTGAAGATCGAGGACATCACCTATTCCGTTGAAGGCCGCCCGCTTTTCGAAAGCGCCTCGGCCACCATTCCTACAGGCCACAAGGTTGGCCTGGTCGGCCGCAATGGCGCCGGCAAGACTACCCTCTTCCGGCTGATCCGAGGGGAACTGGCGCTTGAAGGCGGAACCATCACCCTGCCCCAGCGCGCGCGCATCGGCGGTGTCGCGCAGGAAGTCCCGTCTTCGGAAACCTCGCTTCTGGACACGGTCCTGCAGGCCGATACCGAACGCGCTGCGCTCATGGCCGAAGCCGAACACGCGCATGATCCCCACCGCATTGCCGAAATCCAGGCGCGGCTGGCCGATATCGATGCCTGGTCGGCCGAGGGCCGGGCCTCAAGCATTCTCAAGGGCCTGGGCTTCGATGCCGAGGAGCAGCTGATGCCCTGCTCGGCGTTTTCAGGCGGCTGGCGGATGCGCGTGGCCTTGGCGGGCGTGCTTTTCGCCCAGCCCGACTACCTGCTTCTCGACGAACCGACCAACTACCTCGACCTCGAAGGGGCGCTCTGGCTGGAAAGCTACCTGCAGAAATATCCCCACACTGTCCTGATCATCAGCCACGACCGCGGCCTCTTGAACCGGGCGGTCCAGGGCATCCTGCATCTCGACAACCGCAAACTCACCTACTGGCAAGGCGGCTATGACCAGTTTGCCCGCCAGATGTCGGAACGCCGCGCAGTCCTGCAAGCCGAAGCAAAGAAGGTCGAGGCCCGCCGCGCGCATCTGCAAAGCTTTGTAGACCGGTTCAAGGCCAAGGCCTCAAAGGCCGTGCAGGCCCAGTCGCGCGTGAAGATGCTTGAAAAGCTGACGCCCATCACCGCCCCGGAAGAGGCGAAGAAGGTTGTCTTCACCTTCCCCAAGCCTGAGGAACTGGCGCCTCCGATCATCAATCTTGACGGCGCTGCCGTGGGCTATGGCGGCCCGCCGGTGCTGCGGAAGCTGAACCTGCGGATCGACCAGGACGACCGGATCGCGCTTCTGGGCAAGAACGGCGAGGGAAAATCCACCCTTTCCAAGCTCTTGGCAGGCAAACTTCAACCTGTCGAAGGCAAACTCGCACGATCATCAAAGCTGCGTATCGGGTATTTCGCCCAGCACCAGGTCGACGAACTTCACCTGGACGAGACGCCCCTGCAGCATATCCAGCGGCTACGACCCGAAGAAATGCAGGCCAAACTCCGCGCAAGGCTGGCCGGGTTCGGCCTGATGGCCGATCAGGCGGATACGGTCGTGGCACGCCTTTCGGGGGGCCAAAAGGCGCGACTGTCGCTGCTTCTGGCAACAATCGACGCGCCGCACCTTCTGATCCTGGACGAACCAACCAACCACCTGGATATCGAAAGCCGCGAGGCGCTGGTCGAAGCGCTAACCGAATACCCCGGCGCGGTGATCCTGGTGTCGCACGACATGCACCTTCTTGGGCTGGTGGCGGACCGGTTGTGGCTGGTCAAGGGTGGTGCGGTCACCCCCTACACCGAGGATCTCGAAGCCTATCGTCGGCAGTTGCTTGCCGGAGATGATGTCGTCAAGGCCGCAGCGAAAGCGCCTGAAAAGAAACCGAAAGCAAGTCGCGACGAGTTGCTGGCGCTCAAGGCCGAGGTCCGCAAATGCGAAGACCGTGTCGGCAAACTGAACGACATGCGAGACAAGCTGGCGACGAAGCTTGCGGATCCCTCCCTTTATGAGGACAGCAGGAAGGGAGAGCTTGCGACCTGGAATGCAAAATACGCCGAAGTCATGGACGCCCTGGACAAGGCCGAGGCCCTTTGGCTTACGGCCCAGGAAAAGCTAGAAGAAGCAATGGCTTAAACTTCGAACTATTGGCTGTATATACAAACGTATTTACAATTGTGGGGTATGTATCTACAATGCCCATGCCATGGACCTACCGTCAGGCAAGCCGCGAATGGAGTGCATTTCTGACCGAAGCCCGGTCAGCGATGAACCTGGAATCGGACAATGCAACGTATACGGCGGTTGAGGGTGTACTGCGCGCGTTCCGTCGACGTCTGACACCGCAGCAGGCCATCGACTTCGCGCAAGTCCTGCCGTCGGTGCTTCGCGCGCTCTTCGTTGCGGACTGGAAGCTCGACGAAGGGCCCCTGCCCCCGGGCAGCCGTTCTGACTGGACCGCCGAGGCCATGGCCCTGCGGCCGCACCACAACCTTACGCCGCCGAACTGCGTCGAAGCCACAGCGCTCGCTTTGCGGAAAGCCGTCCTGCGCGAAGACCTGTATCGCGTGCTTGCCACCCTGCCGCCTTTTGCCACTGACTTCTGGTCCACGCCTGGCATCGACCCGGCGACGCTTGGCCCCGGAATTGTCTGACTGCTGCCTCGGGTAAGGGTCGCTCCTTGCAAGGTTGCCCTTCCCAAAATCAGGGACACGGCCTAGCCTTGCCGAAAGCCCGAGGAACCCATGCCCGAAACCGCCTTCCTGATCACGGCCTTTGCCACACTCTTTGTGGTGATCGATCCTCCGGGACTTGTCCCCCTGTTCATCGCGCTCACACGCGGAATGGGTCCCGAAAAACGTCGCGCCATGGCCAAACGCGCCTGCATCATAGCGGCGTCGCTTCTGCTTCTGTTCGGGGTTGCCGGTGAGGCGATCCTGACCTTCATCGGCATCTCGATGCCTGCTTTCCGTATCGCCGGCGGGATCCTCTTGTTCCTGACCGCGCTCGACATGCTTTTCGAACGCCGCACCCAACGCCGCGAAGGTCAGCAGGCCGAGCCGGACCATGACCCTTCGGTCTTCCCCCTGGCCACACCCCTGATCGCCGGACCTGGCGCCATCGCGACGATGATCCTGCTCGTCGGCCAGGCGGGCAGTGACTGGGCAGCAACCTTCTGGGTTCTGGGGCTGATGGTCCTGATGATGGTTGTGACCTATGCCTTCCTGCTTGCATCGCCCCCGTTGGAGCGCATGCTTGGCCGCACCGGCACAATCGTGATCACCCGCCTTCTTGGCATGCTTCTGGCCGCGTTGTCGGTTCAGTTCGTGATCGATGGCGTCAAAGGCACGGGCCTGATCGGCTGACCTTCCAATCCGCGCGCCCTGCCCCATATGTCTCGGAACCGGAGGTGAAGATGGACGGCGAAACCCTTGCGCGCTTGGCCTATCTTGCGATCATTCTGGCCGCCCTCGGCGGCTGGGTCATGGTCGAGTTTCGCCAGCGCATGGGACAGGCCCTGCGGATGGCGCTGGCCTGGGGGCTCATCTTTCTGGGGATGATGGCGGGCTACGGTCTTTGGACGGACGTCCGCCGGGATATCATGCCAATACAGACGCTTGGACCAGATGCCTCGATCGAGGTGCCGCGGGCCGAGGACGGGCACTACTACCTCACGCTGCGGATCAATGATGTCGAGCTCCCCTTCATGGTGGACACCGGCGCCTCGGGCCTTGTCCTCAGCCTTGAAGACGCGGCCCGCCTGGGGATTGCAGAGGACAGTCTGCAGTTCTTTGGCGAAGCCAATACCGCCAACGGCGTCGTGCGGACAGCGCAGGTGACACTGCCCCTGGTCGAGCTTGGCCCGTATCGGAACGAGAATTTCCGCGCCTATGTCACGCAAGGAGAGATGGAAGGCTCGCTTCTAGGCATGGATTATCTTGGCCAGTTCCAGATCGAGGTCACCGGCGGAAGGATGATCCTGCGGCAGTAGGTCAGGCCTGAAGGTCAGCCAAAGCCGCGGCGATGGAAGACCAGAGCACCTCGACAGGTTCGATGCCGACCGACAGGCGGATGAACCCTTCCGGCACCGAATCCCCCCAGCGGGCGCGGCGCTCACCCGCGGAATGGGTACCGCCAAAACTGGTGGCCTGCTCGATCATCGGGCAGCGGGCCAGGAAGGCCTCGGCCACCTCGGCATCTGCCAGGGTGAGACCGATCAGGAAACCGCCATTGGCCATCTGCCCCCCGACCGCACCATAGGAGGCATCGCCCGGTAGTCCCGGGTAGCGCAGGTTCTTCACCGCCGGATGCGCGGCAAGGCGGGCGGCGATCACGGCGGCCGAGGCACACATACGCTCAAGCCGGACCTCCAGCGTTTCGAGACCGCGATGAACGAGGTAAGCCTCGAACGGCCCCGGGACCGAGCCGGACTGTCGCCGCCATTCCCGGATTCGGGCCATCAGGTTCGCGTCGCGGCCCGCCACATGGCCGAAGAGTGCGTCGGAATGACCTGCAGGGGCCTTGGTATCTGCGGCGACAACGAGGTCGGCCCCAAGGTCCAGCGGCCGCTGCAGAAACGGCGTCATCGTCGTGTTGTCCGCGATAAGAAGCGCCCCGGCAGCATGGGCGCGACGGGCCAGCACGGCGATATCGACCGTGTCGAGGCCGGGGTTCGAAGGGGTCTCGATATAGATCACCTGAAAGCCGGTGAAGTCGGCGGTCTCCATCTCAAGCGTGGGGACCTGCACGACGTCCACCCCGTAGACCTGCAACAGGTCGCGGCCAAGCAGACGGGTCACATAATAGCCGTCGGACGGGATCATGACTTTCGCCCCGGCCTTCAGGCTGCAGACAAGGGCGGCGGTGATGGCTGCCATACCCGAGGGGAAAGTGACGGTCTCGGCAGCTTCGAGGATCGAGAGCTGGGCTTCGACGGCGTCCCAGGTCGGCTGGCCTGAGCGGCCATAGTAGTGGGCAGCCCCCTGCGCCTGCGGCAGGTGGAAGGTGGTCGCGACCGAGATCGGGGGCACCACCGGCTCGCCCAGAGAGAGCCCCGCCTTCCGGTGATGCAGAAGGCGGGCGATGCGGGCGTCGGTCTCGGCGGTCATGTGGGCTCCTTTAGTGTCCACGCGGGACAAGGCTGTGACCTCAGCGAAATCAGCGGCTTGCGCGTGGGCGTTTACCCAAGCTTAACCGGCTGGCGCAACCCTCTCAAGTCACTCCAGCCGGGCGGGGAAGCCCGGCGCGCGGAGGTCGGTGCCGAGAAGGTCCTCCAGAAGCTTGGCGATCATTGGCGACTGCGCCTCGCCACCATAGGCGGCCTTGGCGGCGATGTAGGTCTGGTTGGTCATCGACGCCAAATCCAGCGGTACGCCGAATTCCTTGCCGAAGCCAAGAGCGAAGCCAAGATCCTTCAGCGCCAGATCGATGTTGAAGGCGATGTCGTAGGACCCGTTCAGGATCAGCGCCCCTTCGGTTTCGTGGACGAAGGAGTTGCCCGACGAGGCGGCAATCGCATGCCAGGCCTGGGCCAGATCGAGCCCGCCACGCTTGGCCAGCATCAGCGCCTCGGAGGTGGCCTTGAGGTGGATGAAGGCCAGCATGTTGGTGATGACCTTGATGATGCAGGATGACCCCAAGGGGCCCATGTGGAAGATCCGGTCTCCCATGGCCTGCATGGCCTTGTAATGGGTGTCGTAAAGGTCCTTGTCCCCGCCCGCGAGCATGGTGATCTTGCCTTGATAGGCCAGATGCACACCACCGGTGACCGGCAGTTCCATCATGCGCACACCGGATTCGGCGGCGATGGCTGCAAGTTTCAGCACTTCGTCACGGCCGAGAGTCGACATCTCGACCCAGCTCGCGCCCTTCTTCATATGTGGCAGGATATTCCGCAGGACGCGCTCGGACACGGCCGGGGACGGCAGGCAGGTGATGACGTGATCGACCGAAGCCGCCAGTTCCTCGGCGCTTTTTGCGAGAGTCGCGCCTTGCGCGATCAGCGGATCGGCAAGTTTCGCGTTCAGGTCGTAGACCGTGACCTTGAAGCCGTCCTTGACCAGGCAGCCCGCACAGGCCGCCCCGAGATTGCCCAGGCCGATGTAACCGTAATGCATGATATCCCCGTTGGATGAGGGGCAGGTTCCGCCCTGCCCCTTGGTGTTGAACCGCAGGCTTAGGCCTTGCCGTAACCGACGATGCCCTTGACCTCGCAGAAGTCATGGATGCCCCAATCGGCATACTCCCGGCCGTTGCCCGACTGCTTGTAGCCGCCGAACGGGGCGGAAGTGTCCCAATCCGGATAGTTCAGGTTCACAGTCCCGGCGCGCAGCTTGCGCGCAACGGGGATTGCGTCCTCGACCGGGCCAGCGACATAGGCCGCAAGGCCGTAGATCGTGTCGTTGCCCTGGGCGATGGCATCCTCGATGCTGTCGTAGGGCTGGATCGCCAGCACCGGCCCGAAGATTTCCTCTTTCGAGATGGTCATCGCATTCACGACATCGCCGAAGACAGTCGGGCGAACGAACCAGCCGCGGTTGAGGTCAGCCGGGCGCCCCACCCCACCGGTCACCAGGGTCGCGCCCTCGTCGATCCCGGCCTGGATCAGCTTTTGCACCTTGTCGAACTGCATCTTGGACACCAGCGGCCCCATGACGGTATCCTCGTCACGCGGATCGCCGACCTTGATCGCCTCGGCAACCTCTTTGGCGACGGCAAGGGCTTCGGCCTGCCGGTTGCGGGGCACTAGCATCCGGGTCGGCGCATCGCAGGACTGGCCGGTGTTCGACATGACGGCGTTGACGCCTGCAGCCACGGCCTCGGCGATGTTGGCGGTCGGAAGGATGATGTTCGGGCTCTTTCCGCCCATTTCCTGGGCCACACGCTTAGCCGTAGCCGCGGCAACGGCGGCGATCTGCGTCCCGGCCCGGGTCGAGCCGGTGAAGGACACCATGTCGACTTCGGGATGCGTCGACATCCGGGCCCCTACCTCAGGCCCGGCGCCGTTCACCAGGTTGAAGACACCCGCAGGCACGCCCGCATCATGGCAGACCTGTGCGAAAAGGACGCCCGAGAGCGGCGCGATTTCCGAAGGCTTAAGCACCATCGTGCAGCCCGCGACCAGTGCCGGAGCGACTTTGCAGGCGATCTGGTTCATCGGCCAGTTCCACGGCGTGATCAGCGAGCAGACGCCGATCCCCTCGTAGATGATCCGCGTGGTGCCGCGGTTGTATTCCCAGACCATCTCTTCGGCGGCCTTAATGGTGGCTTCGATATGGACCTGGCCTGCCCAGGCCTGAGCGTTGCGCGCCCAGGTGATCGGCGCCCCCATTTCGGTCGACATCACTTGCGCGAAGTCTTCGTAACGCTCGTTGTAGACCTCGAGAATACGCTTCACGACGGCGATGCGCTCGGCCACGGGGCGGTAGGTCCAACTGTCAAAGGCTGCGCGGGCGGCAAGAATCGCACGGTCGGCGTCCTCGGCATTGCCCATGGCCACTTCCGCGACGATCTCTTCGGTCGCGGGGTTTTCCACGCCCATGCGGTTCTTGGATATGGGGTCGACCCATTGCCCATTGATGTAGAATTTCAGCATGTTGGCGGGGATCATGGCGACCTCACTTGAAGTAGATGTTGAAACGCTTGCGGATCGCGGCATCGATCTCGGGATCGACGCGGCACCCGGCCTTGGAGAGGATATCGTTCTTGCGCGCGATGGCCGTGTCAAGGAGCAGCGGCTTGCCGGCCTCGTTCCACTCCTTGGGCGACATGCGGTTGCCGACCTTGGGGTAGATGTATTCGGTCTGCATCAGCTTGAGCGTCTGGTCGCTGCCCAGGTAATGGCCGGGGCCGCCCAGGCAGACATCCTTCATCGCGTCGATCGAAGTGCTGTCCGGCGTCACGTCGATGCCGCGCACCAGACGCATGGCCTGCCCCAGCAGGTCATCGCCCAGGACCAGGCTTTCCAGGCAGAAACCGAGGAGCGAGGCATGCATGCCCACGGCTTCATAGCACATGTTGAGGCCCGCAAGTCCGGCGAGCGAATTGGTAATCCCCTGCTCCCATCCCGCCTGCATGTCGGGAAGCTTGGAGTCCGAGATGCCCGAGGCCGCCCCGCCCGGCAGGTCGTAGAACCGGTGCATCTGGGCGCAGCCAGCCGTCAGAAGCGCCTGCTCGGCGCTGCCGCCGGACATGGCACCGGTGCGCAGGTCGCTGACGAAGGGCCAGGTGCCGAAGATCGCCGGGGCGCCCTTCTTGATCGCGTTGACATAGACCACCCCCGCCAGGCATTCGGCCACGGCCTGCACGATGGTCAGTGCGATCGGGGCCGGGGCGGTGGCGCCCGCCTGACCGGCAGAGAGGAGGAGCATCGGCATGCCACGGCGGATGCAATCCTCCATGGTGATGCAGCTTTCCTCGGCAAATTTCATCGGAGGCACGACGAAGCAGTTGGAGTTCGAGACGAAGGGCCGCTCCAGCCATTTCTCCTCTCCGCCTGCGACTGTGTAGAGCATCTCGAAACAGTCGGCGACGTGGGAGGGGTCTGAGAAGGAGGTGCCGACATGCTTCACGGTGCCCGCAAGGCAGCCGTAAAGCGTGTTGAGGTCCATCTCCTTGTTATCCTTGACATCCCGGCAGACCATGGTCCGCTGGTAGAAGTGGATGTTGTCCAGGTTGTCGACCAGCCGCGCCGCGTCATACAGGTCCTGCGCGGTGGATTCGCGATAGTCCAGCGTGATCGGATCGACGATATGCACAGCGGCGCCTGCGGTGCCGTAGTGGACGTTGGTCCCGCTCAGGTGCAAGTCGTATTTCGGGTCGCGGGCGTGGAGCGTGATGTTGCGGGCGGCGACGGCCAGCATGTCCTCGACCAGCGCCCGGGGAAAGCGGATGCGACCATCATCGCCCAGCTGCGCCCCTGCTTCGGTCAGAAGCTTCACGCCAGAGGGCGGAGCCTGGGAGAGACCGATCTGTTCCAGCGCGTCCAGCGCGGCGGCGTGGATCTGTTGCACCCCGGCTTCGGTCAGGGGCTTGTACTGCCCGCCTGGCATGCCGGGGCGAACCGGGCGGACATCATCGGCCAGTGGGGCCGCGCGCATCGCCACGCGGGCCTGACGGCCACCGGAACGTCTTGAACGGGCGGGTTCGCAGATTTCGCCGATATCGGTCATTTGGTCAGTCCTTCCTTGCCCGCGCCCAAAGCAAGGAGCGCGTCGATTTCATCACCCGAAGCCGTTGCCATCAGCGGCTGAAACGACCCTTTGGAAAGCATTGCCGTCACACTGTCGCGGATCGCCGCATGGGTCAGGCGGGCGATCTGGCTTCCGGTCGAAATGCGACGGACGCCCATCCCGGCCAGTTCGGCGACGCTCATGGACTTTAGCGGCCCGGCGGCCAGCGCATTCACCGGCTTTCTCACCGCCGCCAGCACCTGGGCAAGTTCCGCCTTGCCCGGGGGCACCGGCAGATACAGCAGGTCCGCGCCTGCGGCCTCGAAGGCCTGCAGGCGGCGAATACCTTCGGCGAGGTCATAAGTGCCGTGCATCACGCCATCGGCGCGGGCGCAAAAAACAAAGGGGCGGCCAAGCGCGCGGCTGGCGGCAACCCCGGCGCGGATGCGCTCGACAGCCAGGTCGAAAGCATAGGGCGCGTTGCCGGGGATCATCTGGGTATCCTCGACACTGATGCCGGACAGACCCACCTCGCCAGACAGGCGGACGGTTTCGGCGACATCTTCCGGGGCCTCCCCGAAACCGTTCTCGAAATCGCCCGAGACCGGCAGATCCGTCGCGGCGATCAGGTCGGCCGCATGGGCCAGCGCCTCGTCCCGAGACACGCCGCCAAGGTCCGGGCGTCCAAGGGTAAAGGCGTGCGCCGCCGAAGACGTGGCCAGAGCCTTGGCCCCAAGCGCAGCCATCATCCGTGCGGAACCCCGGTCCCAGGGGTTCGGGATCACGAAGCAGCCGGACTGGTGCAAGTCATGGAAAGCCTGATGCCGCGCGGCAAGCGTCATGCCCTGATCCTCTCAGACTTCGGGTCATGCATCGGGACAAGGCTTGCAATCGCTTCATGCCGCTGCCCGGCAACCTCGATTTCGTATTTCGAGCTGAGGATGTCGTCGTCCGTCTGCCCCTTGGCTGGAACATAGCCCATGCCGATGGCTCCGCCCAGGAAATGGCCATAGTTGCCGCTGGTGACCGGCCCCACGATCTTGCCATCCCGAACCACTGCCTCATTGTGGAAGAGCAGCGGCTCGGGGTCCTTCAGCCGGAACTGGAGCATCTTGCGGGCAAGACCGGTTTCCTCGGCTTTCAGGACAGCGTCCCGACCGATGAAGCCCGGCTTCTTGCGCGAGACCGTAAAGCCAAGCCCGGCTTCCAGCACGTGATCCTCATCCGTGATATCGTGGCCCCAGTGGCGATAGGCCTTTTCGATCCGGCAGCTGTCCAGCGTGTGAAGGCCGCAGAGCTTGAGATCCGGGGCCGCCTCCATCAACGCCTCGAAAACATGCGCGGTCTGGTCGGTCGGTATATACAGCTCCCAGCCAAGCTCGCCGACATAGGTCACGCGATGGGCACGGGCGAGGCCCATACCAATCTCGATTTCCCGCATGGTTCCAAAGGGATGAGCATCATTGCTGAAGTCGTTCGGCGACACGCGGGCCAAGACGTCGCGCGACTGCGGACCCATAAGGCAAAGGACCGATTCTGCGGCGGTCACATCGGTAATGACAGCAAAGTCGTCGCCCACATGCGCGCGCATCCAGGCGAGGTTGCGCTGCAATGTCGCCCCCGGGACCACGGCGAGATAGGCGGTCTCGGACAGGCGCGTCACTGTAAGGTCGGCCTCTATCCCACCGCGATCGTTAAGGAACATCGTATAGACGATGCGCCCCACCGGAACATCCATCTGGGCCGAGGAGATGCGGTTGAGGAAAGCGCAGGCATCGCGGCCCTCGATCCGGATCTTGCCGAAGCTCGTCATGTCGAAGAGACCAGCGCCGGTGCGGATGGCCATGTGTTCGGCCTTCTGGTTCTCGAACCAGTTCTGCCGCTTCCAGGAGTAGCGGTATTCCCGTTCCTGCCCCTCGTTCGCGAACCAGTTGGCGCGTTCCCAGCCTGCGACCTCGCCGAAGACGGCCCCGCGTGCTTTCAGATGTTCGTGAAGCGGCGATCGCCGCACCCCGCGCGAGGTCACGACCTGGCGATAGGGGAAGTGGTCGGCGTAAAGAAGGCCAAGCGTCTCGGTCACCCGTTCCTTCAGGTAGGCCCGGTTCTTCTGGAAAGGCTGGGCACGGCGGATGTCGACTTCCCAGAGGTCAAAGGGCGCCTCGCCCTCGGTGATCCAATGCGCCAGTGCCTGGCCCGCGCCGCCCGAGGACACGATGCCGATCGAGTTGTACCCGGCCGCGATCCAGTAGCCCTTCACCTCAGGCGCCTCGCCCAAGTAGTAGCGGTCGTCGGGGGTAAAGCTTTCCGGGCCGTTGAAGAAAGTGTGGATACCTGCGGTCTCGAACAGCGGCATGCGGTTCGTGGCCATCTCGAGGATGGGCATGAAGTGATCCCAGTCTTCGGGCAGGGTGTCGAACTCAAAGTCGGGGCGAATGCCGCCCATGCCCCAGGGCTTGGCCTTTGGTTCAAAGGCACCAAGCATCATCTTGCCGGCGTCCTGCTTGTAATAGGCGCATTCGTCGGGAACGCGCAGCACCGGCAGGTTCAGGTCGATCCCGGCAACGGGTTCGGTGATCAGGTAGAAATGCTCGCAGGCGTGCAGGGGCAAGGTGACGCCGTTCTGGGCCGCAAGGTCCCTGCCCCACATGCCGCCGCAGTTGACGATGATGTCGGCCTCGATATGGCCGGGCCCTTCGGCGGTCTCATAATCAACGCCGGTCACGCGGCCGTTGGCGGTGGTGACTTTCGTCACCTTCGTCATCTCGAAGATCCTGGCGCCCCGCATCCGGGCGCCCTTGGCCAGCGCCATGGCGATATTTGCCGGGTCACACTGCCCATCCAGCGGCAGGGCGACCGCGCCCACGACGTCGCTGACATTCAGGTGCGGATAGCGTGCCTTCACCTCTTGCGGCGAAATCTCATGCACTTCGACATCGAAGATACGGGCGACCGTGGCTTGCCTGAGCAGTTCTTCATGCCGTTCTTTCGTCAGCGCGACCGAGATCGAGCCAACCTGCTTCATCCCGGTGGCGACGCCAGTTTCGGCCTCAAGTCCCCGGTAAAGGTCGGCGGAATACTTGGCGAGCCGGGTCATGTTCGCGCTGCCCCGCAGCTGACCGATCAGGCCAGCAGCGTGCCAGGTCGTGCCGGACGTAAGCTTGCGACGTTCCAGCAGGACAACATCGGTCCAGCCCGCTTTGGCCAGGTGATAGGCCACCGAACAGCCAGAGACGCCGCCGCCGATGACTACGGCACGGGCTTTTGCGGGGATCGTCATGGATAGGACTCCGGAGGAACAAGGACAAGTTTGCCGGGATAGCGCCCGGCGGCCAGATCGGCCTGGGCAAGGGCGATATCGCGCAGGGGGTAGGTCTTCGACACGACCGGCCGGATACGGGCGGTGTTGATGATCGTGACAAGCCCCGCAAAGACCTCGCGCGGCTGATGGGTGGCGCCGAAAATCGTCAGATCGTTCAGATAGACGCGGCGCAGGTCGCCCTTGACCATCGGTCCGCCGACTGCACCCGAGGTGGCATAGCGCCCACCCGGCGACAGCGCATCCAGCCGGTCCTGGAAGCCTTCGCCACCCACCACGTCGATCACAACATCAAAGCTGTGCGGTCGCGGCTGTGCCTCCCGCGACAGGATCGTCGCCCCCATGGCCCGCAGCGGCGCGGATTTGCCAAGGCTGCACTGGGCGGTGACCTCTGCCCCGCGCAAGAGTGCCAGCTGCACCGCCGCCAGCCCGACACCGCCCGAAGCTCCGGTGACCAGAACCCGCTCACCCACTGCCACGGCGGCTCGCGTCAAGAGATTGTGTGCCGTGCCATAGGCGCAAGGCATGGCGCCGATTTCGATATCGGTGAGGGGTGAGGCACTGACATCATGCAGATGCCGGGCCTTCACCAGACAATACTGCGCGAAGGCGCCGTCGAATTCGGAACCAATCGACACAAAGCGGATCGGGTTTGCCGATTCGGGCTCGTGCTGGTTCGTCGGGCAAATCACCCGCGCCCCAAGCGGAAGGCCGGGGACATCCGTCCCGAAGGCCACGACACGGCCACAGAGATCCGAGCCCTGGATGCGCGGGAAGGCCATTTCACCGGCCCAGCCGGCCGCCCGACCCTCGCCACCGTACCAACCCCTGCGGGTGTTGATGTCGGTCATGTTCACGCCCGCCGCAAGGACCTTGACCAGAACCTCGCCCGCAGCGGGACGAGGCACCGGAAGATCGTCGCGCCAGACCAGCATTTCCGGCCCGCCATGGCCGACAAGCTGGACCCCAGACATCGTGGTGGGCAGGCCGGTCATGCGCGGATACGGGCGTTGGCCGGATCCCAGAGCGGCTCGTCCGCCTTTACCGTTGCCGGGAAGCGGCGCCCGAAGATTTCCACTTCGACCGCCTGGCCGGGCTGGTTGAGCTCGGTCTTCAGCATGCCCAGTCCGATGCAGGCCCCGACCCGGTGGCCCCAATAGCCCGAGGTCAGCTCGCCCACGACCTGTCCGTCATGCCAGATCGTCGCCATATAGGGCGGGTCATGGGTGTCGGCCTCGATGACGAGGGTGGCAAAACGCTTGGTGACCCCGCGCTGCTTCTCGGCTTCAAGCGCCGCCTTGCCGCGGAACTCGGGCTTCGCCCAGTCGACGAACCGGTCCAGCCCGCCCTGCAGCACGGTGTAATCGGTCGAAAGGTCACCCTTCCAGGCGCGATAGCCCTTCTCGACGCGCAGGCTGTTCAGCGCGAACATGCCGAACGGCCGCAATCCAAGGGGTTTGCCCGCCGCCATCACGGCGTCCCAGATTGCGGGCGTGTCGGCCACCCGGCTGTGCAGCTCCCAGCCAAGTTCCCCGGCAAACGAGACCCGCATCAGGACCAGATCGCGCCCCGCGATCCGGGCCTTCTGGTGGGTCAGCCAGCCCTTGGCCAGGTCGGCCTCGGCTCCGGCAGCCTGAAGCACTTCACGCGCCTTCGGGCCGGTAAGGATATGGCAGGACCAGTCCGCGCTTTCGTCCGTCAAGGAAAGCCCGGCGGCAAGATGCCGTTCCAGCCAGCCCTTGTCATGCAGCTGGGCCGTCGCCGCAGTAATGAGCAGAAGCTCATCTTCCGCGATCCGGGCCACCGACATTTCGGTGACAATCCGGCCCTTGTCGTCGGCGAAATAGGCCAGGCCCAGACGACCGACCGAGGGCAGCTTGCCCGTGATCTGGCGGGCAAGCCAGTCAGCCGCCCCTGCCCCGGTCAACCGGAAGCGCGAGAAGCCCGGCAGGTCGAGAATACCACAGGCATCCCGCACGGCTGCGCATTCATCCTTGACCGCGCCGAACCAGGGACCCTCGCGCCGCCAGGTGCGCTGCGCCTCTTCCGAGGTGTCGTCGCCGGGCCGCGCATACCACAAGGCGCGCTCATAACCGTTGTAGGGCCCGAACTGGGCTCCCAGGGCCGCGGTCCGGTCATGGACCGCGGACAGACGCTTCATCCGGCCTTCGGGCCAGGCGTGATGCGGGAAATGCATGGCGTATTCGTGGCCATAGACCTCCATCCCCTTCTTCACGCAGTAATCCTGATCCTCCCAGCCGGTAAAGCGGCGAGGGTCGCAGGACCACATGTCCCATTCGGTCGCGCCCTCAGTCACCCACTCGGCCAGCACCTTCCCGGCACCGCCGGCCTGGCAGATGCCGAAGGTGAAGACACAGGCCTCGAAGGCATTGGGCACGCCCGGCATCGGACCGATCAGCGGGTTGCCATCCGGCGCATAGGGAATGGGTCCGTTGATCACCTTGGTCAGGTTCGCCTTTTCCAGAAGAGGAACCCGGGCCATCGCGTCGGCGATATGCCACTCAAGACGCTCCAGATCGTCCGGGAACAGCTGGAAGCTGAAGTCTTCCGGGAACGGGTCGTCCGGCGTCGCCCAATGCGCGCGGCAGGGGTTTTCATAGGGGCCGAGGTTGAAGCCCATCTTCTCCTGACGAAGGTAGTATGAGCTGTCGACGTCACGCAGGAGCGGCAGCTTGTGGCCGACCTCCTTGGTCCAGGCTTCAAGCTCGGGGATCGTGTCGAACAGAAGATACTGGTGGCTCATGACCATCATCGGCACGCGGCGCCCGAACAAAGCGCCCACCTGCGCGGCGTAATAGCCGCCAGCGTTCACGACATATTCGGCCCGCACTTCACCCTTGGGCGTGGTCAGAACCCATTCCGTGCCGGTCCAGCGTGCGGCCGTCACCGGGCAGAACCGTTCGATCCGCGCGCCCATCTGGCGGGCCCCGGCTGCCAGCGCCTGCGTCAGCTGAGCAGGGTCGATGTCGCCGTCATAGGGGTCATAAAGCGCACCGGTCAGGTCATGCGTTTCGACAAAGGGATAGCGACTGCGGATATCCTCGGGCGAAAGGATGTCCAGATTCATCCCCTGGTAGCGGCCCATGCCGACAACCTTCTTGAATTCCAGGAGGCGTTCCTCGGAATGTCCAAGCCGGACCGAGCCGGTCACATGATAGTTCATCGGATAGTCGACCGCCGCACCGAGGCCGCGGTAAAGTTCGGCCGAGTAGCGCTGCATGTTCATGATCGACCAGCTGGAGGAAAAGGTCGGCACGTTCCCTGCCGCATGCCAGGTGGACCCGGCGGTCAGCTCGTTCTTTTCCAGAAGCAGCGCGTCCGTCCAGCCCGCCTTGGCCAGGTGATAGAGGCACGAGGCACCGACCGCTCCTCCGCCAATTATCACAATTCTCGCCTGGCCTGGAACTGCCGACATCTGCGCCTCCTCCATCAATTGTCAGGCACTATCGGCCGAAAGGCCTGCGCTTTCAATTTGGCCACGCCCGGGGTATTGATCGAAAAAGCCGATCAGGACACGCCATGCAGATCGAACTTCTCGACACATTCCTCGACCTGGTCGAGACACGCAGCTTCCACCGCACGGCCGAGAGGCTGCGGATCACGCAATCGACCGTCTCGGCCCGCGTCACGGCGCTGGAGCAGGCGGTCGGCAGCCGGCTCTTTGACCGCTCTCGCGCGGGCACTGACCTTACCCCCGAAGGCAAGCGGTTCGAACCGCATGCGCGGGCGCTTCGGCACGAATGGAACGAGGCGCGGAGGCGGATCCAGATCCCGCTTGGGGCTGCGCATCTCTTGCGGCTTGGCATCCAGAATGACCTGGCCGCCGTCTACCTGGGCGACTGGGTGGCCGAGTTCCGCCAGGCCCTGCCCGAGATGAGCTTTTACATCGAGCCCGACTATTCCAACCAGATGTGCGCCGACCTTCTGACAGGCATTCTCGATTTCGCCGTGATGTTCTCGCCCAATCCGCATCCGGACCTACATTTCGAAAGCGTGGGCGACGTGACCGATCGCATGATCTCGACCGAAGCGGGGCGGATCGCGGAAGTCGCTGCCGACCGCTTCGTCTTTGCGCATTTTTCGCCAGCCTTTGAGGAAATGCACCGCCAGACGACGCCCGAGCTTGCCGCCTCGCCGGTGTCGGTCGGCCAGTCCGGTTCAGTCGTGTCGCTGCTGTTGGCGATGGGAGGCTCGGGCTATGTGCTGGAAAAGACGGCAAACGAGCTGGTGTCGGGTGGGCGGTTCCAACTGGTTGAAGATGCGGCGCCGCTGCGCCAGCCGGTCTATGCCGCGATCCATATCCGCCACCGCACCCAGGCACTTCACCGCAAGCTGACGCAGCTGGTCGGGCGTCATTTCCCCGGTTGAGGCGCAGGCCGGATTGGTCGGCCGCTCAGAAGGTCATCTGCACCCGATGGCCCGGCGCATGGGCCAACCTGACCAGGGTTACGGGGCCTGAGGTGCCATAGGTCGTGCGTTCGGCAACAAGAAGCGGGGTGCCCGAAGCAACCCCCATCACCTCGGCCTCGCGCGCGGCTGCCGCTTCGGCGGTAAAGGCGATGTCGCCGGACACCAGACTGACGTGGGTCACCAGCCATTCATTCGCACTGACGGCCGAAAAATCCGGCTGCTCTCCGACCAGGACCGCGGGATTCAGCCAGCGGGTTTCCAGCACGAAGGGACGTCCTCCGGCCAGATGCAGCGTCTCAAGATACCGCATCGGCGCATGTTCGGGCAGACCAAGCCTTGCCGCCACTGGAACCGGGGCCGGAACCATTCGGTCAGCCAGAAGCTTGAAGCCATATGCCAGGCCACGACTGAGGACATCCAGCCGGATCACCGGGATCTCCAGCCGTGCGCGGCGAACCGGGAGCTCTGATACCCGTGTTCCGGCACGTTTCTTGCGTTCGACCACCCCCGCCTCGGCAAGGGCGGTCAGAGCGCGGTTTACCGTGGCGCGCGCCACGCCGAATTCCGTCGCAAGGGCCTCTTCACCGGGGATGAGCGCGCCCGGCGGCCAATCGCGCGCACGGATGCGTCGAAGCACCTCGGCACGGACATCTTCCCAACCCTGCATCACAGCGCCTCGCGCAGACGGCGCATCGTGGCACTGAAGCGACTGGCGATGGCTTCCCGCGCGATATGGCGACCGTCGCGCACGACATGGCGACCGGCCGACCAGAGGTCGGTGACAAGACCGTCGCGGCCCGCGAAGATCAAACCGTCAAGCAGGCTGTCGCCTTCAAGGCCCGCAAGGCGAAGATCGGTCGCGTCCACGGCCAATAGATCGGCCCATTGCCCAACCGCGATCTGGCCCGAGGGGCGACCGGCCGCTTGCGCCCCACCCTGCGCGACACCCTCCCAGAGCCGCCGTCCGGTTGAACGGTCGCCGGTGGCCATGACAGCGCGGGCCTTCAGGTTCAGGCGTTGCGAATATTCCAGAAGCCGCAGTTCCTCGGTCAGCGAAATCCGGACGTTGCTGTCCGAACCAACCCCGAAAGCCCCCTCTGCCGCGAGCCAGCCCGGCCCGTCGAAGATTCCGTCGCCGAGGTTGGCTTCGGTGATGGGACAAAGCCCCGCCACCGCGCCGGACCGGGCCAGGTCGGCGGTCTCGTCCGGTTTCATCTGCGTGGCATGGATCATGCACCAGCGCGCATCAAGCGGCAGGTTCGCCACCGCCCATTCTACCGGCCGCGCACCCCAGGCGGACTGAACCTCGGTCACTTCGGCGACCTGTTCGGCGATATGGATATGCACCGGGCCATCAGGGGCCATTCCCGCCACCCGGTTCAATGTCGGCAGGCTGACGGCGCGCAAGGAATGTGGCGCCACGCCCAGAACCGCATCCGGCATCCCGCCAAGAGCCGTGCCCGCCCCGTCCAGAATCCGCGCATAGACCTCGGGCGAAGAGCCAAAGCGCAGCTGCCCTCCGGCCAGCGCCCGGCCATCCACCCCGCCCTGTTCATAGATCACTGGCAGAAGGGTAAGGCCAAAGCCCGTGTCGGCTGCAGCAGCGGCGATCCGGCCAGACATCTCGGCAGGGTCAAGGTAAGTCCCGCCGCCGACCGGGTGATGCAGATAGTGGAACTCGCAGACGGCAGAGAACCCCGCCTCGGCCATCTCTACCATGGCCTGGGCGGCGATGGCCTGCACATCCTCGGGCGAAAGGCGTTCCAGGAAGCGGTACATCAGCGCGCGCCAGGTCCAGAAACTGTCCTGCCCTGCAGTGCGCGCCTCGGTCAGACCGGCCATCGCCCGCTGAAAGGTGTGGGAATGCAGGTTGACCGGCGCCGGCAGGATCACCCCATGCCCCTGCCCCGGAACACCGGTTGCCACTTCGACGATGCGGCCATCTTCCACACGGATACGGACGTCTTTCGCCCAGCCTTCGGGAAGAAGCGCGGTTGCGGCGTGCAGGATCATGGCGACTCGCTTGACTCAAATTATGTCTAGACATATTAGCCATTACATCACCCATAAGGCAAGAAGATGCTCCTGACCCACGCCACCCTCGCGACCATGACCGATGGCTACGGGCTGATCCGAGACGCCGCCGTGGCGCTGGACGGCGACCGGATCGCCTGGGCTGGACCCATGGCAGATCTTCCGGTTGCTTATCGCGACCTTCCCGAACACGACGTTGCAGGCCGCCTTGTCACCCCCGGACTGATCGACTGCCACACCCACGCGGTCTTTGCCGGACACCGCGCGGTCGAATTCGAGCTGCGGCTCAAGGGGGCGAGTTATGAGGAAATCGCCCGCGCCGGTGGCGGCATCCTGTCGACCGTCACGGCCACCCGCGCAGCGTCCGAAGAGGCACTTCTTGCCAAAGCCTTGCCCCGGATCGACCAGCTCATCGCCTCGGGTGCCACGACGATCGAGGTGAAATCCGGCTACGGCCTGACGGTCGAGGATGAGTTGAAGATGCTTCGCGCCGCGCGCCGGATCGCGGCCAATCGCCCGGTTGCGGTAAAGACCACCCATCTTGCCGCCCATGCCATTCCGCCGGAATACAAAGGCCAGCCACAGGCTTACATTGCAGATGTGGCCTTGCCGTCCCTTCGCGCCGCCCATGCCGAAGGCCTGATCGATGCGGTTGACGCCTTCTGCGAAACCATCGCCTTTTCCACCGACGACCTCGCGCCGCTCTTTGCCGAGGCCGTGGCACTTGGCCTGCCTGTGAAGCTGCACGCGGAACAGTTGACCGACCAGCAAGGTGCGGCCTTTGCCGCAAGGCATCGCGCGCTGTCTGCCGACCATCTGGAATATCTCTCGCCCGAAGGTATTGCCGCCATGGCGGCTGCCGGAACCGTGGCAGTGATCCTGCCCGGCGCCTTCTATACGCTGCGCGAAAGCCAGCTGCCGCCCATTGCCGCCCTCCGTGCCGCTGGCGTGCCGATGGCGGTTGCCACCGACCTCAACCCTGGCTCCTCGCCTATGGCCTCGCTGACCCTGGCGATGAACATGGCTTGCACGCTCTTCCGCCTGACCCCGGAAGAAGCTCTCCTCGGCACCACGGTACATGCCGCCCGTGCCCTGGGGCTAGCCGACCGCGGTCGCATCGCCGCAGGACTGCGCGCCGATCTCTGCCTATGGGACGCCGATCACCCGGCGGAACTGAGCTACCGCATCGGCGCGACGCCGCTTCACAATCGCATTTTCGGAGGCCACCTTGACGCCTGAGATCTTGATCCCCGGTCAGGTAACCCTTGCCCAGCTTGAGCGGATCTTCCGCCTGCAACTGCCAGCCAAGCTGCATGACAGCGCCCGCCCCGGCATCGAACGCGCCGCCGGGCATATCGCAGCTGCCGCAGGCGGGACGGCGGCAGTCTATGGGGTGAACACGGGCTTTGGCAAGCTCGCAAGCGTCAAGATTGCCGCGCAAGATACGGCAAAGCTTCAGGAAAACCTGATCCTCAGCCATTCCTGCGGCGTGGGCGCGCCAATGCCTGAAGACGTCGCCCGGCTGATGATGGTGCTGAAGCTCCTCTCCCTCGGCCGTGGCGCCTCGGGTGTGCGGCCCGAGGTGGTGAGACTGATCGAGGGCATGCTGGAAAAGGGCGTGACACCCGTGATCCCGGATCAGGGCTCGGTCGGCGCCAGCGGAGACCTCGCTCCTTTGGCCCACATGACCGCCGTGATGATCGGCCATGCCGAGGCTATCGTGGACGGCCAGGTAAGGCCCGGCGCAGAAGCGCTTGCTCTGAAAGGGCTTTCCCCGATCACGCTGGGCGCGAAGGAAGGGCTGGCACTGATCAACGGCACCCAGTTCTCGACTGCTTACGCGCTTGCGGGCCTGTTCCAGGGATGGCGGGCTGCGCAGGAAGCATTGGTCATCTCGGCCCTTTCCACCGACGCCATCATGGGTTCCACGGCGCCCCTCGAACCGGAGATCCACGCGCTTCGCGGCCAGCCCGGCCAGATCGACGCGGCAACAACGATGCGGGCGCTGCTTCATGGCAGCGAAATCCGCGAAAGCCACCGTGAGGGCGATACCCGCGTGCAGGATCCCTATTGCATCCGCTGTCAGCCGCAGGTGACGGGCGCCGCGATGGATGTGTTGCGCATGGCGGCCCGTACCCTGCAGATCGAGGCGAATGCGGCAACGGACAACCCGCTGGTCCTGTCCGACGGTCAGATTGTCTCGGGTGGAAACTTCCACGCCGAACCCGTTGGTTTTGCTGCGGATATGATCGCCATGGCGCTGGCCGAGATCGGGGCCATCGCCCAACGCCGTGTGGCGCTGATGGTCGATCCGACGCTCAGCTTCGACTTGCCCGCCTTCCTGACGCCCAAGCCCGGCCTCAACTCCGGACTGATGATCGCGGAAGTCACCACCGCTGCCCTGATGAGCGAAAACAAGCATCTGGCGCATCCCACCGTCATCGACAGCACCCCGACCTCGGCCAATCAGGAGGACCACGTCTCGATGGCCGCCCATGGTGCGCGCCGGCTCCGGCGGATGGTGAAGAACCTCAACGTCATCCTTGGGGTCGAGGCGATGTGTGCGGCTCAGGGTGTCGAATTCCGCGCGCCGCTCAAGACCTCAGCCCCGCTGCAGGCCGCTGTCCACGCGCTGCGTGCCCATGTGCGCGCGCTGGAAAACGACCGCTACCTCGCCCCTGATCTCGCCCGCGCTGCCGAACTCGTGGCCGACGGCACGCTCTCGAAGGCCACCGGAATCGACCTCCCAACCCTCGCCTGATTTCATCTTTGCCCAAATATCCTCACGGGGTCCGGGGGGCGAAGCGCCCCCGGGGGTCCCAGCAAGAACAGGAGCCCGACATGACGAACCCCCGCCACAACATGCGTGACGTCTACCCGCCGACCGGCCCGGAGAAGACCGCCAAGACCTGGGCCGGTGAGGCCGCGATGCGGATGCTGATGAACAACTTGCACCCGGACGTCGCCGAAAACCCGCATGAGTTGGTCGTCTACGGCGGCATCGGCCGCGCGGCGCGGACCTGGGAGGATTTCGATCGCATCGTCGCGGCACTGAAGGACCTTGAGGCGGATGAAACGCTGGTCGTCCAGTCGGGCAAGCCCATCGCGATCATCCGCACCCATACGGATGCCCCGCGGGTCCTGATCGCGAACTCGAACCTTGTTCCGCATTGGGCAACCTGGGCCCATTTCAACGAGCTCGACCGCAAGGGCCTGATGATGTACGGCCAGATGACCGCAGGGTCCTGGATTTACATTGGAACTCAAGGCATTGTGCAGGGAACCTACGAAACCTTTGCCGAGGCGGGGCGGCAGCATTACGCTGGCAATCTTACCGGAAAGTGGATCCTGACCGGCGGCCTTGGCGGCATGGGCGGCGCGCAGCCCCTGGCGGCGGTGATGGCCGGGGCGTGCTGTCTGGCGGTCGAGGTCGATGAGACCCGCATCGATTTCCGCATCCGTACCCGCTATCTCGATGCCAAGGCGAAGACGCTCGACGAAGCCCTGGCGCTGATCGACCAGTGGACCAAGGCGGGCGAAGCAAAATCGGTTGGCCTTCTTGGCAATGCCGCCGAAGTCTTCCCCGAGCTTCTCGCCCGGATGAAGGCCGGGGGTGTGCGGCCGGATATCGTGACCGACCAGACCTCGGCGCATGATCCGCTGCACGGCTATTGCCCGGCAGGCTGGACCGTCGCCGACTGGCGGGCAAAGCAGGAGACCGATCCGAAAGCGGTTGAGGCGGCTGCACGCCACTCGATGCGGGCGCATGTCGAGGCCATGGTGGGGTTCTGGAACGCGGGCGTCCCGACGCTCGACTATGGCAACAACATCCGGCAGGTCGCGAAGGACGAAGGGTTCGAGAACGCCTTTGCTTTCCCGGGCTTCGTGCCCGCCTATATCCGACCCCTCTTCTGCAAGGGGATCGGCCCCTTCCGCTGGTGCGCGCTGAGCGGCGACCCGGAGGATATCCGCAAGACCGACGCGGCAATGAAGAAGCTCTTCCCCGACAACGCCCACCTGCACCGCTGGCTCGACATGGCCGGGGAGCGGATCGCGTTTCAGGGACTTCCGGCGCGGATCTGCTGGATCGGACTTGGGGACCGGCACCGGGCAGGCCTGGTGTTCAACGAAATGGTCGCCTCGGGGGAACTGAAGGCCCCCATCGTCATCGGACGCGATCACCTCGACAGCGGTTCGGTTGCCTCGCCCAACCGCGAGACCGAGGCGATGCGGGACGGATCGGACGCGGTGTCGGACTGGCCGCTCTTGAATGCGCTGGTCAACACGGCCTCGGGTGCGACCTGGGTCAGCCTCCATCATGGCGGCGGGGTCGGGATGGGCTTCAGCCAGCATGCCGGTGTGGTCATCCTGGCGGACGGAACGCCCGAAGCTGCGAAACGGCTGGAGCGGGTCCTGTGGAATGACCCTGCCTCGGGCGTCTGGCGCCATGCGGATGCGGGGTACGAAACCGCAATTGCCTGCGCCAAGGAACACGGGCTGCGACTGCCGGGGATCCTCGGGAACTGATCCAGACGGTTGGAGCGTTCCAGAATGCTCCAGTCTTTTCAGAAAGATATCGGCCTGACCACCAAAGCCTTGCGCAGATCATAGCCACATGTCCGCTTGCGGGGTGTGCAGATCTGCGTAAGCTGCAGCAAGCGTGCGTGGCAGCCTAGGTGGGGGCGAAAGTGACCGTTGATCGTGAGACGATGGTGGGCGTTCTCAAGAATGTCGCCGTTCCGGCCTTGCGGAAACAGGGGTTCAAAGGGTCCTTTCCCAGTTTCTTTAGGGAAACGGGAAAGTTTGTGGCCTTGATCAATTTCCAGTTCCACTCATCGGGTGGAAGCTTCTGCGTAAACCTTGGTTATGCCGATCCAGGTCGCAACAACGTCTACTTCCAGCCCGATACCGAACCGGCGAAACTGAAGATCAGCCAGACGCGGCACCAGGTTCGCCTTGGGGCGACGGATGGCGGTGACCACTGGTTCCATTTTGGCGCAACAAGCTATGGCGAAATTCGCGGCGAACCGGTTCCAGCGGAAGAGATCGCGGCACGATTCAACGAAATGCTGATCACCGATGCCGAACGGTGGTGGAAACGGCAACAGGACGCCAATAGCCCGTGATCTCTTGCAAGGGCGCCAAGGCGCCCGTGCAGCGGTCGGAAGTCCGGCACAGGGATGTGACCCTGGCTTGGCTAGAGCCTTGAACCTCTGGCCTGACATTCCCTGCGATCAGCGTTCCGAAGCACCCTTCCCCGCCAGGATCTTCGGACGGGCCTTCTCAATCCGGGAAAGCCGGGTGGCTGCAGTCTTCGCGTCACTCAGCAGGATGACATAGCTTTTCTGCCGCCCGGGGGTCAGGGCTGCGAAAGCCTCGGCCAGGTCGGGATCGGCGTCGAGTGCGTCCAAAAGCTCGACTGGAAGGTCGATCTCACTCGGCTCCTTCGGCGGCAGGATGCCCTGTTCGGCATAGATCATGGCCTCGGCAAGATAGGCCCGGATCACGGGTTCCATTGCGGCAGGGGCCGTGTCGTCGGTGAAGCGGATGCAATCGGCGTAGCGCGTGTTCGGGCCCTGACGTTCCAGCACCCCCTCGGGGTCCTTCAGAAGCGCTGCGTTCAGGAAAGACAAACGGAAGTCGCCCCTGAAGGCCCCGATCAGGGCGATGTTGCGGCCCGCATGCATGTAGGTTGGATGGCCCCATTTTGCTTTCTCGGTCAGACCCACCTCCCAAGCGATGCGGCGCAGGGTGAGGAGCCCGGAAAGCCACTTGCGGGTCGAGCAATCCGGGGTCGCAAAACGCTCGCAACGGCCACAGCCTTTGGCGAAATAGTCCTCGGGTGAGGTGATCATCGTGGGCATCGTTCACCTCGCAATGGCGCACCCCTTGCCCCTCACTTCCAAAGGCGAGAGGGGCGCAGGGTTGGCCCGGGTCTAGAGTATCCGCGGGTTCTTGCCCGCCTCGCGCCAGATCGGGTTTGACCAGGCCCGCTTTCCGGCGGCATCGATGACCGAGATGCGGATCCAGGGGCTGCCGAGCAGACGGTCAAGCGGCACTTCGGCGCGGGTCATCGAATGACCGTGGACGCCCTTGGCGCCGGTGCCCCAACCCATGGCGATGACCGAGGCCGCGGCAGAGCACTCGACGATGGCCATGTCGCCTTCGATGCGGATATCGCGAATCTCGGGGCCCTGGCTTGAGTAGAAATCCCCTCGCTTGAGTGCGGCAAGCAGGGCTTCCGGAGAATTCTCGGTGGCCTTAACCATGACCCAGCCGCCGAAGTGGTCGGGCTCATAGAAATGGGCGTCGTCGGTAGCGATCAGCGTCAGCTTGCGGCCTTCTGTCAGCAGAAGATCGGCAATGCCGAAACCATCCGGCCGGTCGCAGCCAGCGGCGCAACCGTGGTTGTAGATCTCGACCGCGTGGGCGGCCTCGATCGTGCGAGCGTCAGCCAGGGTCAGACCAGACCATTGCGGATGGGCGATGGCGACGAAGGCGCCGGCAGCGACCGCACGGGCAGCGATCTCGGGGCCGGATTCCTGGCCCGGCTCGGCGACGAAGCTGGTGGTTGTCGGCGGGGCGAAATCGTCAGGCAGGCCCACGGCGAGGATATGCCAGAGCTCGCCATTCGACTGCGCTCCCGAGTGAAGCTCGGCACCGATCAGCGTGGTGAAGCCTTCGGTCCGGAAGGGACGCGTGTCGACCATGGGATAGCCGTACATGCCGATGAAATGGTCCGTCAGCGCCAGGAAATCATAGCCTTCGGCCCGGTAGCGACGGCAGACCTCCTCGGGTGAGAGCACCCCGTCCGAGCGGGTGGAATGGGTGTGCAGGTTGCCGCGCCAGAAGCGGCCGGGGGCAGTAAAGGCAGATTGGCGGAGCATGACGATCAGTCCCTTTTCAAGCGGTCTTGGCGGCGACGCTGGCCTCCCTGTCCGTGCGCCGCAGCAGGCGACGGGGACGAGGGCCAGCCCGAACCTTCGGCGGAACCTTGCCCGGCCCGCTGCGCAACGGCAAGTGGCCGTCGAGTGGCAGGCGACAACATGTTAGAATAAGTCAATCATTGGTTGTATGAGGTGAACGGATGTCCGTGATCGGTTTCAGGTCCCAGGCAGCGTCCGACGGGAAAAGCGAGATGGAAATGGCAGACCAGAACATCGCCGGCGACCTGACTGTGCATGCCGAGTCGGCAGCCGGATTTCTGAAGGCCATGAGCCATCAGGGTCGTCTGCTGATTCTCAGCCATCTGGCCTCGGGCGAGAAGTCGGTGACCGAACTGGAGGGGCTTTTGGGCCAACGCCAGGCAGCAGTCAGCCAGCAACTTGCGCGCCTGCGCCTTGAAGGCATGGTCAGCACCCGCCGTGAGGGCAAGGCCATCTACTACGCGCTCAAGGATACGCGGGTGATGGATTTCCTGCGATCGCTGGTCGGGCTTTTCGCCCGCTGATCTCTAGCCCCGCCCGATATAGGGCATGTCCCGCGCCATGATCGTCACGAAGGGTGTGTTCACCTCAAGCGGCAGGCTGGCCATGTGCAGCACCATGCGCGCGACATGTTCGACATCCATGACCGGTTCGACCCGGGTCTCGCCATTGGCCTGCGGCACGCCCCGGGTAAAGCCAGCCGCCATGTCGGTCAAAGCATTGCCGATGTCGATCTGCGCGCAGGCGATGTCATGGGCACGCCCATCCAGCGCCAGCGTGCGGGTAAGGCCCGTCACGGCGTGTTTCGACATCGTGTAGGGTGTCGAGCCCGGGCGCGGCACATGCGCCGAGATCGACCCGTTGTTGATGATGCGGCCGCCGCGCGGATCCTGGCGGCGCATCAGGCCAAAGGCCGCGCGGGCGCACAGGAACATGCCTGTGATGTTGGTGCGGCTCACCTCAAGCCAGGTCTCGACCGGAATCTCGTCGATCGGCGCAGCGGGGGCGGAAATTCCGGCATTGTTGAACAGCACATCCAGGCGCGGAAGCGCAGCGAAGGCGGCTTCGACCTGTCCCGGATCGCCGACATCACAGCTGATGATCCGGGCCGGTTGTCCCGCGGCGGTTTCCTCAAGCGCCTCGCGTCGGCGCCCCAGCAGTGTGACGTCCCATCCGTCGGCCAGAAAGGCGCGGGCAGTGGCGCGGCCGATGCCTGCACCGGCACCGGTGATAAGGATAGAGCGGGTCATGGCACCTCGGTCAGATAATCATACTTCAGAAGCCAAAGCGCACTTCGGGCGACAAGCTGCAGGGGGATCCCGGTTTTCGCGGACACTTCAGCCTCGGTCGCGCCCGCAGGTCCGTCGGCGGCATAGCTGGCAAGAATTGCCTCGATCCGGCCAGTGTCCTCGATGAAGCGGCGGCGGAAAGCGTAGTTGCGCAATTGGATCATTGCCCGCGGACCCGGACGCTGGCTGGCGTCAGTCGCGCGCAAACGCCGGTCCGGCCCGGCGCGGCGGCTTGGGTAGGCGGCATACATTTCCTCGGGCGCCGGGCCGACCGGGATGAGGCCCGCATCCCGCGGCATCACCCCGGTCCCGTCCTTCATCCTGGCGTGCGCCAGCATGGCCGCCTGTTCGGCCCAAAGCGCCTGCATCTGCGGGATCACCGCCTTCCAGTCATAAAGGACCCGTGCCCGCGCCTGGGCCGCAGCCCCCATCCGGGCCCGCAGCTCGGGGTCAAGCGCAAGCGTCGAAAGCGCGCGCGCCATGGCCCGGACATCGACCGGCGACATGGAAGAGAGCTGCGACAGGTACTGCATGTAATTGTCGGTCCCGCCAAGGTGACGGTGGCTGACATAGGTCGCAAGCCCGGCCCTTGGCATCTCGGTCGGGATGCGGAAGCCCACCTCGGGCGTCACCGTGTCCTTCATGCCGTCCCAGTCCGAGACGATCACCGGAAGGCCTGCGGCCATGGCCTCGATCGGGGCCAGACCGAAGGTTTCCTGCACATTGTCGATCGGAAAGACAAAGGCATCGCCGCCCGAAAGCGTCGCCTTGCGTTCGTCGGCATCGCCCCCGTCCAGAAGGTGATAGCTGCACGACGGCATCAGCTCGCGCGCAGCGGCCTCAAAGACACCCGACCAGACCTCTTCGCGGAACTGGCCGCAGAAAATGAGGTGTAGCCGCCCACCGCCAAAGGCCCGCACTTCCTGCGCTGCAAGCTCCATGGCCAGGAAGAGCGGCAGGGGATCGAATTTCTCATCAGGGGTCAGGCGCGCGATGCAAACGGCGACGAAATCCCCGGGCGCGATGCCCAACCGGTCACGAAGCGCCCTGCCCCGGCCCGCATCGGGCTGGAAATCCTGGCAGTTCACCCCCAGGGGGATCACCGGCAGAAGTGGACGGCTGGGCATGACACCGCCTGTAAAACGGCGGACCAGATGGTCTTCCGCCAGCTCCATCAGCCGGCGCAGCGAGGCCTGGACGGCATGCGATGTGCAGATCACCGCGTCCCAAGGCATCTGCGGCGCCGAGCGCATGTCGAAGACCGCCTGCATCACGTTCCTCGTCGCCGTGGTATGGGTGATCCCGCACAAGGCCCAGGCCGCTGCCCCGAAGGGAACCCGGCGCCAGAACTCGGTCGAGACCAGGGGCGCGGGGTAGTAAAGCACCTCGACGGGCTTCATCGCGGCCGGCGCGTCCAGCCGCACATGGCGCAGGGGCGCCGTCACGCCATTCGCCTTGGCCATCTCGGCGAAAGCGGCGTGGTCGGACTGGGCATGGGCGATCGAGACGAACTCCGCGACCTCGGCATGGGCAAAGAAGCCGCGCAGGAAGCTTTCCCCGGCCACGCGTCGGCCATTAATGCCCTTGCTCGCCGGATCGAAGCCGTCGGACGAGAACCAGATTGCGGCATTGGTTGCGGGCATCGGGAATGATCCATCGAAAGTGCCGGGTGCCTTCGGGCCAACCCGCTGACAAGACATGGGTAAGCGGAGGACCGACTACTCGCAAGCCGGATCAGGCGGAACGGACTTTCAACATGCGGACCAGGAAGGCCAGCAGGAAGGTTCCGCTCAGGATCAGCACCACTGTCGGCGCCGGGGCGCTGTCGACGTGAAAGCTCAGCCAGATGCCAAGGACCATCGCGGCGAGGCAGATCACTGTCGCGACGATGAGCATGTGTCCGAAGCTGCGCACCAGAAGAAAGGCAATGGCACCCGGCGCGATGAGAAGCCCGATGGCAAGGATGAGCCCGACCGAAGTCAGCGTGGCGACGATCGTCAGCGCAAGGATCGCCAGCAGGCCATAGTGCAGCAACCCGGTGTTCAGACCCGAGACCCGGGCCTGAGCCGGGTCGAAGGCGTGCAGCATCAGATCGCGCCATTTGAGCCCGAGGTACAGGGTGACCGGTCCGGCGATGGCGGCGGCGGTCAGAAGGTCACCCTGACCGACACCAAGCATGTTGCCAAAGAGGATATGGTCCAGATGGACATCGGTCGGGAAGGCGGTGTGCAGCACGATGCCAAGCGCGAACATGGCCGAAAAGACCACGCCCATCACCGTGTCACGCTTGATCCGGCTGTTGTCGGCCAGATAGCCGGTCAAGAGCGCGCTGCCGAGGCCTGCGACAAAGGCCCCGGCAAGCAGCGGCAGCCCGGCCATATGGGCGAGCACGATGCCGGGAAGAACCGCATGGCTGACGGCATCGCCCATCAGGGCCCAGCCCTTGAGAACCAGAAAGCACGACAACAGCGCCGTGGGTGGTGCGATGATCAGGGCGATCAGGAATGCGTTCTGCATGAACGGGAACTGGAAGGGCTGAAGGATCGTCTCGATCATGCTGCCCTCGCCCTTGCCCTTGCGGCCAGAAGCCCGTGCTTCGGGGCAAAGATGAACGCCGCCGCAAAGAGGACGAACTGCAGCAGGACAATGATCCCGCCGGTTGCGCCGTCAAGGAAGTAGGACAGATAGGCACCGAAAAAGGCCGTAGCCGCGCCAATCCCCGACGCAAGGGCAAGAAGCCGGGGGAAGCGGTCGGTCAGCAAATAGGCCGTCGCACCGGGGGTCACGACCATGGCAACAACAAGGAACGCGCCGACGGTCTGCATGGCGGCGACGGTCGAGGCGGACAGGAGGGTGAAGAAAATGGCCTTCAGCAGGTCTGGACGCAGGCCGATGGTCCGGGCATGGGCCTCATCGAAGAAGGTGACCATGAGGTCCTTCCAGAGGGCGAGCAGGACGATGGCCGAAATCCCGCCGATCAGGACGAGCTGAACCGTGTCCTCGGGCGAGATCGCAAGGATGTTGCCCATGGTGATGGTCTGGATCGACACGCTGGTCGGGTAGATCGAGATCAGGAAAAGGCCGAGACCGAAGAACGAGGTGAAGATGAGGCCGATGACCGTGTCGGTCTTCAGCCCGGTGCGGTTCGACAGGAACAGCATGGCCGCCGCCGCAAGCCCGCCGGAAAGGAAGGCCCCGAGGGCAAAGGGAAGGCCGAGGATATAGGCTCCGGCAACGCCGGGCACGACCGAATGGGAAAGCGCGTCGCCAATGAGCGACCAGCCCTTGAGCATGAGATAGGCAGAAAGAAAGCCACAGACGCCGCCGACAAGCGCGGAAACCCACATCGCGTTGGTCATGTAGCCGTAGGCGAAAGGCTCAAGCATGGCAGACAGGTCCCAGCTGCGGGCGGTTTTCAAAAGGAGCGCGTTCCGCGCAAGTCTCTTGTCTCGCCTCTGCGCGCCATAGGCGCGCAACCGGCTCGGGCCGTGCGGGGATATTTGGGCAAAGATGAAAGGCTGGCTGCCTCATTTGTCGCCTTTCCGGCCGTATTGGACGAAGGGGCGTTCGTCATCGGTGATGATGCGGATCTCACGGGCGTCGTCGTCGTCATGAAGGTCGGTGCCGCCCAGGGTGAAATGGCGCAGCACGCCACCGAAGGCGCGTTCCAGATTGTCACGGGTGAAGATCGTCTCGGTCGGGCCATGGGCCAGCACGGTGCCCTTCACAAGGATGGTCCGGTCGCAGAATTCCGGCACCGAGCCCAGGTTATGCGTCGAGACCAGCATGACATGACCCTCGGCGCGCAGATCCCGCAAGAGCGCGACGATCTGCTCTTCGGTCTTCACATCGACACCGGTGAAGGGTTCGTCCAGAAGGATGATCCGGCCTTCCTGTGCCAGCGCCCGGGCCAGGAAGACGCGTTTCTTCTGGCCGCCGGACAATTCGCCGATCTGGCGGTGCCTGAGGTCGGAAAGCCCCACCCGCGAAAGGGCCTGATCGACCTTGGCGCGGTCGGTGGCAGAGGGGCGGCGAAGGAACCCCATATGGCCGTAGCGGCCCATCATGACCACGTCCTCGACCAGCACCGGAAAGGACCAGTCCACTTCCTCGGCCTGCGGGACATAGGCCACCAGGTTTTGCCGCAGCGCCGCGCGCACTGGCATGCCCAGCAAGCGGATCGTCCCCCGCGCGATGGGAACAAAGCCCATGATCGCCTTGAAAAGCGTGGATTTTCCAGCACCGTTGACGCCCACCAGAGCCGTGATCGTGCCCTGCGGTATGGCAAAGCTGGCATCGGTCAATGCCGTCAGGCCGTTGCGATAGGTGACCGTGACCCCGACGGCGCTGATGCCGTCCGCAAGAGGTTCCGTGGTGTCGCGCATCCTGACCTCGCTTCGCCGGTTCAATTCGGGGCAGTCAGCCCCTTGGCGATGGTTTCCGTGGTGACCCTCAACAGGTCGAGATAGGTCGGCACCGGGCCATTGCCATCGCTCAGACTGTCGACATAGAGAATCCCGCCAAAGGCTGCGCCGGTCTCGCGGGCGACCTGTTCGGCGGGGTCCGAAGCCACTGTGCTTTCGCAGAAGACGGCCGGAATCTTGTGTTCGCGAACCCCGTCGATCACTGCCTGCACCTGGCGGGGCGACCCCTGCTGGTCGGCATTGATCGGCCAGAGGTAAAGCTCCTGCAGGCCCAGATCGCGGGCCAGGTAGCTGAAGGCCCCTTCACAGCTGGCCAGCCAGCGGCGCTCTTCCGGCAGGGCTGTGATCTGGGCCTTCAGCGGGTCAAGCGCCGCCCGGAGCTTGGCCTTGTAGGTATCGGCGTTCGCCTGGTAGAGCGCGGCATTGCCCGGATCGATCCCCGAAAGCGCCACGGCGATATTGTCCACATAGATCAACGCGTTGTCCGGGCTCATCCAGGCATGGGGATTGGCCTTGCCGTCATAGTCGCCCCCCGTGATCGAGATGGGGGTGATGCCATCGGTCAGCGTGGCGGAGGGCACTTCGCCCAGGTTGCCCAGGAACTGCTCGAACCAGCGCTCGAGGCCGAGACCGTTCCACAGCACAAGATCCGCGTCAGAGGCGGCAACAATGTCTTGCGGGGTCGGCTCATAGCCGTGGATCTCGGCTCCGGGCTTGGTGACCGAGACGACATCGACCCCGTCGCCCGCAACGTTGCGCGCCATGTCGGCGATGACAGTGAAGGTGGTCACGACCTTGAGGCGATCCTGCGCCAGGGTTTGCACCGGCAGAAACGCGACCAGGGTCGACAGGAGGAGGCTGCGGCGGGACAGGGTCATGGGCGATATCCTTGTCTTTGGGATTAGAATGTAAATGAGAACCATTTGCAAGAAGGCAAGAGGCCATCCGTCGCGGACCTGCGGAATTCCTGTCTTGCCGCCCTGCCCCGCCCAGGCGACACGGGAGCAGAACCTTGACCAGAAATCAGGTGATGCAAGCCGAACGCCGCCCCTTCTCCGAACCCTGGACTGAGGCCGAGCGCCGCGCCCGGGGTCGCTTTTTCCTGATCGAACCCAGTTTCTGGCCGGGCGGCGGTTTACCGAAGATCGACTTTTCCAACTGGGACCGGCTTTGCCTGCCGGGAAGCTTCACCATCGAGCCTCCGACTGGCGATCCTGACCAATATCCCGAACCTCCGCACCTGCTGCATCAGCCCGGGCGCGGCAAGTCCAACGGCTTGCCCCGCGACTTCGAGATGCTGGCGGGCCTCTGGATCGTGTCCGAGCCATTGAAGCTGGTCTTCCAGTCGGTGGACCCCGAGGCCTTTGCCTTCACCGCCTGCACCTTCACGCTCTGGGACGGCAGCCCGGGCCCACAACTGTACCTGTGCAACGTGCTGCGCGTCCTGGATGCGCTGGACGAAGCCGCCTCACGTGTGAAGATCCGCACCGGGGACTACGCCAACGGCAAGTACTATGACAAGGCCGGCGGCGCGGCACTGGTGTTCCGGACTGCCGTGGTGGGCGGCGCCCATGTCTTCAGGACCCCCTACTCCGATGCCGTCTTCTGCGACCGAAAGATGCGGGATGAACTGGTTGCGGCGAAGCTCAAGGGCGTCTCGCTTGCCGACGCCACGGATTGCTAGCTGTCAGCTGCTGCGCTGGACGACCCTGATCAGGACGGGCGCGACAACGATCACCACCAGGATGCGCACAACATGGTGCAGCGCCACAAAGGCCACGTCGGCATGGATGGCAAGCGCAATCAGACCCATTTCGGTCAGGCCGCCCGGCGCCAGAGCCAGAAGCGCCTGATCAAGGCCGATACCGGTTGATGCGCGCATCGCAAGACCGGCAATCACGGCAAGCGCCAGCGTCAGGGCCGTGGCGCCAAGGCTCAGGATGCCGGCCGTCCACAACATGGCCGGGGCAATTCCCAGAAAACGGCAGCCAAGGATCGTGCCCAGCACCACCTGCGCCGCGATTACGAGAAGGTTCGGCGGTGCGCTGGACGTCAGCCCCGACAGATGCGCGGCGGCCGACAGGATCATCGGGCCAAGAAACGTGGGCGCGGGCAAGCGCAGCCGGATGCCAAGCGCCGCGCCGATGACCGCCGAAGCGGCCAGAAGTGCGGCATCGGCGACCCCGAGTGCCGGGCTCGGCGCGGGGTTCGAGCTGCCAACGTCGTGGCCAAGAACCACTCGGAACAGAAAGGCCATCAGCGCGATGGTGATCACAATCCGCAGGGAATGCGCCAGCACGATCGCCGGGACATTGGCACCTCGCGCCTCGCCCAACTCGATCATTTCGGACAGTCCGCCCGGCATTCCGGCAAAATAGGCCGTGGTCCAGTCCTGCCGTCCAACATAGCGGTAAAAGGGCACGACGATCCCGGCGACGACGGCCAGATAGACCAGAAGGATCGCCAGCGTGACCAGCGCCTGACTGGCCTGGTCGATCACCTCGGGCGTGAAGCGCGACCCGAGCAGCACGCCGATCACGGCGACAATCGCGGCGCGCAACTGCATCGGCCCCTCGACCGGCAAGCGCGCAACCGCGGCGACCATCGTGGCGAAAAGCGCGCCCAGCATCCAAGGCAAAGGCAGTCCGGCCGCGTGGAAAGCCGCGCCCCCGGCCGTTCCCAGGGCAAGTCCTGCAGCCATGCGAAGGGGTTTTGGCAAGGATCTTTCCGCGAACGGTGACATCTGCCCGAGGTATCGCGCAGCCGGGACAAGAATGTCCAGTGTGCGGCGTTCGGAAAAGCGGTTGGGGCTGGCGCACCCGACAGGATTCGAACCTGTGACCTCTGCCTTCGGAGGGCAGCACTCTATCCAGCTGAGCTACGGGTGCCTGCGCACCCATTAGGTGAAAGGCGCGCCAGAGGCAACTGGATTCTCCCGCCGCGGATAAACCGGGAAAGCCCCCAAGGTTATCGCGGCGGAAACCCGGTTATTTCAAGGGCATGGAGAGAACACGTCCCTCATATGGTGCGCCGGCTTCGTTATCCACCGCCATCACATACATCGTGGCACCGTCGGCACTGAACGCCATGTTCGGCGTGCCCTGAGTTTCAAACAGGTGCCTGGCCACGACCTTGCTGCCGTCCGGAATGACTTCGATGATTGCCGGCGCGGAATTCAGGCCTATGAAGAAGTTGCCGTTGGGCCCGACCTTGATGCCGTCCGGAAAGACGCCGGGATCCTCGCCCATTTGATAGAGGTGCACAAAACTTGCCCGATCAGACAGGCTGCCATCCTCGGCCACGGCGAAAGAGGTCACGGTGCCGGCATAGCTTTCGTTCACATAAAGCCGGCCGTCCGGGCCAAGTACAATCCCGTTGGGATAATTCAGGTCATTGGCGACCTCTGTCAGCGTGCCGTCCGCAGCGAGATGAACGATGCGGCCCACCACCGGCCCCGGCGTCCAGGGTCCGGAAAGTGTGAACCAAGCCCCGCCCCTGCCATCGGGCGTGCCGTCATTCGGGCCAAGCAACGCGCCGCCGGCAGCATCCTTGTCATAGCTTGCAACGCTGCCTCCATCCCGGCCGATCACTTCCAGCTTGCCGTTGTCATAGCAGGTGATGCCGAAATTCTCGCCGACCGGAACCACGGCAGAAGGTCCACATCCTTCAGCCTTCCAGATGTCCGTCTTCACGGCTCCATCCCAGACCGAGACGACATTGCCGGAGTATTGTGCGTAAAACAGCTTTCCTTCCACGACAACCGGCCCTTCCGGAAAGAATGCCGCCGGGTCCAGAACCGTGACATCCCCGGCCAGAGCCGCGGTAGAAAGGCCGAATGACATAACGCTTGTTAGACAAATACGCATCGAGATCCCCCCCCCTTTTGCCCCTTTGATGAGAGACAGATCGGGTGATTCTCGCAATGAAATTCCGTAATGGCGGAGATTTCTCCGCCACACCGCCTTCAGGCAAACAGCTCGTGGCAGAACTCCAGCGCCGAGACCAGCGCGTCGACTTCCTCGACCGTGTTGTAAAGCCCGAACGAGGCACGGCAGGACGCGGTGATCCCGAGATGCTCCATCAGGGGCATGGCGCAGTGGGTGCCCGCGCGGACCGCGATGCCGCGTTTGTCCAGGATGGTCGAGATGTCATGCGCATGGGCAGCGCCTTCCAGCGTGAACGAAAAGATGGCCCCTTTCGTCGCGGAATTCCCCTGCACGTTCAGCCAATTGAGCCCCGCCAGGCGTTCACGGGCATAATCGCGAATTCTGCGTTCATGGGCGGCAATATTCTCCATCCCAAGACCCATGAGATAATCCAGCGCCACGCCAAGGCCGATCTGCTGGACGATGCCCGGCGTTCCGGCCTCGAACTTCATCGGCGGGTCGTTCCAGGTGACGGTGTCCCGGGTAACCTCGCGGATCATATCCCCGCCGCCCAGGAAGGGGCACATCTCGGCCTGGCGGTCGCGGGAAATCCAGATCGCGCCCGAACCCGAGGGGCCGTAAAGCTTGTGACCGGTAATCGCATAGAAATCGCAGCCGATGGCCTGCACATCGACCGGCATATGCACGGCGGCCTGGCTTCCGTCGACCAGCACCGGCACGCCCTTCGCGCGCGCGCCACGGCAGATCGCCGCGACATCGACCACGGTGCCAAGGACGTTTGACATATGGGTCACGGCGATCAGCCGGGTCCGGGGCGTGATCGCATCAATGACCGCTTGCGGGTCAAGATCGCCCTTCGCGTCCACCTCGACCCATTTCAGCACCACGCCCTGGCGTTCGCGCAGGAAGTGCCAGGGAACGATGTTGGCATGGTGTTCCATCACCGAAAGCACGATCTCATCGCCCGGCTGCAGGCGCGGGGCCGCCCAGGCGTACGAGACGAGGTTGATGCCTTCCGTCGTGCCGGAGTTGAAGACGATCTCTTCCTCACTGGCCGCGTTCAGAAAGCAGGCGATGATTCCCCGGGTGGCTTCGTATTTGTCGGTCGCGAGGTTCGACAGGAAATGCAGGCCGCGGTGGACATTGGCATATTCCTGCGAATAGGCCTTTGTCACTGCGTCGATGACGACCTGCGGCTTCTGCGCGGAAGCACCGTTATCAAGATAGACCAAGGGCTTTCCGTTCACCTGCCGGGACAGGATCGGAAAGTCGCCGCGAATCCTCTGCACGTCATACATTCGCAAAGGCCTCCGGCCCGAGAAAGAAGATCAGGGCGATGCCAAGGATCAAGCCGGTGGCAAGTGCTGTCAGGATCATCCCCAGAAAGACCAGCCCGCGCGACGCAAAGCCATGCAATTCCGCAATGAAAGCCGTCATCAGCCACACGAACAGAACAAAGCCGCCAATGCCGATGATCCCGACCAGGAACGGCGCGACGAGCGTCGCCACCAGTTGCAGAACCTGCAGCGCAAGGGTCAGCAGCTGCAGCCAGACGACGACCAGAAGCGCGTCGGCAAAGCTGCCCTGCCCGCCGAAAGCCCGCCCGACGCGATGGATCAGCACGACCGACAGGGCAAGGAAGAACCACTGGAAAGCCGCCGCCCGGAAGGGGCTTGCCAGCATGAAGGCGCTGAACGGGTCCAGAGGCTGGTCCGTCAATCCAAGCTGCAGGCTGGCCAGGACCGCTGACAGGACCGCGACCAGCATCAGACCGGCCGTCCGTGCAGGCATCGGCACGTCTTCCGACAACAGGACCCGCGTGGCCTGCCGGGGCTCCTGCAATGTCAGTCGCGCCAGGGCGATCAGTCGGTCGGTCAGGCTCATCCGCGTTCCGCCTCGTGCAAGAGCGTGGCCCAAAGCCACAGGAAGGCCAGGCCCACGACCAAAGTGACGGCCGAAAGCGCCGGTCCCGGGCCGATCATGCCCGAGACGAGACCCTGCAGCAGGATCAGCGGACCGACGGTCGCCAGCGCCCAGAACAGGGCAAGCCGCGCGCCGTACCAACTGCCCTGCCCGCCCATGGCCCGCGCGGCCAGATGGCCAAGCGCAGCGAGGCCGTAAAGAAAGGGAATGGCCGCAAGCAGACCGTAAGCCGTGGGCAGGATGCGCGGCCAGGCCGAAGCCTCGCCATTCAGAAAGGCATCCCGGGCAGCCCCGGGCCATTGCCCGATGAAGGCCAGGGTCAGGAAGATCAGCAGAAACGACAGCGCGAAAGGCTCGGACCGCCCGCGTGCAAGGTGCTGGCGCAGGATGGCGCGCGGGCGCCACCAGGTCCTGACAAGGTCGGTCGAGACGGACATCCGCGCTCCCTTATCCTTCCGCCCCGTGCCGGGCGAGCCAACGTTCCAGCCGCCCACGGATATCTTCGGCAATGTCCTCGTCGGCGATCTCGCCGATCGCTTCGGCCAGGAAGGCCAGCACCAAAAGAGCCTGCGCCGATGCCCGCGGAACGCCCCGCGACTGCAGATAGAACAGCGCCGTCTCGTCGATCGCCCCCGAGGTCGAGCCGTGGCTGCATTTCACGTCATCGGCATAGATTTCCAGCTCGGGCTTGGCCAGGAACTGGCTGTCCCCGTCCAGCAGCAGCGACTGGCTGATCTGGTAACCGTCAGTCTTCTGAGCGCCGGGCTTGACCAGGATCTTGCCCTGGAAAACCCCGGTAGCGCCGTTCATCAGCACCTTCTTGAACACCTGGCGGCTTTCACAGGCCTCGGCGGCATGAGTGATGAAGACCGTATCATCGTGATGGAAATCCCCGTCACCGACCGTCGCCCCGGCCAGATGCGCGCGGCCCTCGGCCCCGGTCAGTTCGATGACCGCCTCATTGCGGGTCAGGCGGCCATTGGCCGTGAGCGTAAACGACCGCATCTCGGCTTTGGCGCCCAGACGGGCGAAGATATGCGTCACGGCGCGGCGTTCGTGGTCGCGGCCCTGCAGACGGATATGGTGGAAGGTCGCGCCATCGGCGATATCGACTTCCATCACCTTGGAAAACCGCGCCGCAGCCGGGCCGTTTTCCAGAAGCGTCAGCTCAGCCCCGGCCTCAAGCCGCACGCAGTGATGAAGGATCGCATCGGAAGTCTCTGATTCATGGACATAAACCAGAGAAACCGGTTTGGCGGCCTTGCCGGTCACATGGATCACGACACCATCGGTTGCGAAGGCGGTGTTCAACGTCGCGAAGGGGCGCGCAACCGGGGTCTGGCCGCGCGTTTCCAAAGTGCCGTAAAGCCCTTTTGCCCAGTGGATGTCCTTGTCGCCGGCAGCAGACAGACGCTCGATTGTCACGCCGGAAAGCGTCAGATCGTCCGAGGCCGCAGGATCGAAGACACCATCGACGAAGACGATCTTCAGCCGGTCCATACCGTCAAAGGGTGGGGCTTCGTCGCTGGCATCAAAGCGGTGGGCAATCGGCGCCTCCGGGGCATTTAGGCTCGCCGGATCGGTGTAACGCCAGTATTCGTCGCGCCGGGCGGGCAGGCCCATCTCGCTCAGGCGTGCCAGGGCCTCGGCCCGGGCCGTTGCAAGCCAGCCCCCGCCCGTGGGCAGGCTCAATGCCTCAAGACGCGCCGCGAGGGCGTCTTCCTTTGCCTTCGGCAGTCCCATCAGCCCACCTCGCCCAGGATATCGGCATAACCGTTGGTCTCGACCTCCAGCGCCAGTTCCGGCCCGCCGGTCTTGATGATCCGCCCCGCCGCCATGATGTGCACGACATCCGGCTTGATGTGGTCCAGAAGCCGTTGGTAGTGCGTGATCACCAGGAAGGAACGGCCCGCGCTGCGCAGCGCGTTCACGCCTTCCGAGACCAGCTTCATCGCGTCGACATCCAGGCCGGAATCGGTTTCGTCCAGGATGCACATGCGGGGCTCCAGCATGGCCATCTGCAGGATCTCGTTGCGCTTCTTCTCGCCGCCCGAAAAGCCGACGTTGACCGGCCGCTTCAGCATTTCGGCGTCGATCTTCAGCGTCTTGGCCTTTTCGCGAACCAGTTTCAGAAAGTCTCCGGCGCTGATTTCAGGCTCTCCCCGGGACTTGCGCTGGGCGTTGAGCGCGGTCCGCAGGAAGGTCATGTTGCCGACGCCCGGGATTTCGACCGGATACTGGAACGCAAGGAAAAGACCGGCGGCCGCACGCGCCTCGGGCTCCATCTCAAGCAGTTCCTCACCGTCAAGTCTGGCCGACCCCTCGGTAACTTCATACCCCTCGCGGCCTGCCAGAACATAGGACAGCGTCGATTTGCCCGACCCGTTCGGCCCCATGATCGCATGCACCTCGCCCGCGCCGATCTTCAGATCGACCCCGCGGAGGATCACCTTGTCCTCTTCTTCAAGTTTGACGTGCAGATTGTTGATTTCAAGCATTTTTCTCTTCCTGAAGTTCGGACGCGATCAGCGCGGGTCGGTGAACCAGCCGATCGCCTGTGTCATCATGTCGGGGGGGATCGGGCCAGGCGTGACGGTGAAGCGGGCCATGTTGCCGATCAGTTCTTCCTTTCGGGCCAGCTTCTCAACCCCGTGGTAGAAACGCCGGCGTCGGTAGTCGTCGAAAAGCACGGTTGTGGGTCGCCGAGCCCGCAGCAGCACGGCGACAAGGCATGCGGCCCGGAAGCGGCCGTCGATCAGGACGACATCAGGCTCGGCAAAGTCCGGCCGGTCCCAGACCGAAAGCGCGTAAGCGTGAAAGCGGCGGTGCGCACGCCCATTGACCGGCGCGCCCCACTCGCCGGTCTCACCGACGTCGGCATAATGGACATGCGCCCGATCCGAGATCGTCGCAAGCTCGGCCTGAACCCGGTCTGCCCAGGCCTTGTCGCTTTCGACACTGAAGACTCTCCGGCCACCCTCGGCCGCCACGATCGTCGATCCACCGCTGCCGTATTCCAGGATGACCGAGGCTTTGGCAAAGGCCTGCCGCAGATGGGCCGCTTCCGCCGGCGGCATCTTTAGCGCAAGGTCTTCCGCGGCTTGCGGATCGGGGGCTTTGCTCGGCTTGGCCGGGGCGCTGGGCACAACAGGCTCCGGCAGGTCCTTGATCAGGGACGCAACCAGCGCGGCCGACTGCTCAGCGGCATCCGCAACAACCTTTAACCCCATGAGCCGCGCGATTTCGGCCGTCACCCGATCCTGCCAGAACAGGATCGAGCGGTCCTCGACCTCGTTGCGGTCATGCTCGTGGAAGAAAGCCTCGGTGTGCCGTCGATTGGCAGCTCCGATCGCATCAGCGCGAATTCCCCGCCCGCGCAGACGCTTCAAGGCAAAGAACTCGGGCGTGCGCACGGCATAGTGGTTGATCTGGGCGTGGTGCCAGCCGAATTCCTTCGGGTCGACCCAGGCCGACCTGCCGAAATCCACACCGCTCAACCAGCGCTGATTGTACTTGAAGCTGGCCAGCGCCGGGCCACCGTTGCCGACCATCACATCTTCGGCCGTCAAGCTGTTACCCTTGGCCAGAAGCGGACGATTGATCCCGAACATGGCAAAACCGCGGGTCGACTGCGAATACCGGAACAGAGTCTTCTGTTCCAGGTTGGCCGCGAATTCTGGCGCCGAGGCCAATGCAAAAGCCGGGTCGATGAAACGCCCCGGAAACCGCGGGTTGCGACCGGATCCGAAAATGCGCCAGCATACAGGCGCCAGTTGCCTATGACCAAGCACCTTGATCAGCGCATCGACGGTGCGGTCCCCGGCCTTGACGTTCAGGAATTCGTCAGCATCGAGCCAGAGATACCAGTCGCCCTCGCGATAGCCGACAAAGCGGGAAAAGGTCTCGGACGCCACGCGCTGGGGGCCCATTTTCGGCCCGGGCGTCACCTGCAGATGCCGGATTTCCCCCGCCCCGGCAAGCGCGGCCAGAAGCTCTTCGGTGCCGTCATTGGAAGGGTTGGAGCAGATCACGATCTCATCGAAGCCGATGACCTTGTGATAGGCGATCCATTCCAGCAGGAACGGAGCTTCGTTCTTCACTGCGGAAAACAGGACCTTGCGGGGCCCTGGCCGCGCCGAAACCGACGCAGCCCCGGCCAAATCCTTGGCCGGGCGCTTTGCCGCAGCCTTCGCCATTAGCCGACCGAACCTTCCAGGCTGATCGCGACCAGGCTTTGCGCCTCCATCGCGAACTCCATCGGCAGGGCCTGCAGGACCTCCTTGCAGAAGCCGTTCACCACCAGGGCCACGGCCTCTTCCTCGTCCATGCCCCGCGAGCGGCAATAGAACAGCTGGTCGTCGTCCACCTTGGACGTGGTCGCCTCATGCTCGACGCGGCTCGAATTGTTGCGCACTTCGATGTAAGGCACAGTGTGAGCCCCGCATTTGTCGCCAATCAGAAGACTGTCGCACTGGGTATAGTTGCGGCTGTCCTTGGCCTTGGGGTGCATGCTCACAAGCCCCCTATAGGTGTTCTGCGCCCGGCCGGCCGAGATGCCCTTGGAGACGATCCGCGACTTGGTCCGCTTGCCCAGATGGACCATCTTCGTCCCGGTATCGGCCTGTTGCGCGGTGTTGGCGATGGCGATCGAGTAGAATTCGCCCTGTGAATCATCGCCCCGGAGGATGCAGGACGGGTATTTCCAGGTGATCGCACTTCCAGTCTCGACCTGCGTCCACATCACCTTGGCCCGGTCACCCCGGCAATCGGCGCGCTTGGTGACGAAGTTGTAGATGCCACCCAGCCCGTTCTCATCGCCCGGATACCAGTTCTGGACCGTGGAATATTTCACCTCGGCATCCTTTAGGATCACGATCTCCACCACGGCCGCATGCAGCTGGTTGGTGTCGCGCTTCGGCGCGGTGCAGCCTTCCAGGTAGCTGACATAGGCACCCTCGTCGCAGATGATCAGGGTGCGCTCGAACTGGCCGGTGTTCTCGGCGTTGATGCGGAAATAGGTCGACAGCTCCATCGGGCAGCGGGTGCCCTTGGGGATGTAGACGAAGGATCCGTCCGAGAAGACCGCCGAATTCAAGGTCGCGAAGAAGTTGTCGGTCGGCGGCACGACAGAGCCAAGGTACTGCTTCACCAGCTCGGGATGCTCGCGCACCGCTTCCGAGATCGAGCAGAAGATCACCCCGGCCTTTGCCAGTTCGGCCTTGAAGGTCGTGCCCACCGAAACGCTGTCAAAGACCGCATCGACCGCAACCTTGCGGGGCTCGGCCTCACCTTCAACACCGGCCAGAAGCATCTGTTCCTTCAGCGGAATTCCAAGCTTGGCATAGGTCGCCAACAGCTTTGGGTCGACCTCGTCCAGGGACTTCGGCTTCTTCGCCATGCTCTTTGGCGTCGCGTAGTAGAACTGGTCCTGATAGTCGATCTCGGGATAGTTCAGCATCGCCCAGCGGGGCTCTTCCATCTTGAGCCAACGGCGGTAGGCCGCGAGACGCCAGTCAAGCAGCCACTCCGGCTCGCCGTTCTTCTGGGAAATCAGCCGAACGATATCCTCGTTCAGACCCTTCGGGGCATAGTCGGTCTCGATCTCGGTTTCCCAGCCGTATTTGTACTTGCCGGCCATTGCCTGGACGGTCTCGATCGTCTCGCGGTCCACGCCTTCGCGAACCTCAAGGGCGTCAGTGGTTTCCAGTACGGCGGTCATCGGCGTCTTCCTTATCAGGCGGCCCGGGCAAGGGCCTTGGCATAGGCGGCGGTCCAGGTCTTGGCGAACCGCCCCACGTCGTCTTTCGTCACCCCAGGCCCGATCGAGACCCGGATCGCCTGGGCTGCAAGGGCCTCGTCAAAGCCCATCGCGGTCAGGACGCGGCTGGGCCGCACCTTGCCTGAGGAACAGGCCGAACCCGCCGAGACGGCGAAACCGGCAAGGTCCATCGCCATGACCTGGGTCTCGCCCTTCCAGCCGGGCGCGATCAGGCAAAGCGTGTTCGGCAAACGGGGCAACCCATTCCCGACGGAAATAGTCTTGTTTGATCCGGCAGACAACTCCGATTCTAGAATATTTCTAACTTCGGCCACTTCGTCCCAGACCCCGTTGGCCAGATCCCGCGCGGCGGCCTCGGCTGCGGCCCCCATCCCGGCGATGCCGATCAGGTTCTCGGTCCCCGCCCGGCGGCCCATCTCCTGGCCTCCGCCAAGCGCATAGGGCTGGATGTCGAGCCCGCTGCGCAGGATCAATGCGCCGATGCCCTTCGGCCCGCCGAACTTGTGGGCCGAGACGATGGCCATGTCAGCCCCCGACCAGGCGAAGCTGAAAGGCACCTTGCCCACTGCCTGCACGATGTCGAGCAAAAGCCAGTCTGCGCGGCGGCTGTAGTATTCCCAGCCACCTTCAGCCGCGCGCTTGGGCTCGGTGATGATGCCTGTCTCGTTGTTCGCCAGGCCCCAGGCCAGCGTATGGCCGCTTTCCGCCCCGCCCCCGCTGCGGAAATGAGCCCAAAGGCAGTCATGCGCGGTCGGGTCGACCAGCACGTCATAGCCCTGCGGCAGCCGGGACAGGACCGAAGCCGCCTCGGTCGCGCCAGACGTGAAGATCACATTGTCAGGCGCGCAGCCCACTGCCGCAGCCACCTGCGCGCGTGCACGTTCCATCAACGCCTTCGCCGCCCGCCCCTCGGCATGGACCGAGGAGGGGTTGCCCACGACCTCCATCGCCCCGGCCATCGCGGCCTTCGCCTCGGGCCGCAGCGGCGCAGTCGCGTTCCAGTCGAGGTAGAGCCGGTTCATTCCTCATCCACCACGCGGAAAAGATGCGGCACGGCCGGACAAGGGGTCAGGTCGTTCTTCACCACGTCCGACAGCCGCACCTGATGCAGGAAGACATAGACATTGGCCGACAGGCTTTCCCACAGCCGGTTGGTCAGCGACTGAGCGCGCGAACCCGACACGGCGCCCGAAGCCCCTGCCCCGGTATGCATCGCATCGACCGTCTCCTCGACCGCCTGCATGACATCGGAGATGCGGATTTCGTCCGGGGTCTTGGCCAGCTTGTAACCGCCACCCGGCCCTCGCACCGCCTCGACCAGGCCCGCACGACGGAGCTTGACGAAAAGCTGCTCCAGGTACGGCAGACTGATGTCCTGCCGCCGCGAGATTTCGGCCAGCGATACCAGGTCATCCCCCCCCGCCTTCGCCTCTGCCAGTGCCAGATCGGCCAGGGCCACCATGGCATAACGCCCTTTGGTCGAGAGTTTCATGTCCGCCTCCTGATGTCGCGACATGACCAGCCGAGGGTGCAACCGCATTGACGCCGCGCGCGGCGCACATTACCTCAGTCAAGCCCCGAGAAGTCGGCCATGGCCGCTTTAGAATGGTTCTATTAAAGCCGAGCGAAAGCGTCAAGAAACCGCGCGCTCCCGCATGAGAAGAGGCCAATGCCCGAGGTTATCTTTGCCGGTCCGGATGGACGCCTGGAAGGCCGCTATCACCCGCAGAAGGACCGCGACGCGCCGATCGCGATCGTGCTGCATCCGCACCCCGCCTATGGCGGGACGATGAACAACAAGGTTGTCTACAACCTGCACTATGCCTTCTACAACCTGGGCTTCACCGTCCTGCGCTTCAACTTCCGCGGCGTCGGGCGCAGCCAGGGCGAATATGACCAGGGGATCGGCGAGCTTTCGGATGCGGCCTCCGCGCTCGACTATCTGCAGGCGATGAACCAGAACTCCAAGCAATGCTGGGTCGCGGGCTTCTCCTTCGGCGCCTGGATCGGCATGCAGCTTCTGATGCGGCGGCCCGAGATCACCGGTTTCATCTCGGTGGCTCCCCCCGCCAACCTTTACGACTTCTCCTTCCTTGCCCCCTGCCCCTCCTCGGGACTGATCATCAACGGCACGGCCGACAAGGTAGCGCCGCCCAAGGACACCAAGTCCTTGGTCAACAAGCTGCATGAGCAGAAGGGCATCACCATCACCCATACCGAAATCGAAGGCGCGGATCACTTCTTCAAGGATGAAGAGGCCCACATGAAGCCGATGATCCAGACCGTTTCCGACTATGTGCGCCAACGGATGACAGAGGTTACGCGGTAAGATGCCGTCGCTGCAGGAAATGGCTGACCAGCTGGCCGAAGACGTGCTTGCGGCCGAATCCGAGCTGGACGATGACCGGTTCTACGAAAAGGTGGCCAAGGTCCTGATGGCCGCTTCGCCCACCTTTCAGGAAGCCTACATGACGGCCGTGCGCGTGCGCCTGGCCGAACGCCGCGGCCGCGAGTTCCTGGAAAAGGCCCTGGCCGCCAAACGCGGTGACATCGACGAAGCCCCCGAGGCCCCCGTCGATTTCGGCGGCATGGGCCATTGACGGACCGGCTGGAACAGCAATTCGCCTTCCTGAACGAGGCGGACCGCCTGAAATCCGTCCTGCGTGCCACGACGCTCGTCGATGGCTCGCGGCCGGAGAATTCGGGCGAGCATTCCTGGCACCTCGCACTTTATGCGCTGGTCCTGGCCGATCAGGCCGGGCCGGGGGTGGACATCAACCGGGTGATCCGGATGCTTCTGATCCACGACCTCGTGGAAATCGACGTTGGCGACGTGCCGATCCATTCGCAGAACGGCCATGCCCATGCGAGCGTCGAGACCCAGGCGGCCGAAGCCAAGGCCGCCGACCGCATCTTCGGCCTTCTGCCTGCCGACCTCCGCGACGACCTCCGCGCGCTTTGGGAAGAGTTCGAAGCGGCGCAGACGCCTGACGCCGTCTTTGCCAAGAGCCTCGATCGGGTTCAGCCAGTGATGGCGAACCTGAAGTCAGGCGGCGGCACTTGGGCGACCTACAACGTGACCTTCGAACAGTTGGAGTCGCGCGTCGGCGTCAAGATCGCCAGGGGCGCGCCGGGGATCTGGCATTGGGTCAAGGAAATGGCTTTGCCATGGTTCAAGGCATAACGAAAAGCCAAAGGTCACTGTTCATTGTGATCGGACTGTCGATCCTGTTGAGTTCCAGCGCCGGATTTCTGGGTGGGACCGAGGGCTTCTACGGCACGACATTCCAGACGGTGGGTGAAGCATTGGCTCGACCTGCCACCGGACCTCTGTCCGACGACGTCTACCCTTGCAGCCATCTGAATGGCCTTGGCTCTGACGATGATTTCGCAGTGGCCGCGCTCTGGCTCTTGTTCCCGCTACTCGCCTGGCGTCTCTGGAACGTTCGTACCCCTCCAAGCCTGACTGAAGCGGCGGCTTTCGTGGCGCTTACACTTCCCGCCGTTCTGTTTGCAATGGACGCCTACTGCGCCAACATCCCGCTGACTTTGGCAGTTGGAAATTCCTTGCCGCTTATTGGCTGCCTGTTCGGCTGGACCGTTGCCGCTTCCGCCTACCTCTGGCCATTCCGGCGTGTCTGAACCATTCGCCGAAATTCGGTATACAATCGCATACCGCCCTTCCCAAGCCGCCGCTTTTCCGCTAAGACCCCAGCCAACCGAATCCCTCAGGAGGCCCGCATGTCGAAGATCAAGGTAGCCAACCCCGTCGTCGAGCTCGACGGCGACGAGATGACCCGGATCATCTGGGACTTCATCAAGAAGAAGCTGATCCTGCCCTATCTCGACATCGATCTGCACTACTACGACCTCGGGATCGAAGAGCGCGACCGTACCGATGACAAGATCACCGTGGATGCGGCCGAGGCGATCAAGAAATACGGCGTAGGCGTCAAATGCGCGACGATTACTCCGGACGAAGCCCGGGTGGAAGAGTTCGGCCTGAAGCAGATGTGGAAGTCGCCGAACGGCACGATCCGCAACATCCTCGGCGGCGTGATCTTCCGCGAGCCGATCATCTGCAAGAACGTGCCCCGCCTCGTGCCGCACTGGACGCAGCCCATCGTCGTCGGCCGCCACGCCTTTGGCGACCAGTACCGCGCGACCGACTTCAAGTTCCCCGGTGCGGGCAAGCTGACGATGAAGTTCGTCGGTGACGACGGCACGGTGATCGAGAAGGACGTCTACTCGGCCCCCTCCGCCGGGGTCTACATGGGGATGTACAACCTCGACGACAGCATCTTCGACTTCGCCCGCGCCTCGCTGAACTATGGCCTGGTGCGAGGCGTGCCGGTCTATCTTTCCACGAAGAACACCATCCTCAAGGCCTATGACGGCCGCTTCAAGGACATCTTCCAGAAGGTCTTCGACGAGGAATTCGCCGACGAGTTCAAGAAGCGCGGCCTGACCTATGAACACCGGCTGATCGACGACATGGTCGCCTCGGCGCTGAAATGGTCGGGCGGCTATGTCTGGGCCTGCAAGAACTACGATGGCGACGTGCAGTCCGACATCGTGGCGCAGGGCTTCGGCTCGCTGGGCCTGATGACGAGCGTGCTGATGACGCCCGATGGCAAGATCGTCGAGGCCGAAGCGGCGCATGGCACGGTCACCCGCCACTATCGCGAGCATCAGAAGGGCAAGGCGACCTCGACCAACTCCATCGCCTCGATCTACGCCTGGACCGGGGGCCTGAAGCACCGCGCGAAACTGGACAACAACGAACAGCTGATGCGCTTTGCGACCACGCTGGAAAAGGTCACGGTCGACACCGTGGAAGACGGCTTCATGACCAAGGACCTCGCCCTTCTCGTCGGGCCAGACCAGAAATGGCTAACCACCATGGGCTATCTGGAAAAGGTCGACGAATACCTGAACAAGGCGCTGAACGGGTAGTTGGTGCGCTGAACCGAACCTCTACTTCGCAGGCTTAAGACGGGCGCGGGACTGGGTTCCGCGCTCTTCTATTTCATAGATCTTTGGCTGCTTCTTGAACCAGTCGATCCACGAGGCGGACTTGCCGATACCGGCCGCAGCTTTCGAAATCTGCATGGCTTTGGCGCGTTGCTGCCCGAGGGCCGAGAACGCGACCCAGCCTTCCGTCGCTTTGCCCTCGTCCCGAAGGAAGGCCTGCAGCCGCAGATCAAATGGTTGGTCTTCCGGCGCACCGGCCTTTGTGGGAATTGCTACAAACTTTCGGCAGGCCTTTCGGAAATCCGCCGGCGCTTTCTCTTCGCCAATCCCGGTGATCGGAACGCCCAATTCGGCAATCCGAAGCGCGACCATGGCCATGTCCCTGTCAGAGGTTGCAATGACGATCTCGTCAACCTGACGGGTAAGCGCCAATTCCAGTGCATCCAGTGACAAGGCGATGTCGGCAGAATCCTTCTTTGCCGGGACATGAACGACCCGGAAGCCGGGGGCGGCAGTCCATCCATCGAGACGAGACACGGCACCAAATACGCGCTTGATTGTCAAAGCACCGTTCTTGGCCGTCGTCGTGATCAGAAACCCGGCATGTTCGACCGAGAGGTTTTCGCCATCTACCAAAAGCGCAATACGGCGTTCGTCCATAATATCCTCAAATATGCGATCTCCCAAGACGGTGCCACAACCAAAGGGCGAAGAGAAGTCATGGATTAGGTCATCTATATTGACCTTTTAAACGGCAAGCAGTATGACCTTTCTGCCCGTAGGAGACCGCCATGCCAGACCGCCACGACCAGGTGACCGACCTCCCGCGCCACAGCGCCGTTGACGACGCGCAAGGGATCGCCTTTGGCGTGACAATGGCGGCGATGGGCATGCATATTCTCACGCATATGGGATTCGTCACCGGGCAGACCACGGGACTCGCGGTGTTGATCTCAGCCGCCACCGGCCTGCCCTTTGCCGCGGTCTATTTTGCTGTGACGCTTCCATTCCTTGGGTTGGCCTGGCGCCGCATGGGCGCGCGCTTTGCCGTCAAGACCCTGATCACCACAGCGGCGCTGTCTGGTCTGGTCGCTGTGCTTCCGAACTGGGTTGAGCTCGGCAGAATCGAGCCAGTGGTGGCTGCCGTTCTTTTCGGCCTCATGTTCGGGATCGCCGCCCTCGCCGCCATCCGCCACGGCGGTAGCTTCGGAGGGCTTTCCGTCCTCTGGATCGAACTTCAGGACCGCACCGGCTTTCCCGCGGGCCATGCGCAGCTTCTGTCGGATGTGGTCATCTTCGGCCTGGCGGCGCTGGTGATGCCAGTCGACATGCTGGCCTACAGCTTCCTGGGTGCCGCGGTCTTTTCGCTGTTCCTGGCCGTGAACCACCGCCGTGACCGCTACATCGCGGCCTGACCACGGGGCCAGAGGTTAAGATTTCCTGAACGGAAAATGCCAAGCCATTGATTCTAATTCCATCTGCGGGTTTGTCCACTGTGGACACCGCACCCCCTCTGGCGGCGTGCAAGAAAACCCTGTAAGGCCCCGCCAACCTTCTCAGGACCCGGACCCCATGGAACTGCGCAACATCGCGATCATCGCCCACGTCGACCACGGCAAGACCACCCTCGTGGACGAGCTTCTGAAGCAGTCCGGAGCCTTCCGCGACAACCAGGCCGTCTCGGAACGCGCCATGGATTCCAACGACATCGAACGCGAACGCGGGATCACGATCCTGGCGAAGTGTACCTCGGTGGAATGGCAAGGCGCTCGGATCAACATCGTCGACACCCCCGGCCACGCAGACTTCGGCGGCGAGGTGGAGCGGATCCTGTCGATGGTGGACGGTGTCTGCCTGCTGGTCGACGCCGCCGAAGGCCCGATGCCGCAGACCAAGTTCGTGCTGACCAAGGCGCTGGCCCTTGGCCTCCGCCCGATCGTCGTGCTGAACAAGGTCGACAAGCCCGACGCCGAGCCCGACCGCGCGCTGAACGAGGTCTTCGACCTGTTCGCGAACCTCGGCGCCACCGACGAGCAGCTTGATTTCCCGCATGTCTATGCCTCGGGTCGTGCCGGCTGGGCGGATGCCGAGCTTGACGGTCCCCGCAAGGACCTCTCGGCCCTCTTTGACCTGATTGTCCGTCACGTCCCCGCCCCCAAGGTGCTGGCCCGCGTCGACGAGCCCTTCTCCATGCTGGCGACCACGCTCTCCGCCGACCCCTACCTTGGCCGCATCCTGACCGGCCGCGTCGAATCCGGCCGCATCGGCACCGGCACGACGCTGAAGGCACTCTCGCGGGACGGCGAGCGGCTGGAGCAATTCCGGGTGACGAAGATCCTGGCCTTCCGGGGCCTCTCCCAGACCCAGATCGACGAGGCGGTCGCGGGCGACATCGTGACCCTTGCAGGCATGACCAAGGCCACCGTTGCCGACACGCTGTGCGCCCTGGAAGTCGACACCGCCCTTCCCGCCCAGCCCATCGACCCACCAACGATCACCGTGACTTTCGGCATCAACGACAGCCCGCTTGCGGGCCGCGATGGCAACAAGGTCCAGTCCCGCGTCATCCGCGACCGGCTGATGAAGGAAGCCGAGGTCAACGTCGCGATCAAGGTCGCCGACACCCCCGGCGGCGAGGCCTTCGAGGTGTCGGGTCGCGGCGAACTCCAGATGGGCGTGCTGATCGAAAACATGCGCCGCGAAGGGTTCGAGCTTTCGATCTCGCGCCCGCGGGTGATCATGAAGGACGTCGACGGCGTCCGGCAGGAGCCCATCGAAGAAGTCATCGTCGATGTGGACGACGAGTATGCCGGGGCCGTGATCGACAAGCTCACGGGCGAACGCAAGGGCGACCTTGTCGAGATGAAGCCTGCCGGTGTTGGCAAGACCCGGATCATCGCCCATGTGCCCAGCCGCGGGCTCATCGGCTATCAGGGCCAGTTCCTGACCGACACGCGCGGCACGGGTGTTCTGAACCGCATCTTCCACGGTCATGCCCCGCACAAGGGCCCGATCCAGGGCCGTCGTCAGGGTGTGCTGATCTCGACCGAGGCCGGGGTTTCCGTGGCCTATGCTTTGTGGAACCTGGAAGAGCGGGGCCGGATGTTCATCGGGCCGCAGGAACAGGTCTACACCGGCATGATCATCGGCGAGCACTCCCGGGACAACGACCTGGAAGTGAACCCGCTGAAGGGCAAGAAGCTGACCAACGTTCGCGCCTCCGGCACGGACGAGGCCGTCCGTTTGACCCCGCATATCAAGATGAGCCTGGAAGAGGCGATCGCCTATATCGACGATGACGAGCTGGTCGAAGTGACGCCCAAGGTTATCCGGCTGCGCAAACGGGAACTCGACCCGAACGAGCGCAAACGGGCGTCGCGGAAGGAGTGACGGTTGGGTCAGCGCCAAGAATTTTAAACAAAATTCTTGGCAAATTCCTTACTTAAGGAATTTGGCCCCACTCACGCTGCCGCTGCAAGGCGGCAAGGCAGGAACTCTTCCACCCGGACATCCGGCCCGTCGAACGTGCAGAAGCTGTAGGGTGGGACTTCCTCCCATCCGCCTTCCTCTGCCTCTAACGGTTCAGAAACCACGGCGCGGCCCTTTCGGGTATCCGACCAACGATGCCAAAGCGAAGGGGCGGCAGCGTCGGTCGAGTACCGAACGGCATAGAGGCGCACGCCGTCCGACAAGGCCGCCGTCATGCGCAGATGCGGCCCCTGCCCCTTTTCTCGGGCGAGCCGGATGAACCGGGCCGCAGCCCGCTCCAGCGCGCCGCGCGGGTCGTCGTCCAGACCCTCGGCCAGGGCGACCAGGAACAGCGCCTCGCTGTCGGTCGCGCCCTTGCGGTGAGGATAAAGGCCCTCGGGGATCATCATGTCGGCATCCCGGCGGAAGGCGTCATAGCCGCCGACCTGGCCGTTGTGCATGAAGCTCCAGCGGCCATGCACGAAGGGATGGCAGTTGTTGCGGCTCGTCGCGGTGCCGGTCGAGGCACGGACATGCGCAAGAAAGAGATGCGACTGGACCTGGGCGGTCAGACTTTTGAGGTTCGGGTCTGACCAGGCGGGCAGGACATCGCGGAACAGGCCAGGCTCAGGCCGGGCGCCGTACCAGGCAATGCCGAAACCATCGGCGTTGATCGCCGTATGGCACTGCGTGGCGCAGTGGCTTTGATGAATGAGGCTGTGACCCGGTCGACTGATGATCTCCTCAAGGAAGATCGGAGCGCCGGTATAGGCGGCCCACCGGCACATCAGTGCACCGCCACGGAGGAAAGACCCATCTGCTCGACCCTTCTTTTTTCGTCGAGTCTAGCAGAAAACGCCGGTGCCGGGAAAGATAGTCCAATCAATTCAAGGAAAACCTTACTCGATCTCCTCGACGACCATCAGGTCGCGGACTGCCGCGCCTTTGGCATGGGCGAGCGCAGCCTGATAGGCGGGGGAGTTGTAGCATTCCACCGCCTTCTCAAGACTTGGAAACCGCGCCACGACATTTCGCGCACGGTCCCGGCCCTCCAGCTGCACGTAGCGGCCGCCACGGGCGAGGAAGACACCGCCATGGGCCTGGATGGCTTCGGTCGCGCCCTTGGCATAACGGCCGTAGGCCTCGGCGTCGGTCACTTCGACATGGGCAATCCAGAGCGCGCTTGGCATCTCAGGCCCCCATTGCGGCTTCAGCCGCCTTGATCGCCGCTTCGGCCTGGGCGATGTCCGCGCCCCCGGCTTGCGCCATATCGGGACGGCCACCGCCACCCTTGCCGCCCATCGCCTCGGCCGCGGCCTTGACCAGGGTCACGGCTGAAAGCCTTGCAGTCAGGTCGGCGGTCACGCCCGCAGCGACTGCGGGCTTGGCCCCAGTGTCGGCGATGAGGAGCACCGCACCCGAGCCAAGCCGGGCCTTCATCTCATCGATAAGGGCCGGAAGGTCCTTGCCCGAAACGCCGGAAAGCACTTGAGCAATGAACTTCACCCCGTTGATTTCCTTGGCTTCCGGGCCTGAAGCCTTGCCACCCATCGCGACTTCGCGGCGAAGCTGTGCGACCTCGTTTGCAAGCGCTTTGCGTTCGTCGAAAAGCGCACGGATGCGGTCGGCAAGTTCACTGGCCGGGGCCTTGATGATCGCCGCGATGTCGTTCAGCCGGGCGTCCTGCTGGCGCAAATGGTCCAGGGCGGCCTGGCCAGTCAGGGCCTCAATCCGCCGGACCCCTGCCGAAGAGGCGCTTTCCGAAAGCAGGACCATCGCCCCGATATCGCCCGTGCGGGCGACATGGGTGCCGCCGCAAAGCTCCAGGCTATAGGTCTTGCCGTCCATGCCTTTGCCCGAGCCTTCCAGCGTGCCCATGGACACGACGCGGACCTCTTCACCGTACTTCTCGCCGAAAAGCGCCTGGGCGCCGATGGTGCGGGCGTCGTCGGGGGTCATGATCCGGGTCTCGACCGGGGAGTTCTGCCGGATGAAGGCGTTCACTTCCGCCTCGATCGTCGTCAGGTCCGGGGCAGAGATCGCGGCGGAATGGCTGAAGTCAAATCGCAGCCGGTCGGCAGCGTTCAGGCTGCCCCTTTGCGCGACATGATCGCCAAGAGTGCGGCGGAGCGCCTCGTGCAGAAGGTGCGTCGCGGAGTGGTTGGCGCGGATCTGGCTGCGGCGGCCGTGCGCCACCTCCAGTTTCGCGGGTTGCCCTTTGATAACCGTGCCTTCCGTGACGGTCGCAATGTGGATGAAGACACCCGCCGCCTTCTTTACATCGCTGACTTCTGCCACGCCGGTATCGGTGCGGATGAAGCCCGCATCGCCAATCTGGCCGCCGCTTTCGGCGTAGAATGGGGTCTGGTTGACCACGATCTGGACAGTCTCACCCGCCGCAGCCTTGCCGATGGCGGAACCGTCACGGACGAGCGCTGTCACCACGCCCTCGGCAGTCTCGGTGTCATAGCCCAGGAATTCGCTGACACCGTGTTCCTCGGCGATCTCGAACCAGATCTTCGAATCCGCAGCCGCCCCGGTGCCCGACCAGGCGGCGCGGGCCTTGGCCTTCTGCTCGGCCATGGCGGCGTCGAAGCCCTGCACGTCGACCTCACGACCCTTCTCGCGGAGCGCGTCCTGAGTCAGGTCAAGGGGGAAGCCGTAGGTGTCGTAAAGCTTGAAGGCGGCCGCACCCGGCAGGGCTGCGCCTTCAGCGAGGCCCGACAACTCGTCGTCCAACAGGCGCAGACCGCGGTCCAGGGTCTGACGGAAGCGGGTTTCCTCGAGCCGCAGGGTTTCCTCGATCAAAGACTGGGCGCGGGCAAGCTCGGGGTAAGCCCCGCCCATCTGCCGGACCAGAGAGGGAACCAAACGGTGCATCACCGGGTCCTGTGCGCCCAGCATATGGGCGTGGCGCATGGCGCGGCGCATGATGCGGCGGAGGACGTAGCCACGGCCTTCGTTCGAGGGCATGACGCCATCGGCGATGAGGAACGAGGTCGAACGCAGGTGGTCTGCGATCACCCGGTGATGAATTTTCCCTGGCCCGTCAGGGTCTTGGCTGGTGGCGTTCGCGCTGGCCTCGATCAGGCTGCGCATCAGGTCGGTGTCGTAGTTGTCGTGCTTGCCCTGCAGCAGCGCCCCGATCCGCTCCAGTCCCATGCCGGTGTCGATCGACTGCATCTCCAGCGGAACCAGACGCCCGTCGGCGAATTGTTCGTTCTGCATGAAGACGTTGTTCCAGATCTCGATGAACCGGTCGCCGTCCTGTTCGGCGCTGCCCGGGGGGCCGCCCCAGATATGCGGCCCGTGGTCATAGAAGATCTCGGTGCAGGGGCCGCAGGGGCCGGTGGGACCCATGCGCCAGAAGTTGTCGTCTGACGCGATGCGGATGATGCGGTCGTCCGAGAGACCCGAGACCTTCTTCCAGATCCCGGCCGCCTCGTCATCGGTGTGGTAGACGGTGACCAGAAGCTTGTCCTTGGCAAGGCCGAAATCCTTGGTCAGTAGCTCCCAAGCGAAGGCGATGGCTTGCTCTTTGAAATAGTCGCCGAAGCTGAAATTCCCCAGCATTTCGAAGAAGGTATGATGCCGGGCGGTGTAGCCCACATTGTCGAGGTCATTGTGCTTGCCGCCCGCGCGGACGCATTTCTGTGCGGTCGTGGCACGCTTGTAGTCGCGGGTTTCGACCCCGGTGAAGAGGTTCTTGAACTGCACCATCCCCGAGTTGGTGAACATCAGCGTCGGGTCGTTCCGAGGTACGAGGGGCGAGCTGTCAACTACCCGGTGATCGTTCCGGCGGAAGTAGTCGAGGAAGGTGGAGCGGATGTCGTTCAGCGACGCCATGTTCGGGGCCTTTCCGGGGAATTCCACAGATTCGGAACCCGTTTAGCCCCGCTTCCTGCGGCTGTCCACGGGGCGGTAAGGTCTGACGGGAAAAAGCGGACCCAACCAAGGCCACGTGCCCTGCATTGAAGACACAACGTGGCTTTCGCCGCCCGCACCCCTGGGAGGTCTAGGGCTGGCAGTACGTAAAGCGTATCAACCTGCCGGCCGGCATCGTGGTATGCTCGTTATGCGGAGGGCTTCATCATGAATAGGACAACAGGACCAGCTCTGATTGCCTGTCTGCTGTCAGCCGGCGTGTTGGTGACGTCCGGGGCCGCACTGGCCGAGACGGTCATCAAGGTCTCGCTCTGGGACAAGGGCGAAACTGCGATGGACAATGTCGGGAAGCATACCCCGATCGGCATGGCCGTGGAGGGTGCAGATCCGACGATGGCGACAATGGGGGTGACGCTTGATCTGCAGGAGGTGCCTGCCGGGGAGTTCACGTTCAAGATCACCAACGACTCCGGAGAATTCTACCACGCCGTCCTGGTTTCACCCGTCG
>JAEULQ010000097.1 GCA_016792685.1 Tabrizicola sp. | reverse complement strand
GAAGACCGCGTTCTTCCATCTGGGCCACCTGGTCGAATATGGCGACACCGGCGACATCTTCACCAACCCGAAGGACCCTCGGACCGAAGCCTACATCACCGGCCGCATCGGGTAAGGAGAGAGACGATGAACACCGCACATATCCTGACGGCCTTTGACCGTGACCTCGAGTCGGCGCAGGCGCTGGTCATGCGCATGGGGGGGCTGGTCGAGACCGCGCTTCTGGATGCCGCAGAAGCGCTGGATACCCGCGACGAGGATCTGGCCGCCCAGGTGCGGGCGGGTGATGCGGCCATCGACGGGCTGGAAGACCAGATCAACACGCAATGCGCCATGCTGCTGGCCCTGCGCGGTCCGACGGCCGGCGACTTGCGGACAGTGCTGACCGTGATGAAGATCGCCGCCGCGCTGGAGCGGGCCGGGGATTACGCGAAGAACCTGGCGAAGCGGACGGCGGTCCTGGCGCAGATGACGCCGGTGCCCGGGGCTTCCGGCTCGATCCGGCGTTTGGCGAAGGCCGTGGTCCAGATGCTGACCGATGCTCTGGATGCCTATATCCGCCGCGACGTGAAGCTGGCCGAGGACGTGCGCCGGCGCGATCGCGACATCGACCAGATGTACAACTCGATCTTCCGCGAGTTCCTGACCCACATGATGGAGGACCCGCGCAACATCGGGCCCTGCATGCACCTGCATTTCATCGCCAAGAACATCGAGCGTGTGGGCGACCATGCGACGGCGGTGGCCGAACAGGTGATCTACCTGGTGACCGGGGCGATGCCCGGCGACGAGCGGCCGAAGGTCGACAGCACGGGAACGGGGGACTGAGGATGGCAAAGAACGGACAACCCCGGGTGCTGCTGGTCGAGGACGAACCGGCACAGCGGACCGTCCTGGCCTACAACCTCGAGGCCGAGGGCTTTGCAGTGACCCAGGCCGACAACGGTGAAGACGCCCTGGTGCTGGTCGACGAGGAAGAGCCCGATATCATCATCCTGGATTGGATGATGCCGAAGGTCAGCGGCATCGAGGTTTGCCGCCGTCTGAAGATGCGGCCCGAGACGCGCGGCATCCCGATCATCATGCTTTCGGCCCGGGCCGAGGAAGTGGACCGGATCCGGGGTCTGGAGACCGGCGCAGACGACTATGTGGTGAAGCCCTACTCTGTCCTGGAGCTCATGGCCCGCGCCCGGGCGCAACTGCGCCGCGTGCGGCCTTCGACCGCCGGTGTCGTGCTTGAGCATGAGGATATCCGGCTCGACCCGGAAAGCCACCGGGTCTACCGGGGCGAGAAGGTGCTGAAGCTGGGGCCGACCGAGTTCAAGCTTCTGGTCACGCTGATGGAACGGCCCGGTCGCGTATTCTCGCGCGAGCAGCTTCTGGACCTGGTCTGGGGGCGGGACATCTATGTCGATACCCGGACCGTGGACGTCCATGTCGGGCGGCTGCGGAAGAGCCTGATGCAGCATGGCGGCGGCGACCCGGTGCGGACGGTACGCGGCGCGGGCTACGCGCTGGGGTAAGCTGTCCGCAGTGGACAGTTGGACGCTGAGCTTTCGGATCAAGGACACAGTTCGGCAAGCCATGACTGTCGCGACGGCGATCTGATTGAGCGGCCTGAGCCGCAATCCTTAGTCTCGTCGTCGGCCTTCGCCTCCTCCTCGGCTGACGAGGGGCGCTGCCCCTCGAACGTCCCGGAGTCTTTGGGAAAAGAGCAGATGCCGCGGGTCAGCCGGCTTTCAGCACCTTGTCGAGCGTTGTCAGAAACTGGTCGACATGGGCCGAGCCGAATGGGAGCGGCGGGCGGATCTTGAGGCTGTCGCCCCGCGGTCCGGTCGAGCTGATCAGGATGCGGTTCTCGCGCAGCGCATTTACCAGGCGGGATGTGCGGGCCGGATCGGGCTTGCCGTCGGTCAGGATCGTCTGGCCGAGGAAGAGACCCGCAGCGCGGGTTTCACCCAGGGCCTCATGGCGCTCTGCAAGGGCGCGGAGGCCATCGGCAAAGGCCTTGCCGGTCGAGGCGGCGTTCTGTCTCAGCCCTTCGTCCCGGATCACGTCGAGGACGGCGAGGCCCACGGCTGCTGCTACGGCATTGCCACCGAACGTGTTGAAATAGCGCGCCTTCGTGCCGAATTCGGCGATTGTTTCGGGGCGCATCACCAGGCCCGCGACAGGGTAGCCATTGCCCATCGGCTTGCCCATCGAGACCATGTCGGGGATCACTCCGTGCCGTTGGAATCCCCAGAACTGCGTGCCGGTGCGGCCGAAGCCGGGCTGAACTTCATCGGCGAGGAACAGCCCTCCCCTGGCACGGATGGCCGTGGCGGCAGGGGCGAGAAAGCCCTCGGGGTCAGGAAAGACGCCGTCCGACGAGAAAATCGTGTCGACGATAAGGAGTGCGGGCCGGATGCCCTGCGCTTCCATCCGGTCGCAGGCCTGAGTCACGGCCCTGGCAAAGCCTGACGCGACGCCATCGGGGTAGTTCTGCGGGCTGGGCGCGGGGATCGGGAAGACCGTGGGGCCGGGCGCGACGGCAGGACCGATCGACATCGACATCTCGGCGGTGGCAAGCGTCACGCCGTGGTAGGCGTTGTCGGTGACGATGACCCCGGTTCCGCCGGTCGCGGCGCGGGCAATGCGGAGCGCAAGGTCGTTCGCCTCGGACCCGGTGCAGGTGAACATCACATGGGAAAGGTCCGGCGGGAACAGAGCCAGAAGACGCTCGGCGTAGGCAAGGATGCCGTCATGCAGGTAGCGGGTATGGGTGGCAAGCGTGGCGGCCTGCCGGGCCAGAGCCTCGACAACGCGGGGGTGGCAGTGGCCGACGGATGCCACGTTGTTGTAGGTGTCGAGGTAGGCGTTGCCTTCAGGATCGAAAAGATGGACGCCCTCGCCGCGGACGAGATGCACCGGGGTCTCGTAGAAAAGCCGGTAGGCCGGGCCAAGCGCTGCCGCGCGGCGGTCGGCCAGGGCCCGATCCTCGGGTGAAAGATGTCCGGCGCCGGGGACATAGGCGTTCAGCATCGTGGTCTGGCGGGTCATTGGCTTGGCCTTTCGCAGGCATGAATCAGCGCGTCGGAAAGCGCGACCGGATCGGTCAGTGCGTCCAGGCCTGCGCGCGAAGTCGGGGCGTTGCGCAGGATGTAGGGCGCGTTCTCGGGGTAGCGGGCCGCGCGCCAGGATGTGATCGTGAGCGTCGTGGCGAGGCGGGCGGTGACGAGGTCAGGAAAGAGGCGAAGTTCGTTTTCCGTCAGGGGGTTGGTCTGGTGGTAGGCCCGGAAGAGGGGGACCAGAAGCGCGGCCGGATTGTCAGGCTCGATCAGGTAGGAGGCCGCGACGGCGAGATCGCAGATCCGGTGGCTGAGAGTCATGTCGCCAAAATCGAGGATGCCTGTCAGGCGCGTGGGATCTGCGGGGTCGCCAAGAAGGTTGTGGGGGTTGAAGTCGCCGTGGATCACCTGGCGCGGAAGCTCGGCAAGGGCCGGGGCGGTCTGGTCGCGGTAGCGCTCAAGGAAGGCAGCGATCCGGGGACGAAGGTCGTCGGGAAGCGCGGGAAGGAGCGGTGCGAGGTCGAGCGCGTTCCGGATGTCCCAGAGGAGGTGATGGTCGGCGGCGGGGTGAGTGAAGTCGACAAGCGTGGCATCGAGGCGACCCAGGGCGGCGCCGATCGCGCCGGCCAGGAGCGGGGATCGCGGCAGGTGCGCAAGCGGGGTGCCGGGCAGCCAGGTCAGGAGGCGGAGCGCTCCGTCCGGGGTCGGGATGATGGTACGGCCATCAGTTGCCGGGACCACCCGAGGGGTAGGCAGGTCGGGTGCCATCGTGGCGGTATGAAGAAGCGCCAGGGTCTGGAATGACGTCAGGGCCGCAGGCTCGGCCGGGTTGGCAAGCTTCAGGGTGAAGCTGCCCTGAGGTGTGTCGAGCCGGTGGTTCTGGTCGCGTTCGGAGGTGAGGGGGTGAAGGGTGCCGGTCAGCGCCCAATGGGCTGCGGCCAGCCGGGCGAGGTCCGTGGCCGGCAAGCGGGGCGGGGGCAAGGAGAGCAGGGAGCCGGCGGGGTCTTGGGTCATGGTCTGTGTTCCGCGCGGCAGGATAGCGGCTGCAGTGTCGGGGGCCAGAGGAATGTGCGGTTGACAAGACTTAGTAATTTAGTAAGGATATGAGTCCTCAGCCTAGCCAGCCCGGTTCGGGTCCGCCCGGTGTGCTTTCCTTTTGGAGGTCATCATGCCCGAACGTCGCGCCCCGTGGGGCGAATTGCTGGAAATCCTGATCGCTGGGGCCGGGGTGTTTCCCGGTGCCATGCTGGAAGCGCTGATTGCGCGGATGGAGGGCGGGCGATGAACATGCTGGTAGAACCCTGGCTGACGACGGATGCGACGCCGGTGCATGACGCGCGGGCGCTGACCGAGGGCGGGAGCCTGGCGCGGATCGTGCTTGACGGGCAGGTCTATGCCCTGCGGATCACCCGGGCGGGGAAGCTGATCCTGACGAAGTGAGGGGCTTCCCGGTGGCGGTAAGGGAAGGTGAACGGGCTTACCGGTCCGGCCGGGTTGTGGGGGGACGCAGGGGTCTCCAACGGCTTGAGAACGCTGGGTCAATCCAGCAGATTTCCGACAGGTTAACGGTATGGCAGGCGTCTGGCATGTGTCTGGCATCTGTACCGACATCGGTCGGGCCTGACGGGCGTTAACCATGTCGGCCGAATCGGGGTGGTGGGCAGGTTGCCCACCCTGCGCGCGAGGCGAAGCCTTTGATCGCTGCGTGTCGGGGACCGGGCGCAGCGGGGTAAGTTGGACTTTCGGGCAGCCCGGTGCAAGCATTGGGGTGGGGCGGCCGGTGCGGTTGTGTCCATTTGGGAGGTGGACCAATGGTGATCGGGCCGGACTTTGTCCGCAGCATGCGGGATGAGGAGGCGGGGGAGGTTGATGCGCTTTTGCGTGCGGCCTTTCCGGGGCCGGAGGAGGCGGAGCTGGTCCGGGCCTTGCGGACCAGCGGGGAGATGGTGGCAGAGTTGGTCCTTCCCTGGGAGGGGCGGATCGGGGCCCATGCCGGGATCAGCCGGATGGTGGCGCCGGTGAACTGGTTTTGCCTCGCACCCGTCGCGGTTTGGCCGGAGTGGCAGCGGGGGGCGCTGAGGCGCGGGGATGGGAGCCGGGTTCATCTTGGGTCGGAACTCCTGAGCCAGATGACCGCGGATTGGTCGGGCTTGCCGATCCGTGACGTCCTGAGCCAAAGTGGATGGCTTCTGGGTGAGGAGGCCGTGACGCTTGTCGTACTGGGCAAGCCCTCGTTTTATGCGCGGGCGGGGTTTTCGCTGGTGCGGGCGGCAAGGGTCCGCTCGCCGTATTCGGTCGACCATACGCTGATCCTGCGGCCTGGGGCGGATGTGCCGGAGGCGGAACTGGTCTATCCGATGGCGTTTGCCGGGTTGGGCTAGCGGGATGCCCCCCACCCCAATCCCCACCCCACGAGGGGGAGGGAGGCGCGGGACGGCGGGCGTGGCGCGGCGGTTTTCAAATTGAGCGGCTTCGCCGCAAGCCTTTGTCTCGCCTCTGAGCCTGCGGCTCAACCGGCTCGGGCGTGCTCCGCAGGGGATATTTCTTGCAAGGTGAAAGGGTTGGGCGGAGAGCTTGATCGGGTCAGGCGGACTTTCTTGCCTTGGGTTTACGGGTCGCGGCTTCAGCCTCAGCCACATTGCGTTTGACGGCGACGAAGCTGTCGGGGGTGACGGAGATCGAGTCGATCCCGGCCTCGACCAGAAGCTTGGCGAAGGCGGGGTCGTTCGAGGGGGCCTGGCCGCAGAGGCCGACTTTGGCGCGGGCCTTGTGGGCGCGGGCGATCAGGCTTTCGATCATCCAGAGGACGGCTGGGTCGGATTCGTCGAAAAGCTGGGCCAGGTCCTCGGCATCGCGATCCACCCCAAGGGTAAGCTGGGTCAGGTCGTTCGAGCCGATGGAGAAGCCGTCGAAACGTTCGGCGAAGGCCTCGGCGAGGATCACGTTGGCGGGGATTTCGCCCATGACATAGACCTGAAGGCCGTCCTTGCCCCGCTTCAACCCGTGTTTGGCCATTGTGGCCAGCACGCGGTCGGCCTCATGCGGGCTGCGGCAGAAGGGGATCATCACGATGACATTGTCGAAACCCATGTCACGGCGGAGGCGACGGATCGCCTTGCATTCCAGCGCAAAGCCCGCCTCGTAGCGCGGCGAGTAATAGCGCGAGGCGCCGCGGAAGCCGATCATCGGGTTTTCCTCGTGCGGCTCGAACTCGCGGCCGCCCAGAAGCTCGGCATATTCGTTGGTCTTGAAGTCGCTCATCCGGACGATGACCGGGCGGGGATAGGCCACGGCGGCGATCTGCGACAGACCGCGGGCGAGGCCGTCGATGAAGTATTCGGTCTTGTCGGCGAAGCCCTTGGTCAGTTCGGCGATCTGGGCCTTGGCGGCTTCGTCCTTGAGCCGTTCGAAGTGGACAAGGGCCATCGGGTGGACCTTGAGAGCGTTGTTTACGACGAACTCCATCCGGGCAAGTCCGACGCCATCGAAGGGCAGGCGCCACCAGCGGAAGGCGGCGGAGGGGTTGGCGAGGTTGAGCATGACTTTGGTCTTCGTCTCGGGCAGGTCGTCGAGGCGGAGGGTTTCGGAGGAGAACTCGGCGATGCCTTCATAGATCACGCCCTCGTCGCCACCAGCGCAGGAGACCGTGACCTCTTGCTCGTCATGCAGGATGTGGGTGGCGTTGCCGGTGCCGACGATGGCCGGGAGGCCAAGCTCGCGGCTGACGATGGCGGCGTGGCTGGTCCGTCCCCCGTGGTCGGTGACGATGGCCGAGGCGCGTTTCATGATCGGGACCCAGTCGGGGTCGGTGGTGGAGGTCACGAGGATCGAGCCGTCGACGAACTGGTCGATCTCGTGCGCGCTTTCGATGATGCTGACGCGGCCGGTGGCGACGGCAGAGCCGACGCTGAGGCCTTTCAGGAGGGGTTTGCCGGCTTTCTTCACCGTGTAGGATTTGATCGCCCCGGCATCGATGCGGGATTGCACGGTTTCGGGGCGGGCCTGGACAATGAAGAGCTCGCCCGTGTCGCCATCGCGGGCCCATTCCATGTCCATCGGCTGGCCGTAGTGCGCCTCGATGGTGACGGCCATGCGGGCGAGGTCGAGGATCTCCGCGTCGGAGAGGACGAAGGCCGCGCGTTCGGCCTTGGAGGTGGGGACGTTCTTTGTCTCGCCGCTGGTGGTGCCGGCGTAGATCATCTTGATCTCTTTCGCGCCGAGCGACTTTTTCACGATCGGGGTGAGGGATTTCTTGGTGAGGAAGGGCTTGTAGACCTCATATTCGTCGGGGTTGACCGCGCCTTGCACGACGTTTTCGCCCAGACCCCAGGCGGCGGTGATGAGTGCGACCTTGTCAAAGCCGCTTTCGGTGTCGATCGAGAACATGACGCCCGAGCCGCCGGTGTCGGAGCGGACCATGCGCTGGACGCCGATGGAAAGGGCGACCTTGGTGTGGCCGAAGCCCTTCAATTGGCGATAGGTGATGGCGCGGTCGGTGAAGAGCGAGGCGTAGCAGCGGCGGCAGGCAGCGAGAACGGCCTTCTCGCCCCGGACGTTGAGGTAGGTTTCCTGCTGGCCCGCGAAACTTGCGTCGGGCAGGTCTTCCGCCGTGGCAGAGGAGCGGACGGCGACGGGCAGGTCGGTGGTCTTGGCGCGGCGGGAAAGTTCGCGGTAGGATTTCAGGATGTCGGCTTCGATGTCCTTGGGCCAGTCGCCTTGCAGGATCATCGCGCGGACCTGGGAACCGGCCTCGTGGAGCGTGATCTTGTGGTCCTGCCAGCGGGAGATGATGTCGTCGATCCGGGCGTCGAGGTCGTTCGCGGTAAGATAGGCGCGGTAGGCATCAGCCGTGGTGGCGAAACCGCCGGGGACCTTGATGCCCTTCTTGCCCAATTGCCGGACCATCTCGCCAAGCGAGCTGTTCTTGCCCCCGACGAGGGCGACATCGCCGCGCGACAGGTCTTCGAACCACAGGACATTTGGGGATTTCTTCGGCATCTCGCGCGCTCCGGCCTGATGGAAGGGTCACGCACGAGGATGCGCCTTTCGCGCGCTTCGGGTCTTGATGCGGATCAAGGCGCGGGGCGGAAGGGCATTTATCTTTGGTCGGAACCGAAGCAAGGAGACGCGAGATGAGCAAGAGCGAGATCCGGAGCCTGATCGGGAAGATCAGGGGCGCCTCGGCGCTGAAGGGCGATCAGCTTGACCAGGCGGCAGTCCTGGTGCGCCGGGTGTTTCCGAAGATGCCGGAGCCAGGGGCCGGGGATGTCGTGGGGCAGCTTCTGCACATGGTGGATGTCTGCCTGCCGGGCTGGACGATCCAGCTGACCGGGAAGGCCTCGGAGCCGGATGGGCATTGGCGCTGTTCCTTGCGCGAGACGCGGGGAAGTGACGAGGTCGAGGTGATAGGTCTTGGCACCGGGCGGACGGTGGACCTGGCGCTGCTTGAGGCGTTGCTGCATGTGGCCGAGCAGAAGGCGGCTGTCTGAGGTCCAAGCCGGGGGCATGCCACCCCCGCCCCTTCCTACGCGGGAGAGGGGTAGGGCGGTGACAAAATCCTTCGAAGGATTTTGCAAATCTTTTCGAAAGGATTTGCGGGGCCTCAGCCGCCGGTATGGCTCATGTGACGGGTCATCTGGCCTTTGACGCGCTGGCGGGTGTAGTCGAAATCGTGGCCCTTGGGCTTGCGCGCGATGGCGGCGCGGATGGCGGCTTCGACGACCGCGTCATCGGGGCTGGCGCGGAGGGGCGCGCGGAGGTCGGCCATATCCTCTTGCCCCAGGCACATGTAAAGCTCGCCGGTGCAGGTGAGGCGCACGCGGTTGCAGCTTTCGCAGAAATTGTGAGTCAGGGGCGTGATGAAGCCGAGCTTCTGGCTGGTTTCTTCCACGCGCACATAACGGGCGGGGCCGCCTGAACGCTCGGCCAGGTCGGTGAGGGTGAAGCGTTCGGAAAGCCGGGCGCGCAGGTCCTTCAGCGGCCAATACTGGTCGAGGCGGAGGCCTTCGCCCATATCCTCGCCCATCGGCATGACCTCGATGAAGGTAAGGTCCTGATCTTCGCGGGCGCACCAGTCGAGGAGGGAGAAAAGCTCGTCCTCGTTGAAGCCTTTCAGCGCCACCGCGTTGATCTTGACCCGAAGGCCCGCAGCCTTGGCGGCCTGGATGCCGTCGAGCACCTGGGGCAGGCGGCCCCAGCGGGTGATCTGGGTGAATTTCGCGGGGTCGAGCGTGTCGAGGCTGACATTCACCCGCTTGACGCCAAGCGCGGCGAGCGGTTCGGCGAATTTGGCAAGCTGGCTGCCGTTTGTCGTGAGGGTCAGTTCCTTCAGCGCGCCAGACTGAAGGTGCCGCGACATCGCCTCGAAGAAGGTGAGGATACCCTTGCGGACCAAGGGCTCACCGCCAGTGATGCGGAGTTTTTGCACGCCCATGCGGACGAAGGCGGTGCAGAGGCGATCAAGCTCTTCCAGGCTGAGAAGGTCGGCCTTGGGCAGAAAGGTCATGTGTTCCGACATGCAATAGGTGCAGCGGAAGTCGCAGCGGTCGGTGACCGAGACGCGCAGGTAGCTGATGGCGCGGGCGAAGGGGTCTATGAGCGGGACCATAGGCGAAAGGTAGGCCTGCGCGGCCAAGCGCACAAGTGCGCGAGCGACAATTGCGGGGCGAAGGGCGGCAGGTTAGGCTAGGGCCATGAGACAGCTTGCACTTTTGCCGATCCTCGCCCTGGCCCTTTCGGGCTGCGCGCTTTTCCAGAAGGAGGCCTCGACCGGGGGGCCGGCTTCGATCACTGGCCCGTCAGAAGCCCAGCCCGCCACCGAGATCGCCGAATCCGGGGCGACGGCGGCGCTTGGGGCAAATGCCGTGCGGGCCGCCGTTCTGGACACGACGTCGTCCGCCGAGAAGGCCGCAGCGCTGGCCGCCCCGGCGCAGGCGGGTGAGCGCGAATTGGGTCGCGTGGTCGTGGCGCTTGGGTCCCCCGCGGACAAGGGGCTGTGGCTGTCCTCGGTTTTGGTGAAGGAAGTGGCCCAAGGGCGCATCGTGACGGCAGAAGGCCAGAGCCTGACGCTGGAGCTGCGGCCCGGCACGGGTGCGGCACTTCTGTCGCTGGCGGCGTTCCAGGCCCTGGGCCTGAGCCTGACCGGTTTGCCGGAAGTGACGGTCTACGGGCCGTGACGCCGGTCAGTCCGAAGCGTCAGGCCGCCTGACGCTCCATCAGCTGCGCCACATTGCCGGTGACGCGCCAGTCGGCGTCGAGAAGCAAGAGATCTGCAAGGGCACGGTGTTCCGGGCTGGCGAGTTCGGTCTGGCCGATCAGGCGGGCCGGGGCCGCTGCGGCCATGTCGAGGGCGATCTCCGGGCTGGTGCCGACAACGGTGATCAGGCGCTGGAGGCCTTCGGCCATGGTCACATGCGCCCCGGCAAGTGAGCCTTCGGCATTCACCAGCCGACCGTCCTTCAGCCAGACGTCCTGACCGTAGAGGCGGAAGTGGTCGGAGCCGCCGACCGTGCTCATCGCATCCGAGACGAGGAACATCCGGCCGGGAACGGGACGGGCGCGGATGGCTAGGCCGACCATCTCGTCGGCGACATGGATCCCGTCACAGATGATGCCGGCATAGGCGGTCGAATTGATGCAGGCCCCGGTCACGCCCGGCGCGCGGTTCAGCATCGGCGACATGGCATTGAAAAGATGGGTAAAGCAGCTGGCACCTGCGTCGAGAAGGGCGCGCACCTCATCTGCCGTGGCATCGGAATGGCCGATCGAAACCACGGCCCCAGTTGCGACGATCCGGGCAACCTGGTCGGGCGTGACGCTTTCGGGCGCGACGGTGATCTTCACGAAAAGACCTTCGGCGCGCAGGCGAAGGATATGGTCCAGCGTCGTTTGCTCGAAAGGGCGGACCCATTCGGCGGCATGGGTGCCACGGCGGGGGATGGACAGATGGGGCCCTTCGATGTGGAGGCCCAGAAGGCCTGGGCCGCCTTTCGCCGCGATGGCCGCGTCGACGGCGCGGGCCAGGACTTCGGGCGCGTCGGTGATCACTGTGGGCAGGATGCCGATGGTGCCAAAGCGGCGGTGGGCGGCGGCCATCGTGGCAAGGCTGGCGGGCGACTGGTCGTTGTTGAGCAGGGCATCGCCGCCGCCGTTCACCTGCAGGTCGAGAAAGCCGGGGGTCAGCGTGCCCGGGATGCGACGAACCGGGGCGCCAGAGGGGAGTGCCGCGGCCTCGGCGAGCGTCAGGCTGCGGCCCCGGGCGAGGCCAAGGGCTAGGCCGGACCTGAGGCGGCTGCCGTCGAAGAGCGCATCGGGAAGGAGCCAGAGGTCGGGTTGGGCGCTCATGACCGGGGTCCGGAGTTGAAGAAATAGGGGCGGAGGGCGGTTTGCACCCGGGCCAGGGCCAGTGCGCGGGGCAGGGGATAGTGGCTGGCGCGGGCGGTGGCAATCTCATCGGCGCGGAAATGCGCCAGGAGCATCGGGTCAGGCAGGCGTTTGCCGTCGAGGTCGGACATCAGCTGCGCGACAGCCGATTGCGCCTTGGGGTCGGGCCAGTAGTAGCGGATGCGGTCGGCGAGGCCGAAGTGCCGTTCGGTCCGCGGATCGGCGCTGTGGCCGTGGATATGGGCCTGCCAGTATGCAGGGTTCACCAGCATCACCGCTTCCATCGCGTCGGGAAGCGATGGGCCGCTGGCCCAGGCGTTCTGGGCACGGATCGCGTCGAGCGCGTAAAGCGCCTCGCGCCAGGCGAAGGTGAGGGCGGGGCCGACTTTCTGGAAGGCGAAGCCCAGCTCGGCCAGGCAGGGATAGGCGGCGGGGTGCTGGTAGTCGGTGGAATGGGCCTCGAGGCAGAGGCCGGGCCAGTCGGTGAGCGCGGCCAGAAGGCCCGGGTCGCGGGCGAGAGGCAGGTGGTGGACCTCCATCGGCGAGAACTCGACGCCCGGCTGCACGACAAGGCCACCGATCTGGTCGAGGGGGAGGCTCAGGGCGGCGAAGGCCTCGCGGTGGGCGGCGAGGGTGGCTTTGGCGGCCTCTGGCGTGGTGGGGGGGATCAGCCCATGGTCGTCGGTGCGGGCCCCGCCGGGGGGCGGGACTTCGGTGCCAATGACGAAGAGCAGCTTCGTCGGGTCCGGGGCGTGCTGGAGGGCAGTCGCGGCGAGGGCGGCGGAACGGGTTGCGGTGATTTCGTCGGGAAGCTGGGGAGCTTCGCCCGCGCAGCCTTCCGAGCAGTCGAGGTGGATCTTGGTGAAGCCCGCAGCGGCGTAGTCGGCGACCATGCGGTGGGCCTTCTCCATCGCCTCGGCCGCCGGGAGCTTGCGCCAGGCCTGAGGGCCGAGGTGGTCGCCGCCGAAGAGGATCCGGCTGCGGGCGACACCCGCCCGGTCGGCGATGTCATTGACGAAGGCGATGAAGGCTGTGGGGGTTAGGCCGGTATAGCCGCCGTCCTGATTGACCTGGTTCGAGGTGGCCTCGATCACCACGGGTTGGTCGAGGGTCTCGGCCAGCGTCAGCGAGGCCTCAAGCGCGTCTGGATGGGCGGTGCAGACCGAGGGGATGGCGATGGCTTCCCCGGCGCGGTTTCGGGAGATGATCCGGGCGAGGTCAGGCATGGGCGCCCTCGTTCACGGCATGAAGGGCAGCGCCGCGGGCGCCGGAGGCATCGCCGCCTTCGGCGAGGCGGATGGCGGGCACGGGAAAGCCTTTCAGGGTGGCCTTGGTCAGCCGAGCGGTCAGGTCATCGGTCAGACCCGGGGCGCGGGAGAGGCCGCCGCCGATCACGATGACATGGGGGTCGAGCGTGAGGCAGAGGGTAACGAGAAACTCGGTCGCGAGGTCGAGCCAGATCGCCCAGGCCTTGGCGAAAGCGGGGGTGGTTGCACGGCCCGCGACGATGGTTTCGGGCGCGTGGTCAGCGCCGGTGAGATGTGAGGCGATGCGGGCGAGGCCCGGGGCGGAGAGATAAGTCTCGGCGCAGCCCAGCCGGCCACAGCCACAGGTGAGGATAGGGAGTCCGTGGGCCACAATGGGGGCGGCAGCGAGGGGGAAATGACCAAACTCGCCCCCAGTAGCGGCGGGCGAGGGGAGGAGCTTGCCCCCGGTGACAACGCCGCCCGCAACGCCAGTGCCGAGGATGAGGCCCACGGCGGGGTCGGCACCCTTGGCTGCGCCGAGCATGGCTTCGGACAGAGTGAGGGCGCGGCAGTCGTTGATCCAGGCGATGGGGCGGCCTGCAGCGTCAGCGATGTCCTGCGGGAAGGGCTTGCCGGTGGCGGGGAGGTTCGACGTCAGGGCCAGGCCCGTGGCTGGGTTGATGAGGCCTGCGGCAGAGATGCCGACGGGCAGATTCGCGGCAGGGGTTTCGCACCAGCGGATGGCCTCGGCCATGGCGGTGACAAGGCTTGGGTAATCCTTGGGCGTCGGCCAGCGGTGGCGGGCGGCAAGCGACCAGTCAGGAGCGAAGACCTGAGCCTCGATCTTGGTGCCGCCGAGGTCGATGCCGGCTGCGATCATGACGTCACCTTGTGCAGCCTGACGCCCGAGACCACGCGGGTCAGGGTGCCAAGTCCGGCGAAAGGGTCGTCGACGTTGAGGCCAAGCGCTTCGGACCAGTGTACCGCAAGGATCTGGGCGAGGGCGACGTAGAGCGGGGCGGACCAGAGGTCGCCAAAGGGGTGGGGTACGACCGGGGCAGTGACGCGGCTTGCCGGGAACTGGGCGCGAAGCTCGGCCAGAAGATCTTCGTCATAGGCGCGGGTCAGGGGGTCGGCGGAACGGAAGAGCCAAAGGTCGGTATCGCCCACGGTGAAGCTTTTCGGACCGTGGCGGAAGCCGAGGGTGCTGTCCCAAAGCGCGGGGATCTGGCCGGCGGCAAGCTCCATGACCTTCAGCGCGGCTTCGCGGGCGGCGAAGGCGAGGGGGCCCGAGCCCACGAAAACGGCACGGGCAGGGCGGCGGGAGGCACGGGCCTGGGCGGTGAAGTCGGGGAGCAGGACGGAGAGGGTGTCGGAGAGGGCGGCGAAACGCGTTACCGTGTCTTCCGGCGTGAGGCTTGTGTCGAAAAGCGCTGCAGCGGTGAGGAGCATGGTCGAAAAGCTGGAGGTCATCGCGAAGCCCTGATCATGGGTGGCTTCGGGCAGAGTGATGACGTTCGCGCCGGGGCGGGTTGCAAGGGCCGACGTGCCGTTGCAGGTGATGTTGAGGCGCGGCCAGCCGGGCGCCAGGGCATCGAGGGCATCAAGAAGGCCGATGGATTCGGTGGAATTGCCCGAGCGGCCGAAACTGACGATCAGGCAGGGCGTGCCGACAAGGTAGGCATGCGGGCGGGCGACGATGTCGGTGGTGGGGACCGACCGGAAGCGAAGACCGGGCTGGCCTTCGAGACCCGCAGCGAGGATGTCGCCGATATAGGCGGAGGTTCCGGCACCGCAGAACCAGACCTCGGAGACGCCGGTGGCGGCGATCCACTGGCGCAGGTCGGCGACGGGCAGTCCTGCCCCCCAGTCCCGCCAGATGGCTGGCTGGGACTGGATTTCGCGCCAGGTGGCGTGACGGGCGAGGTCGTTCATCTTGCTTCGGTCACTTCGGGCTGGGGAGGGTCTGGTTGCGGATCGGGGCGGTTATCAAGGTGAGCGCGTTCCGCGCATGCCTTCGTCTCGCCTCTGCCCGCGAAGGGCGCACAGAGGACTGGACGCCCCTGGCGGGAGTATCTGGCGAAACGGGCAATTGGCGCGGAAGCATCATCTTGTCTGGGTCACCTTGGACAGGGTCGCAGGGCGGTCAGGGTCGAGACCGAGGGCGAGGGCTGTTTGCAGGGCAAGCGGATAGGTAAGGCAGAGGAGCGCGGCAGCGGCGGCGGCCGGGGTGAGGCTTGTCGCCCCGGCCTCGGACGCGCGGAGGCGGAAGACCGTGCCGCCGGCCGCGCGGAAGCGGGCCTCAGCCGTGTCGAGGCTGGGCTGCACGTCGGGTTGCTCGGTGTCGAGGATGAGGATCAGGAGCGGGTTGGTGACCAGTTGCAGCGGGCCGTGGAGGACTTCGCTGCTGGAATAGGCCTCGGCGTGGAGGGCGCAGCATTCCTTGAGCTTGAGCGCCAGTTCCTGTGCCGCCCCGTAGCCCGTATCGCGGCCGATGACATAGACGTGGCTGGCGCGCAGGAGGGCGGCGAGAATGGCGCGGGTGTTGGGAAGGGTCTTGTCCTGCAGCGCGGCGAGGCCCTGGGCCGACGCTGTCGCACGGGGGCCATAGGAGGGGACGAGGGCAGAGATGAGCGCCATGCCACCCGCGATGGCGCCGACGACGGATTTGGTGGCGGGAACGGCAAGCTCGGGGCCCGCGCCGATCCGGAGTGTCGTGTCGGCTGCGGCCTCAACCGGGCTGTCTGGGGCGTTGGTAAGGGCGATGACCGTGGCGCCGGCAGCCCGGGCCCCTTGGGCCGACCGGACGAGGTCGTCGGAAGCGCCGGATTGCGAGACGACAAGGACGGCTGCGTCGGTCAGGCGGACTCCGTGGCCGAGGGAGAAGATCGAGGGTGGCAGCGACGTCACCGGCAGGCCGGTCTCGCGCATCATTTCGTAGGCGAGGATGTTGGCGGCGGCATCCGAGGAGCCGCGGGCGACGGTGTAGATCGCGCGGAGCGCGGTCAGGTCGGGCAGGGTGACGGGTTGCGCGACGGAGGCCGCGAAGACGCCGGGCGCTTCGGCGATCTCGCGTGCCATGTGCTGGCCGGCGTCGGGGGGCAGGTCGATCATGTCTTGGCTCGGGTGATGGTGGTCGCCCCCAAACCCCAACCCCCTACGACAGAGGAGTGGCGCTTTTGGCGGCCGGGGGTGATGGGGGCAAGCAGGGTCATTTGCGAAGCCCGTGGCTGTCAAGCTGGGCCCAGGTCTCGGTGAGGTCGACGACCTGCCCGGTGGTGCGGGCCTCGTCGAGGGCGATGGCGGCGATGCCTGCTTCCATGGCGTCAAGGATGGAGACGGGGAGGTGGTCGGATTGCCCGCGCAGGTAGGCGGTGATGTCGCGGCACATGAGCTGGTCGGCGCCGTAGTGCGCGCCCTTCATCGCGGTACCTTGCGTATAGTCGTGGTCGGCGAGGCGGCGGCCGTCGCGGGCGGTGACTTTCAGGAAGCCGCGGACAAAGTCGCCTTCGGCCATGCCGTGAGTGCCGATCACGCAGAACCGACGATGTTCGTCGGGGACGTTGAGATTGGTGTGAAAGGCGAGGCTGGAGCCGGTCTCGTACTGCAGGATCGCGGTCTGGAAGTCGATGATGTCGCCGTCGGAGTTGAAGGGATCATCGGTCGCTTCCCAGACCGATTTCTTGACGTGGAAGATCTCGGCCTCGGCGTTGGACTTGGGCGCATTGGCCGGGACAAAGCTTTTCCGCCCGCCGAAGCTTGCGACGCGCTGGGGGCGGGAGCCGGTGACCATGTTGTAGATGTCGAGGTCGTGGCAGCATTTTTCCAGCATGAAGCCGCCAGCAAGGCCGGTCTTCCGGCGCCAGTCGCGCATGAAGAAGGCGCCGTGGTAGGGGCCGATGTGTTCGTTGGCCTCGAGGCTGGTGATTTCGCCGAGCCAGCCCTGCGCCATGGCCGCGCGGAGGTCGACCATGTGTTGCGAATAGCGCAGGACGAGGCCGACCATGGCGCGGTTGACGCCGCCGTGCTTTGCCAGCAGGCGGGCGAGTTCGAGGGTCTCCTCGATCGACACGACGACCGGCTTTTCGGTGAAGACCTGCACGCCTGCTTCCAGCCCCAGGCGGATCTGGTCGAGGTGAAAGACGTTCGGCGAGAAGACGCAGTAGAGGTCGGGCTTTGCATCGGAGAGCATCGCCTCGACCGAGGGATAGCGCGGCGTGTCGGTCCCGATCATATCCAGATGGGTGGGCTGGGGGTCGTAGTAGCCCACGATTTCGGCTTCGGGCATCTCGGCCTTGAGCGTGGTCAAGACGTGACCGGCCCGCAGGCCGATGCCTGAGGTGACAATCCGCATGGTATTCTCCTTCCTTCAGGCGGCGAGCGCGGGGGCCTGCCGGCGCCGCATCACGCGGCCAGTCGCGTCAAAGACATGGGCGTCGGCGGGCGCAAAGGTGAGACCCACATCCTCGCCCTCGTGCACGGTCGTGTCGCCAGGCAGGGCTGCGCAGATCTTGAGCCCGTCGGCCATCTGGCCATAGGCGATGGCGGTGCCGCCGAGGCGTTCGAGGACCCGCAGGCGCATCGAGACGCCCTGGCCGAGTTTCAGGTTTTCCGGACGAAGACCCACTTCGACGCGGTCGCCCGTCTTGGCTCCGGCGCTGTCGACCGGAATGGTCATCCGGGTGCCGCCGTGGAATTCGACGGTCAGGCCATCGGCGCCGGTGCCGATCACCGAGGCGGGCAAGAGGTTCATGTTCGGCTGGCCGATGAAGGTGGCCACGAAGCGGGTCGCCGGGTGGTGATAAAGTTCCATGGGCGTGCCGAATTGCTCGATCCGGCCCTTGTTCAGCACCACGATGCGGTGGGCCATTGTCATCGCCTCGACCTGGTCGTGGGTGACGTAGACCATGGTGGCGTCAAGGTCGCGCTGGAGGGCGGAAAGCTCGACCCGCATTTCACCGCGAAGGGCAGCGTCAAGGTTCGAGAGCGGCTCGTCGAAAAGAAAGACCTTGGGGTTGCGGACAATCGAGCGACCGATGGCCACGCGCTGGCGCTGGCCACCAGAGAGCTGGCCGGGCTTCAAGGGCAGCTTTTCGGTGAGCTGCAGGATCTCGGCGGCGCGGCCGACCTTCTGCTTGACCTCGGCCTCGGGGAGACGGGCGACGCGCAGCGGGAAGGCGATGTTTTCGTAGACCGAAAGATGGGGATAGAGCGCGTAGGACTGGAAGACCATCGAGATCCCGCGGTCAACCGGTGCGGCATCCGAGACGTCGACGCCGTCGATCAGGATCTGGCCGGTGGTGGCACCCTCAAGCCCGGCGATGATGCGCAGGAGCGTGGATTTGCCACAGCCCGAGGGGCCAACGAAGACCACGAATTCCTTGTCGCGGATGGCGAGGTCGATCCCGGTCAGCACCTGGGCCGAGCCGAAGGATTTCGTCAGGTTCTGAAGGTCAAGCGTGGCCATGGGCGCGTCCTTGGGTCAGGAAGGGCGGAAGGAAAGGGGGCGCGGCGCGGAACCGCGCCCCCGGGCTGTTCAGGCGATCAGCGGACCGCTGCGAGTTCGACGCCGGCTTGCGTCACCAGTTCGTCAACCGAGCCTTCGCCGAGCATGATCCCCTGGATCATATTGGTGAAGACGGCCTGCAGGGCCTTGAAGTCCTCGACCATCGGCTCGGGGCCGCCGGTCGAGATGCCGGCCACGAAGATCGGCCAGTTGCCCTTGGTGTAGTAGGGGTCTGCGATGCCGATCTTTTCGTACTGCAGGATGGGCGTCAGGCCCCAGGTCGAGTCGAGGTCGTACTGGGCTTCACCGGACGTCAGCGCCTTGGCCAGCTTGATCGCCAGTTCCTCGTTCCCGGTGCCCTTGAAGACAGCGAGCGAGTCGGTGATCAGGATCGTGCCCGAGGGACCCGAGGGGCCAGCCGGGACGGGGGCGACGATCTGGGTCGGGACCTTTTCCTTGTGCTGGCCTTCGCCCCAGGGACCCGAGACGTACATGGCGATCTGCCCGTCGTTGAAGAGGTCCTTCATCTGGTCACGTTCCCATTCGGTCGGGCCGGACTGCATGTAGGGCAGTAGGTCTGCGTAAAGCTGCAGGGTCTCGCGGGTCTGCTGGCTGTCGAGCGCCGGGGTGCCGTCGTCGTTGTAGACCTTGCCGCCGTTCGAATAGAGGAAGTCGAGGAACATGTGCATCGTGTTGTCGAAATCCTTGCCGGCAATGCCGATGCCTGCGGCATCGGTGTTGTCGGTCACGGTCTTCGCCAGCGCGATCAGTTCCGGCCAGGTGGCCGGCGCCTTGCATTCAGCCCCCGCGGCTTCGACCACGGCGCAGTTGATGTAGAGCGCCTTGGTCGAGAAGGCATGCGGGATGCCCCAGTACTGGCCGCCGTTGGTCACGGTCTTCAGAACGCCGGGCTGGTAGGCGGCCTCTTCCTCGGGCGTGAAGGTGACGGGGACGATCAGGTCATTGTTGGCAAGCTGGCGCAGGGTGCGCGAGCCCATGTAGGCCACGTCCGGCGGGTCGCCGGCGGCGGCAAGCTGCATCGACTTGTCCTGGCAGGTGCCCCATTCCACCGCTTCCATCTTAACGGTGACGCCGGCGTTGTCGGCCTGGAACTTGTCGATCACAGCCTGGTCGGCCGGGCGCACTTCGCCGCCGCACATGATGAAGTGCAGCTCTTGCGCCTGGGCCGAAAGGGCCGTGCCAGCCATCAGGCCAGCGGCGACCGTCAGGGTCTTGAGGTGGGTCATTCGTAGTCTCCCTTGGTTGGACTTCGTGGTTGGTCACTCTTTCACGGCGCCGGCCGTCAGTCCGGCGACGAGATACTTTTGCAGGAACAGGAAGACGAGCATCACCGGGGTGATACCGGTCAGGGCAGCGGCCATCATCTCGTTCCAGGTCACGTCCTGGTAGCCGATAAACTCGTAAAGACCGGCCGGAAGGGGCTGGATCTCTCGGACATTGTTGAAGGTGATGGCAAAGAGGAACTGCTGGGCATAGGCGCCGATGAAGACCGCGGTGCCGACCACGATCAGGCCGGGAACGGCCAGCGGGATCACCACGCGGCGCAGCGTGTAAAGGCGCGAGGCTCCGTCGACGAAGGCCGCCTCCTCAAGCTCGCGCGGGATCTTCTCGAGATACGAGCGGAGAAGCCAGATGCCGGTCGGGATCAGGAAGGCCACGCCGGGGATGATGATCGCCCAATAGGTGTTCAGCATCGAAAGCGTGCGCAGGACGCGGTAGAGCGGGATCAGAAGCACGGCCCCGGTGAACATGTTGACCGCCAGGAACCCGCCAAGCGAGAGCGTCTTGAACGGAAACTCGAGCCGGGCATAGGCATAGGCGGCCGGGACCACCACGACCATGGTCAGCGCGGTCACAGATGTGGCGATGAAGATCGAGTTGAAGATGTAGCGGCCCAGAAGCGGGACCGTCACCCACATGTCGCGATAGGCCTGCAGGCTGAAATCCTCGGACCACCAGGTGAAATCGGCGGTCATCAGGTGGCTCATGGGCCGCAGCGAGACGCGGATCATCTCGATGAAGGGCATCAGGACGAAGAGCAGGAAGAAGAACGTGGCGATGTAGACGCCGATCTTCTGCAGGAGCGAGAGCTTTTCGATCTGCATCATTTTGCTCCGTAATGCCGGTTCACGCGGTTCAGGAACCACAGGTAGAAGAGCGAGAAGGTGGCCAGCAGCACCACGATCACGACGGCCCGCGCCGCACCCTCGCCAAAGCGCTGCGAGGAGATCGCGACCTTGTAGGTGTCGATGATCAGGGTGGTCGTCGCCCCGCGCGGCCCACCTTCGGTGAGGATCCAGATGATCTCGAAGCTGTTGAAGGTCCAGATCGCCGAGAGCAGCGCCATGGAAACAATCACCGGCATGATTTGGGGAATGGTGATGCGACGGAAACGATACCAGCGGCTGGCGCCATCAACCCAGGCGGCCTCGTAAAGGTCGCGGCTGACGCCCTGCATGGCGGCCAGGAAGAAGAGCGTGACCATGGGCGTGCCGACCCAGACGTCGGTGACAATGGCCGAGTAGAAGGCCGAGGTCTTGGTGGCCAAGAGCGCGACGCGGTCCTGCACCAGGCCGAATTCCTGCAGGAGGCCCGAGATCAGGCCGAAATAGCCGTTGTACATCCACTTCCAGCCGATGACGCCGATGGCGATCGGGATCACCCAGGGCGGCATGACGAGAACCCGGAAGAGCGCCTTGCCTGGCACCGCGGCGTTCAGGAGCGTGGCGCCGATCAGGCCGACGATCAGCTTCAGCGAGACCGCCAGGACCATCCAGTAGAAGGTGCGGCCGACGATCTGCCAGAACTTGGGGTCGGCAAAGAGCGCCGCATAATTCTGCAGACCAACCCAGTTCTCGCCGCCAAGCGTGGCATCGGTGAAGGAAAGGCGGATCGTCTCGATCAGCGGCCAGACCACGATGACCGCGATGAAAAGCACGGCAGGCGAGATCAGGAGCCAGGCAAAGGCCCGATCTGAGAGTTCGCGGCGCTGCATCCGTTCCGGTGCGGCGGTCTCGGCGACCAGGGCCATGCGTCTTCCCCCTCCCGTGGCGTAAGCTGTGCAACCGGGGCAGCGGTTGCCAGGCGAATCGTCTTGTGGGGCTGACCATACCAAAAAACGTCGGCATTGCTACCATTATAATACCAACTCTGCAGAAAAACCGTACCACCTGCGGATTTCCCTTGTTTTCGGGCAGATTCTCGGGCCATCTTGCTGGCGCGGATGTATTTGGTTTCGTCCGAATGATACCAATTTTTGGGGGCCCAGGATGGAAGACGAACACGCGCTCTACCGCCCTGAAGCCTGGTATCGGGCCGCACGCGGTCCGCGGTATGAACAGCTTTACCGGCATCTTGCGGCAGCAATCGCAGCGGGGGAACTGCCCCCGGAAACCCAGTTGCCGCCGGAACGGGAGCTGGCGCTGATTGCCGATGTCAGCCGGGTGACGGTCCGCAAGGCGGTGAGCCAGTTGGTGGCCGATGGCGTCCTGGACCAAAGGCGCGGCGCGGGGACGTTTGTCCAGGCGGCCCGGCCGAAGATGGAGCATTCGCTCTCGGCCCTGCTGTCGTTCACCGAATACATGCGCCAGCGCGGAAAGACCTCGTCCAGCCGCATCCTGCGCCGGGGCCTTTTCCTGCCCACGCCGGACGAGATGATGGCGCTGGGCCTTTCGGCCGGCGAGCGCGTGGCGCGGGTCGAACGTCTGCGCTTTGCCGATGATACGCCCCTGGCCATCGAATGGTCGTCGCTGCCCACCGACATCCTGCCCGACCCCGAAGCGGTCGAGACCTCGCTTTACGATGTGCTGCGGTCGCTTGGCACGGCGCCGACGCGGGCGGTGCAGCGGATCACGGCGGTCAACCTTACCGGGCTCGACGCACGGCACCTGATGCTGGCCGAAGGTGCGGCGGTCCTCCGGATCGACCGGACCGCCTATGTGCCCTCGGGCCGCCCGATCGAATTCACCCGCGGGCTTTACCGCAGTGACATCTATGACTTCATCGCCGAACTGAGGCTCGATTCCCCATGACCATGACCTTTCGCGCCCGCATCGACGGGCATCAGATCCGCTGCGAGCTTGGCACGGATCGCCCGCTGACTGCGCCCGTGTTGTGCTTTTCGCTGATGGCGCCCTGGCGGGTGGTTTCGGGCGGCACGATGGTGCGGTCAGTGGCGGGCTATGGCGAAATAGCGCTGCCCGACCTTTCGGCAGGCGCGGTGCATGAGCTGGTTCTGGTCCATGTGATCGAACGGCATAAGCCGCGCAACCGGGCCTGGTTGCCGATGGGGGCCTATCTGCGGGTGGGAAAGGACTGCCTCCCGCTGCCGCCCGCGACCGACCTGGGCCTGCGCGACGGCGAGGGGCCGGCACGCCGGCCCCTGGAGCCGGGGCGGTTGCCGCTGGTGCCGCAGCCGACGGGCTGGGCGGCCTCGGCCGGGACGCTGGACTTTGCCGCGCTTGCGCCGACCCCCGGGGTGGAAAGCGCCGCGGAGCTGGCCGGGCGCCTGGGGCTGGCACCTTTCGTTGCCCCGGGCGGGACTGCGCTGACCGTGACGGAAGACGCAAGCCTTGGGCCGGAAGCCTACCGGCTGACCATTGCGCCCGGGGGGCTTTCGGTAGCGGTCGGGGGGGCAGCGGGCCTGCACTATGCAGCTATCACGCTGCTGACCCTGCGCGAGACCTGCGACGGCAAGCTGCCCTGCGGAGTGATCACCGACAGCCCGCGTTTCGGCTGGCGCGGCCAGCATCTTGACTGCGCGCGGCATTTCTTTGGCGTCGACTTCATCCTGCGGCTTCTGGATCTGATGGCGCTGGTGAAGCTGAACCGCTTCCACTGGCATTTCGCCGATGACGAAGCTTTCCGGCTGGAGGTCGCCTGCCAGCCGCTCCTTTGGCAGCGCACTGCCTTCCGGGGCGAGGGCGAACTGGTGCCGGGCGTCTTCGGCGGCGGCATCCGCGCAGGGGGCAGTTATTCCAAGGCCGATGTCGCAAAGGTGCTGGCACGGGCCGCGGCGTTGCAGATCGAAGTGCTGCCCGAGATCGAGGTGCCCGCCCACAGCCACGGGATGATCAAGGCCATCCCGGGCCTGCGCGACCCCGGGGACAATGGCGAGGAGGCCTCGGTCCAGGGTTACATCGACAATATCGTCAACCCCGCGATGCCCGCGACCTGGGAGGTGCTGCAGCCCCTGACCGAGGAGGTGGCAGGTCTCTTTCCGTTCGGCATGCTGCATCTGGGGGCCGATGAGGCGCCACACGGGGCCTGGGATGGCTCTCCTGCTGTTGCCGCGCTGAAGGGGCGCGAGGGGCTGGCCAATTCGGACGATGTGCAGGGCTGGATGCTGGCGCGGCTTGCGGCGGGGCTGGCCGCCAAGGGGATCAGGGTGGCGGCCTGGGAAGAGGCGGCCAAGGGCGTGCAGGGGGGCATCGGCAACGGCGCGCTTCTTTTCAGCTGGACCGGCCAGGGGCCGGGGGTGGAGGCCGCAAGGCGGGGGCATGACGTGGTCATGTGTCCGGCGCAGAACGCCTATTTCGATCTGGCCCACAGCGACGACCCGGACGACTGGGGCGCGGCCTGGGCCGGTTTCGTGCCCTTGGCGAAGACGGTGGACTGGGACCCGGTGCCGAAAGGGGCCGAGGATATCGAACCGCGCATCGCCGGGGTCGAGGCCTGTTTCTGGGGCGAGTTCACGACGGAGGATTCCCAAGCCGAAGGCATGATCGCGCCGCGGATTCTGGGAATAGCGACCAAGGCCTGGGAGCCTTCGGGCCGGACCGACGGGGCGGCGATCGTCGCTTTGGCCGGGTGCTACGCGCCGCTGTTCGACCGGATCGGCTGGAAGCGGCACCGGCTGGCCTGAGCGCGGCTCACCCGCCCAGATGGCGCGCGGCTTCCTTCCGGGCGAAGGGTTTCAGCCGGGCGCCGTGCTGGTCGAGAAAGGCCCTTGTGGCCTGCGCGTCGTGTTTCGACAAGTCGCGCAGCCACCAGGCGATGGCCTTCTGGATGAACCAGTCGCGGTCATCTGCGAGCGTGGCACACCAGCCCAGCACGCGGGCGCGGATCGCAAGGTCTTGCGGTTTCGGGAAATTCTGCTTCGTCCAGGGCAGGGTCATCACTAGTGCGGCGCGGCGGGTCCACATGTGGGGCGACGTCACCCAGGTCTCGACCGTGTCGATCCGTGACGGGTCGGCCACCAGCCGCTTTTGCCCGGCGATGCTTGCGTGATCGGCAATCGCCCAGGCGTCGAAGTCGGGCACCCAGGAGACGATCAGCTCCCACGCTGCCTGGTCGGGGCGGATGCGGGCCTGGGTCAGCAGTTTCGCCGCCGCGACGCGGGCCTCGTGGATGTTCGTCTGCCAAAGCGCGGCGGCCAGCGCGATCCTGTCATCGAGGCTCAGTTCCGCGCGCCAGCGGTCGGTCAGTTCTTCGATATCGGGGACTGAAATCCCAAGATAGGGCCGGTCAGCCTTGTGATAGGCGGCGACCTCGGCGGCCTTCTGCGGATTGGCCAGTGCCTGAAGTTCGGCCAGGGGTGCGGCGAGGATGTCCAAGGTCGGTTCCGGTTGAGAGGGCGGAGCCGGGGGTTTCACACCCCCGGACCCCCGTGGGATATTTCGGCAAAGATGAAGGCGAATTTTAGATAAGGTTGAAGGATTGGGCTATTCGACCGTCACCGATTTCGCAAGGTTTCGCGGCTGGTCGACATCGGTGCCTTTGGCGATCGCGGTGTGGTAGGCCAGAAGCTGGGCCGGGACCGCGTAAAGGATCGGGGCCCAGAGCGGCTCGACCGTCGGCAGCGTCAGGGTCTTCCAGGTGCCCTGGCCCGCGGCCTCGATGCCGGCGGCGTCGGAAAGGAGGAGGACCTTGCCGTGGCGGGCCATGACCTCTTGCATGTTGGAGACGGTCTTGTCGAAAAGCGCGTCCTTGGGGGCAAGGACGATGACCGGGACTTCGGCGTCGATGAGCGCGATGGGGCCGTGCTTCAGTTCACCCGATGCGTAACCTTCGGCATGGATGTAGCTGATTTCCTTCAGTTTCAGTGCGCCTTCCAGCGCCAGCGGGTACATGGGGCCGCGGCCGAGGAAAAGGACGTCCTGCGCGCGGGCGAGATCCTCGGCGATCTTTGCGATCGGATCGGAAAGCGCCAGCGCTGCGTTCATCAGGCCCGGGAGCGCGCGCAGGGTTTCCAGGCGGGCCTTGAGGTCCGTGGCGCTGATCCGGCCCCGGTCCTGGGCGGCTTTCAGCGCCATGAGGGCCAGCGTGGTGAGCTGGCAGGTGAAGGCCTTGGTCGAGGCCACGCCGACCTCGACCCCGGCATGGATCGGTAGGGCAAGGTCTGCCTCGCGGGCGATCGAGGAGGTGGGCACGTTGACCACCGCGACGACCTTGGCGACCTTGTCGGCGACGTGGCGGAGCGCGGCCAGCGTATCGGCGGTTTCGCCCGACTGGCTGACGAAGATCGCCATCGAGGCGGGCGAAAGCACCGGGTCGCGGTAGCGGAATTCGGAGGCGATATCGATGTCGGCGGGCAGGCCCGCGATCTGCTCGAACCAGTATTTCGCGACATGGCAGGCATAGGAGGCCGTGCCGCAGGCGACCAGGGTCACCCGGCTTATGCCTTTAAAATCAAGCGCTTTCGGCAGTTCCAGCGTGCCCTTGGACGAGGTGTAGTGCCGCAGAGAATCGGCGATGACCACCGGTTGCTCGGCGATTTCCTTGGCCATGAAATGCTTGTAGCCGGCCTTTTCGATCCGGGTCGCGTCGAGATGGATCCGGGTTTCCGGCCGGTTGGCGCGGCGGTTCTGGGCGTCGAAGATCTCTGCCCCAGCACGGGTGACAACGGCCCAGTCGCCTTCGTCGAGATAGGTGATCCGGTCGGTCATCGGCGCAAGGGCGATGGCGTCGGAGCCCACGAACATCTCGCCCTCGCCCCATCCGATGGCCAGGGGCGAGCCCTTGCGGGCGGCGATCATCAGGTCGTCCTGACCGTCGAAGAGGAAGCAAAGCGCGAAGGCGCCGTGGAGGCGGGAGAGGGTTTCCTGCGCGGCCTCGACGGGCGTTGCCCCCTTGTCCATCGCGCGGCGGGTGAGGAGGACCACGGTTTCGGTGTCGGTTTCGGATTCCGGGGTGTAGCCCTCGGCGGCCAGTTCGGCGCGAAGCTCGCGGAAGTTCTCGATGATGCCGTTGTGGACGACGGCAACGCCGCCCGCGCGGTGGGGATGGGCGTTGGTGACGGTCGCAGCGCCATGGGTGGCCCAGCGGGTGTGGCCGATCCCCGACTTTCCGGCGAGGGGCTCGTGGACCAGAAGGTCGGAGAGGTTGACAAGCTTGCCCACCGCACGACGGCGGTCGAGCTTGCCGTGGTTCACGGTGGCGATCCCGGCGCTGTCATAGCCGCGATACTCCAGCCGTTTCAGGGCCTCGACCAGAAGCGGGGCGACTTCATGGTTTCCCAGGACCCCTACAATACCGCACATTTCTACTGCCCTTTTGCCTTGGCGGCCTTTATGGCCTTTAACTTTTCGAACATCCGGGTCGCGAGGCCCGGTTTGGTGATCTGCCGCGCGCGGCCGATGGCGACGGCCTCGGCGGGCACGTCCTCGGTGATGACCGAGCCGCTGGCGGTAAGTGCCCCGTCGCCCACGGTCACGGGTGCGACGAGCATCGTGTCCGAGCCGATGAAGGCGCGTTTGCCGATTTTCGTGCGGTGCTTCATCACCCCGTCGTAATTGCAGGTCACCGTGCCCGCGCCAATGTTGGTGTGCTCGCCGATATCGGCATCGCCGATATAGGTCAGGTGGCCGACTTTCACGCCCTCATCCAGGATGGCGTTCTTGATTTCCACGAAGTTGCCGACATGGACGTCTTCCGCCAGTTCCGCGCCGGGGCGGAGCCTTGCGAAGGGGCCGACCGTCGCGCCGCGGCTGATGTGGCAGCCTTCGAGATGGCAGAAGCCCTTGATTTCGGCGCCGGATTCCACCGTGACGCCGGGGCCGAATAGGACGTTCGGGCCGATGATCGCGTCGCGGCCAATATAGGTGTCGAGCGCGAAGAACACGGTTTCGGGGGCGGTCAGGGTGACGCCGTTCTCCAGCGCTTCCGCGCGGGCGCGGACCTGGAAGGCGGCTTCGGCCTCGGCCAGCTGGGTCCTTGTGTTGACGCCCAGGGTTTCGGCCTCGGGGCAGAGGACGACGCCGGCGGAAAGGCCGCGCGACCGGGCGAGGGCGACGATGTCGGTCAGGTAGTATTCGCCCGCCGCGTTGTCGTTCTTCACCTCGGCGATGAGCGAGAAGAGCGTCTTCGCCTCGGCGCAGACGACGCCGGAGTTGCACAGCGCGATGGCGCGCTCTTCGGGCGAGGCGTCCTTCCATTCGGTGATCCGGTCGAGGTTCTCGCCCCGGGCGATCAGGCGGCCATAGCGGCCGGGGTCTTTTGCGTGAAAGCCGAGGACGACGACGGCGTGACGGGCGCGGGCCTCAAGCATCGCGTGGAGGGTTTCCTCGCGGATGAGGGGGGTGTCGGCGTAAAGGACGATGGCCTCGCCTTCGGCCTGGGAAAGGAGGGGCGCGGCCTGGGCCACGGCATGGGCAGTGCCGAGCTGAGGGTCCTGGACGACGGTCTCGACAGCTTCGGAAAATGCGGTGGCGGAGGCCGCGACCGCCTCGCCGCCATGGCCGGTGACGACGACGATGCGGGAGGGTTCGAGCTGATGGGCGGTGGCAAGCGCGTGGTGGAGAAGGGGCGCTGCGGCCACGTGATGCAGGACCTTGGGCAGGTCGGAGTTCATCCGCGTGCCCTGACCTGCCGCCAGAACGATGACTGAAACCTGCATTCTGCCCCTTTCTTTATTGTTGCGCCCGTTTTACCCCCCGTGGGCGGGGTGGCAAGGGGGCAGGGCCTCACGCCACGTTACAGGATTGCCAGACATGCGTTGCGTGGTTTTCGATCTGGACGGGACTTTGGCCGATACCTCGGCAGATCTGCTGGCGGCGGCCAATGCTTCGCTGCCCCGGCCGGTGCTGGGGCCGGGGGATGCTTTTACGGCGTTTCACGGCGGCCGCGCGATGTTGCGGCTGGGGTTCTCGCGGCTGCGGATGGACTGGTCGGAGGCTGATGTGGATTCGGCCTATCCGTTGCTTCTGGAGGCCTACCGGCAGGGGATCGCGGTCCATACCCGGCTTTATCCCGGCGCGATGGAGGCGGTGGAGGGGCTGCGGGGGCAGGGCTTTGCGGTCTCGATCTGCACGAACAAGCCGGAGGGGTTGGCGGAGGAACTGCTGCGGCAACTGGGGGTGCGGGAGGCGTTCGGGGCGCTGGTCGGGGCGGATACCTTTCCGGTCCGGAAGCCCGATCCGGTACCCTACCGGGCGGCGGTCGAAAGGGCCGGGGGCGTGGTCGGGCGGTCGATGCTGGTCGGCGATACCGAGACGGATGCGAAGACCGGGGTGGCGGCGGGGGTGCCGGTCGCGCTGGTGACCTTCGGGCCGGAAGGGGCGGGGGTGGAGCGGTTCCGGCCGACGGCTCTGCTTGACAGGTTCGAGGATCTGCCGGGCTTGGCGGGACGGCTTCTTCGCTGAGGGCTGACCAGCGTGGACAGTCATTCGAATCGTGGAAAATCAATGGCTTCGGCGTGGTCGTTCAGGATCCGTTAATATTTTCCTGGCCGATGAGTGGCGATGTCAGGACCGCCCGCGGGGTTTCCGGTGGGGGATCAGCTTGCGAAAACGCGTGCGGTTGGCGTGGATGAAGGCATCAAATGCCGAGCCGAAGCCGCCAGTGCGGCCGGTCATGTAGGCCGCGCCGGCCAGACCCGCCAGAGCAGCGCCGATCGCGTCGACGATCAGGTCGCCCATCGTGTCGTCGAGGCCGGATTTCTGCATGTTGAAGCCGAAGGTCTGGTCCATGACATACTCGAAGATCTCCCACAAAGCGCCGACGGTCATGGCGGTGCAGAAGCTGAGCAGCCCAAGCGCCCAGGGCGGCGCGGCATAGCGGTCGCCGCGAAAGAGCATGAAGATGAGCAGGAAGCCGAGGATGCCGAACCCCATGCCGGAGCCGGCGTGCAGCACAAGGTCCCACCACCAGAAACGGGTGTAGAAGTCGTGCATCTCGCCAAGGTAGATCGAAGCCAGGACAAAGGCGGCGATGGCCGCAAGGAAGCTGTTCGGAAGTCGCAGCTGGACGCGCCCGGCGATGATCTGGGGCAGGAAGGTCAGGGCCAGGGCGGAGCCGGCCACAAAGGCTGCGGGCCAGTTTCCGCGCAGGAGGCCGAAAGCCGACTCGAAGGCGAGGAGCAGGCGGATCGCGGTGAGGACGAGGACCGAGGGCGTGGGCATGGGCGTTCCGGCTTGCGGGGCTGATCCCTATATTGGGGGGATGGAGCGGGAATCAAAGCCGGAGCTGCGCATCGCCACCTGGAATATCCGGGCGGGTCTTGGGACGGACATGCGCCGTGACGCGGGGCGGGTCCTGGCGGGGATTGCGGCGCTGGGGGCCGATATCGTGGCTTTGCAGGAAGCCGACTTCCGGCTGGGTTTGCGGCCTTCGGCATTGCCACGCGAGGCGATTGCCGAGCGCACCGGCCTTGTGCCCATGGCGATCGGGCGCAATGCGGCAAGCCTTGGCTGGCACGGCAATGCACTTTTGGTGCGCCCGGGGTTCCATCTGGTCGGGCTTGAGCGGCTGGACCTGCCCGGAATCGAGCCGCGCGGCGCGGTGATTGCCGATCTGGACGGGCCGGTCGCGCTGCGGGTGGTGGCGGTGCATCTGGGGCTTTGGCGAGGATCGCGGCGCAAACAGCTGGATGCGATCCGCGACGCGGTTCTGCGCCATCCGCCGCGCCCCACCCTGGTTATGGGCGATTTCAACGAATATTCGGGGCGGGTAGGACTGGGGCGTCTTGTGCGCAGCTTCCGGCTGATGGAGGCGGTTCCGACCTATCCCTCACGCCTGCCGCGTCTGGCGCTGGACCGCATGGCACACAGCCATGATCTGGACCTGCAACCGATTGCCTGGCAAAGGGAAAAGGGCCCGCAGGCCTCGGACCACCTGCCGCTGCTGGCGGCGTTGCGCTGGGTTTGAAGCGCCCCCGGCCCAAGGACAGGTCGGGTGGCCTGTTTGACAGTTCCGAGGCCTCTGCCTAGGGTCGCGGGCATGAGCCAGTCCGCAGATATTCCCGTTCCGGTCAGCCGCCATGCGGTGACTTTCGTCCTGATCACCGTGTTTCTGGACATGGTGGGCTTCGGGCTGATCATGCCCGTCCTGCCCAAGCTGATCGAGGATGTGGGCCATGTCACGATCGACCGGGCAGCGGTGATCGGTGGCTGGATGTTTGCGGCTTTCAGTCTGGCGCAGTTCGTCTTTGCGCCGCTGATGGGCAATCTGGCCGACCGCTTCGGGCGGCGGCCGCTGCTTCTTCTCGCGATCCTTGGGCTGGGGCTCGACTTCATCCTGATGGCGCTGGCGCCGACGCTGGAATGGCTGTTCGTCGGGCGGATCATCGCGGGCATCTGCGGGTCAAGCTGGATCATCGCCTCGGCCTATATCGCCGATGTGACCGCACCCGAAGACCGGGCCAAGGCCTTTGGCATGATGGGCGCGGCCTTTGGCGTGGGCTTTGTCATCGGGCCGGCCATTGGCGGACTTCTGGGAGAATTCGGGGCCCGGGTGCCGTTCTGGGTGGCGGCGGGGATTTCGCTTTTGAACCTCGTCTATGGCTGGTTCGTCCTGCCCGAGTCGCTGACCGCCGAGAACCGCCGCAAGTTCGAGCTGTGGCGGGCCAATCCCTTCGGCGCCTTCCGGGTCTTTGCGACCTACCCGGGGGTTCTGCCGATGGTGCTGGTGATGGGGCTCTTCTTCTTCTCGACCTCGGTCTATCCGGCGATCTGGACCTTCTGGGGGATTGCCAAGTTCGGCTGGACCGAAGCGATGGTGGGCGCGACCTTGGCGGTCTTCGGCCTGATCGCAGGGGGCTTTCAGGGGTTCCTGACCGGGCCCCTGTCCAAGCGGTTCGGCGAATGGCAGGTGGCGCTCTTCGGGCTTACTTGCGCGACGCTGGTGCTGCTGGGCTATGGGTTCGTGGGCTCGCTGGTCGGTGTGATCGCGCTGATGATCCTGCACGGGCCGGAGGGTTTCGTGCATCCGCTGATGACCGCGATCCTGACCAAACGGGTGCCCGAGGATGCGCAGGGTGAGCTGCAGGGCGGAATTTCGGCGGTGACCAATGTCGCGATGTTGTTCGGGACCGTGTTCTTTGCCTTCATCTTCGGGCATTTCTGGGCCGAGGACCGGGTCTGGCGGTCGACCGACGTGGCCTTCTGGGTCGCGGCGGGGTGCGTGATGGTGACGACGGTGCTGTTCCTGATGCTGAAGAGGTCCGAAAAGGCATGAGCGTGCGGTCCGGCGAGAGGTTTTCCGGCAGTTTCACCCAGCAGGAGCCGATCCCCGAGGCGGGGATCGATGCGGCGATGGCGGTGCTGCGGCACGGGCGGCTGCATCGGTATAACACCATCGCTGGAGAGATCGCCGAGACAGCGCTTCTGGAGGAGGAATTCGCGGCCTATACCGGCGCCCGGTACTGCCTGGCGCTGGCTTCCGGGGGGGCGGCGATGGCCTGTGCGCTGCGGGCGGCGCAGGTCAAGGCCGGAGAGCCGGTTCTGTCGAATGCCTTCACTTTGGCGCCGGTGCCCGGCGCGATTGCCTCGCTGGGGGCGAAGCCGGTCTTTGTCGAGGTGACGGAAGACCTGACCATCGACCTTGGGCATCTGGAAGCGCAGGCCCTGGCGACCGGGGCGCGGGTGCTGCTTCTGTCCCACATGCGCGGCCATGTCGGCGACATGGAGGCGCTGATGGCTTTGGCCGGGCGGCTGGGGCTTATGGTCATCGAGGATTGCGCCCATACGATGGGGGCGAAGTGGAAGGGCGTGCCGTCGGGGCGGCATGGGGCGATGGGCTGCTATTCGACCCAGACCTACAAGCACATGAACTCGGGCGAGGGGGGATTTCTGGTCACTGACGATGCAGAGCTGG
>JAEULQ010000084.1 GCA_016792685.1 Tabrizicola sp. | reverse complement strand
ATCGTCGTGGGCGACGCGGCAATGAGCCCCTATGAGATTACCCATCCCGGCGGGGCGAACGAACACTGGAACCGTGAGGCGGGGGAAGTCTGGCTGCGACGGATCCGCGAGCAGTGGCCGTTCCATCTCTGGATCAACCCGGTGGCCGAACGGGACTGGGGGTACAGCCGCTCGACCGGCTTGATCCTTGATATCTTTGAAGGACGCATGGTGCCGATGACCCTGGACGGTCTCGCGCGCGGCATAAGGGAGATGCGATGATACGGCGCCTGAAGGATGCCTGGCGACAGCGGCCCTGGCTGACGACAGCCTTCGTCATCGCCTGCGCGGCCACGCTGTTCTTTGCCGCGCGGTTCACGTTCTACACCGTTTACTGGGCCACGCATCAGGAAGAACCGGTTCGCCCCTGGATGACGGTGGGTTATGTCGCCCGCTCCTGGGGACTGGAACCGCGCGCGCTGGATGAAGTGGCCGGCCTGCCCTTGCCCGAGGTAAAGGGGCGCCCGCAACCGCTGTCCGAAATTGCCCGGGATCGGGGCGTGCCGGTGGAAACCGTCATCGCAGAGGTCGAGGCGGCCATTGAAACCTTGCGGGCGCGCGAGGAAGCCGGTCAGGAACCGACGGAATGACGGCCTGGTTTCTGGCGCTGGTGCCGCAATACGGGCTTTGGCTGCTGGCGGCGACCACGTTCCTGTCCTGCCTTGCGCTGCCCTTGCCGGCGTCGATCCTGATGCTGACCGCGGGGGGCTTTGCCGCAGCGGGTGATCTGGTCCTTTGGCAGGTCTTCCTGGCCGCTGCCGCCGGGGGCATTGCCGGCGATCAGCTGGGCTATTGGGCCGGGCGGCGTCTTGGCGGCCCGTTCCTGGCACGGCTTCGCAAGGACCCGGCGCGTGACCGTCTGCTGGCTCGTGCCGATGCCATGATGCAGCGCCGTGGCGTGATTTCCGTCTTCCTGTCGCGCTGGCTGGCAAGCCCGCTTGGCCCCTGGGTCAACCTGATCGCAGGCAGCACCGGTTATGCCTGGCTACACTTCACTGTTCCCGGTGTGGCGGGCGAAGCGGTCTGGGCCGGGCTTTACGTTGGCACCGGCTATGGCTTTGCCGGAAATGTCGAGGCCGCCAGCGACATGATCGGATCGGCCCTGGGCATGGTCGGTGGTGCGGGCGCGGTGCTGGCGTTGGGGTACTGGCTTTTCGGCAGCCTGCGGCACGCACATACGCCGGGACATGAGGCCAGGCACCCGTAGGAGGCGCAGCCCCGGACTGCTCCGGGCTTTGCTTGTCCCGACAAGACCCCTATATCGGCGGGATGAGCAAGCTCCTCCTCCCGCTTCTTCTGGCCCTTGCCTATGCCTTCCTGATGATGCGCTTTTCGCTATGGCGCACCCGGAAGCTTCTGGACGCAAAGTCTGTGCCGCTGACGGACCCCGCGATCACCCGACTGGCCGACCGGATGGCCGAAGCGATGGACTTGCCCGAAATCCGGGTGCGGGTGTTCGAGGTGGAGCCCGTGAACGGCCTTGCAGCGGCCGACGGACGGATCTTCCTCACCCGCGGCTTCCTGAACCGAAAGGCCCGGGGCGACGTCACGGCAGAAGAACTTGCATCGGTCATCGCCCATGAACTGGGCCATGTCGCACTTGGCCACATGCGCCGCCGGATGATCGACTTCACCGGCCAGAACGCCGTCTTCGTGATGCTGTCGGCGCTTCTGAACCGGTTCCTGCCCTTCATTGGCATCTGGCTCGCCAACCTCATCTCCAGCGCACTGATGGCGCGGATGAGCCGACGTGATGAATTCGAAGCGGATGCCTATGCCTCGGCGTTGCTGATCAAGGCGGGAATTGGCACCGCACCGCAGAAGTCGCTGTTTCGCAAGCTCGACGCCCTGACGGCAAACCGGGCCGAAGGCATCCCGGCCTGGCTTCTGAGCCATCCCAAGGTCGACGAACGGATCGCAGCGATCGAGGCGAACGAGGCGCGCTGGCTGGACGGGCGGCACCTCTCCTGAGCACTCAATCAGCAAACTTACTCGCTTGAGGACTGCAGGCTAGAGACCCACCGCCTTAGCCAGACGGTAGAGGCGTGCCCGTTTCAGCAGCGGCTTGAGGCTCTGCGGCTGGCCCGAAATGGCCTCGGCCCGGGCGCGGACAGTTTCAAGGATCCGGGCCATGGTCTCGGGTTGGCGCGATTGCAGTTCCCACAGAAAGCCGTCCGGGTCGCGCCGGGTGATCCTTTCCGCAGCCAGGACATGGCCCGGAAAATCCTGGGCATTGAAGGTCACAATCACATCGGCCCCGCTGGCGATGGCCGTGGCCAGGACATGCCGGTCATTGGGGTCGGGCAGGATCAGGCGCGCCTCGATATCCGGACGTTCGCGTTCCAGTGCGCGCGGGAAGGCGGCCCGCAGCGCGGCCGCCTCGCCTTCGGCGATCACTGGGGCCGCAGGGCCGAGTTTGGCCGTCGCCAGCACCCATTCCCGCAAGATCCGTTCGGAAAAGACCGGAAGAAAGAGGCCCGCTTCGGCCGCACCCTGCAGGATCTCGCGCAGGACCGTGGGGTAAAGCACGCAGGCGTCCAGGACCGCCTTGGTCTGTTGGCCGATCCGGCTCACCTTACCCGTCCAGCCGGAACGCCAGAGCCTTCAGATACGAGCTTTCCGCCAACTGCGGCAGGACCGGATGATCCGGACCGGCAAAACCCGTGTGGATGATCTGCCCCCGCCGTCCGGCCCGCCCGATGCCGCGCGAACTGGCGTTTCGGAAGGACTGCAGGTCGGCGGCGTGGCTGCAGGAGCACAGGACGAGGTATCCGCCCGGCGCAACCAGCGGCGCGGCCAGCCTTGCGATCCGCTCATAGGCCCGCAGACCCGCCTCGAGTGCAGGCTTGGCCGGAGCAAAGGCAGGCGGGTCGCAGATGACCAGATCGAACCGCTCGCTCTCGGCGCCCAAGGCTTCAAGCACCTCGAACGCATCGCCCTGCCGGGCGGCAAAGCGATTGGCAAAGCCCGAGGCTGCGGCGCCCTGCCCTGCCAGCGTCAGTGCGGCCGCCGAAGCATCCACCGCCAAGGCGCTTGTCGCCTGTCCCGCCAGCGCGGCCAGCGCAAAGCCTCCGACATGCGAAAACACGTCCAGCACTTTGGCACCCTTTGCCAGTCGGGCCGCAAAGGCGTGGTTCTCGCGCTGGTCGAAATAGAGGCCGGTCTTCTGTCCGCCAAGCAGGTCGGCCGCGTAGATGGCACCGTTCATTGGCACCTCGACCGGGCCCGCAGGTGCCGGGCCATGGACAACGGCCATCTCCTCGGCCAGACCTTCCAGCCCGCGTGCGCGCCCGGCGCCGTTCTTGATGACCGTCGCAACGCCGGTCACCGCGACAATGGCTGCGACAAGAGGCTGGAGCATGAGTTCGGCCCAGGCGGCATTGGGCTGGACCACGGCGACATCGCCAAACCGGTCAATCACCACACCGGGCAACCCATCGGCCTCCGCATGGATCAGCCGATAGTACGGCTTGTCATAGATCCGCGACCGATGGGCCATCGCACGGGAAATCCGCGCGGCAAACCAGTCCTGATCGATCACCGCGTCAGGATCACGATCCAGCATGCGCGCGATGATCTTACTGCGGACATTCACGGTCACCAATCCCAGGGGCCGACGTTCGCCGTCTTCCAGGACCGCCAGCGCACCGGAGGGCAGTGACTGTGTGCGGCGGTCGGTGACCAGTTCGTCGGCATAGACCCAGGGAAACCCGTGCCGGATGGCCCGCGCTTCGGCCTTTGGCTTCAGCCGCACGACGGGCAGTCCCCGCCCCTGTCCCTCGACATCCGACATCTTGTCCCCTTCAGGCATACGCGCAGCTTCTGCCCATAACCGCTTTCAGCCGAGGCCGGAAGGGACTCGCGACTTCTTCTCGATATGTCTGGGGTGGTTCCCGCAACGGCGCCCGCTTTGCTGCCGCAATGCGATGGGATCGGACTTCAGGAGGGGAAATGTAGCCAGCGCGTTACCAATGCAGCTTCGGCACGGCAAAATGGCTTTGCCCAACGCGAGCGAAAGCTCGCGTCAGGCGAACCCCGGTACAGTCCGGGGCCTAACGAAATCGGTCAGGAAGGATCAGCTGGCGATCGCCAGGAAATAGGCTTCGGCACGGTTAGGAATACCCGATTCCTTGCCGTCGATGCTGGCAGGCTGCGGGCCCGCAATAACCATGGCCGAAAACAGGGCGGTCGCGACAGCGGCAGGAACGAGGATCGACATCTTCTTCATTGCGGTTTCTCCGGCGGGATGGGTTATGTTGCCCTTATCCCCGTCTGATGTGGTGGCTTTAGGGCCAGAGTTTGAGCGATTCGGCCGATATTGCGGCAAGACTGTTTCGATCTGTGGTACCGTGCGGAATACACTGGAACATTGTGTCCGCTTAGGCTGCAGTAGTCCGGTAAAAGGGTATTGTTAGCGCTAACATTAGATGCTAGGTTCCGCGCGCATGGACAACTAGAGGACTCGATGTCGCTCAATCCCACAATCGCCCGAGTCACCGACAGAATTCGCGCTCGCTCGGAATCCACCCGCGGCCGCTATCTGGAAGGTGTCGCCAAGGCAGTCTCCCACGGTCCGGTCCGGGCACACCTCTCCTGTGGCAACCAGGCCCACGCCTATGCGGCCATGGGCGCGGCAAAACCGGACCTCGTGGCTGCAAAGGTCCCGAACCTCGGGATCGTGACGGCCTACAATGACATGCTTTCGGCCCACCAGCCCTACGAGCGGTATCCGGACCTGATCCGCGAAGCCGCAGCGCGGGCCGGAGTCACGGTCCAGGTGGCCGGTGGCGTGCCGGCCATGTGCGACGGGGTGACACAAGGGCAACCCGGAATGGAGCTGTCGCTCTTTTCGCGCGATGTGATCGCCCTCGCCGCAGGCGTGGCCCTCAGCCACAACTGCTTTGACGCGGCGGTCTATCTTGGCGTCTGCGACAAGATCGTGCCTGGCCTGATCATGGCTGCGGCGACATTTGGCCATATCCCGGCGGTCTTCGTTCCGGCCGGGCCGATGCCTTCGGGCATTCCGAACGACGAGAAGTCGAAGGTCCGCAACGCCTTTGCCGAAGGTCGCGCCACGCGGGAAGAGCTGATGGCGGCAGAGATGGCCAGCTATCACGGTCCGGGCACCTGCACCTTCTATGGCACGGCCAATACCAACCAGATGCTGATGGAGGTCATGGGCCTGCACTTGCCGGGCGCAAGCTTCGTCAACCCTGGCACACCGCTTCGCGACGCCCTGACCACTGCAGCCGTCGAGCGCGCGGCCGCGATCACCGCCCTTGGCAACGATTTCCGCCCGGCTGGAGAGATCCTGGACGAACGGGCCTATGTGAACGGGATCGTCGGTCTGATGGCGACGGGTGGCTCGACGAACCTGGTCCTCCACATGCCCGCGATGGCCCGCGCTTCCGGGGTGATCCTCGACCTGCAGGACTTCGCCGATCTCTCGGAGGCGGTGCCGCTGATGGCCAAGGTCTATCCCAACGGGCTGGCCGACGTGAACCACTTCCACGCGGCGGGGGGACTGCAATTCCTGATCGCCGAACTTCTGGATGCGGGCCTCCTTCATCCAGACGCCAAGACGGTCGCCGGAGACGGGCTTGTCGCCTATCGCCAGGAGCCGGTGCTCGAAAGCGGCCGCCTGGCCTGGCGCGATGGCCCGAAATCCAGCCTGAATGACAAGATCCTGCGCCCTGCGCGCGAGCCCTTTGCAGCCTCGGGCGGTCTGAAACAGCTGACCGGAAACCTGGGTCGCGGGGTGATCAAGGTCTCGGCCGTCGCGCCCGAACGCCATGTGATCGAAGCCCCGGCCCGGATCTTCCACAGCCAGGACGCCGTCAAGGCCGCCTTCAAGGCGGGCGAGTTCACGTCGGACACCGTGGTCGTGGTGCGCTTTCAGGGACCGCAAGCGAACGGGATGCCGGAGCTGCATTCACTGACCCCGACGCTCTCGGTCCTGCAAGACCGGGGCCTGAAGGTCGCGCTGGTGACCGATGGACGGATGTCGGGCGCCAGCGGCAAGGTTCCGGCGGCGATTCACGTCGCGCCGGAGGCGGCCTGCGGAGGGCCCCTCGCCCGGCTGCGCGATGGCGACATCGTCCGGCTTGACGCGGTTGCAGGGACGCTCACCGTTCTTGCCGCCGATTTCGACAGCCGCGCGCCGGTCACCGCCGACCTGTCCGGCAATGAACACGGAATCGGCCGCGAGCTCTTCGCCGCCTTCCGCCGCAACGTGGGCTCGGCCGATACCGGAGCCGCGCTTGTGGTTTGACTTTCCGGGCCGCGTGCCCGGCTGAACTGTCGCTGCCTCCGGCGGGGATATTTTAGCAAAGATGAAAGGATTCCGAGGGTAGGAAGGTCTTTGCGGTACAGGCGGGGACGCCGATGACCGCCAAAGGTGAAAGGCCCCCCCGTCTCCCCCGCGAATGCGGCCCGAGATGGGGGTGCCAGCCCTTCCTCGCCCTTTCATCTTTGTCCAAATATCCCCGCCGGAGGCTCCCGAACTTGCCGTCGTCCCGCCACCGGGGCATGAAGGAGCCTGAAATGACACCCGCCGCCCAATCTCTCAAAGCAGCTGAAATCTGCCGTCTTGCCCCAGTCGTTCCCGTTTTGGTGATCGACGATCTCGCCCATGCCCGGCCCCTGGCCGCAGCGCTGGTCGCCGGTGGCCTGCCCGCGCTGGAGGTTACGCTGCGCACGCCGGTCGCGCTGGACGCAATCCGGGCCATGTCCGAGGTGCCGGGCGGGGTTGTGGGCGCAGGCACTCTGCTGACGCCCGCGGATGTGAAGGCCGCCAAGGCCGCCGGGGCGACGTTTGGCGTCTCACCGGGTGCCACCGACCGGCTGATCGCTGCCTGCGAGGATGAAGGTCTGCCGCTTCTGCCCGGCGCCGCGACCGCCAGCGAGATCATGGCGCTTCTGGAAAAGGGCTACACGGTCCAGAAGTTCTTTCCTGCCGAACAGGCCGGGGGCGCGGCCTATCTCAAGTCGATCGGTTCGCCGATCCCGCAGGTCAGGTTCTGCCCGACCGGCGGCATCAGCCTGAAGATCGCGCCGGACTATCTCGGGCTGAAGAACATCCTTTGTGTCGGGGGCAGCTGGGTGGCCCCGAAGGATGCAATGTCCAAGGGCGACTGGGCTGCCATCACCACGCTGGCACGCGAGGCGGCTGCCCTGCCCCGCGCCTGACCCCAGGGATCAGCCGGCGTTCGGGACCCGGCCCAGCCGTCCGCCCCGCCGCCGTGCGGCCGGGGGGGCTGTCAGCGCCTCATGCAGAACCATCGTCATCGGATGGCCCGGAGCATCGGTCCCGTAATGGGCGATCAGCGTGCGGACCGCGTCTGGCGTGTCGATCGAGAGCGGCACTGAGAGGGCCCAGTCCATGAAGATCGACCGGCACTCGCCGGCTGTGATCCCTTCGATCCGGTAGCTTTCCCGCACCAGACCCTTCGGGTCAGCCACGTTGAGGTCCATCGCCCGTCTCCCCATTCCGATCCTCACCCACCAGCCGCGTCACGGCGGCCTCCGCCGTCCGGACCGCATCGGCGATCGCCTCTGCCAAAGCCGCGCCGTCGCTTCGTCCGGTCTCGCGCAGGAGGAAGGCCCGCCCCCCCTCGCCGATACCGTCCCAGTCAAGCTCGCGGTCCGTCAGAAGCCGCGCGGCCGCGTGCAGCCGCCACAAGAGCCTATAGGCAGCCTGCAGCCCCTGCGCGTCCGTTTCCGGCAGAAGGGGCCCTGCCCCCGCCGCAAACTGGCGTTCGACGCTGCGGGCGGGGCTTCCGGTCAGGAGCGCGCAGGTCTGCGCGGCCAGTTCGATGTCCATGATCCTGCCGGGCCCGTTCTTTGCGTCCCAGACCCCCTGCGAGGGCTTGGCCGCCTGCACGCGGGACCGCATTTCGGCCACATCGCCCCGCACCGTCGGCCCCTTTCCCTTGGACAGCAGGATCTCGCGCCGGAAGGCTTCGACTTCGCCGGCCAGGGTCGCTTCGCCCGCCAGCACCCGGGCGCGGGTTAGCGCCAGATGTTCCCAGGTCCAGGCTTCGGTCTGCTGATAGGCGGTAAAGCTGTGCAGGCTTGTCGCGACCGGCCCTTGCCGTCCCGAGGGGCGAAGCCGCATGTCGACCTCGTAAAGCCGCCCCTCGGGCATCTGTGCCGTCAGCGCGGTGACAAGGCCCTGCGTCAGGCGCGCATAATAGGGCCGCGTCGCCAAGGGGCGCGGACCGTCCGAGGTCTCGACCCCGGCATCATCGTAGATGACGATCAGGTCCAGATCGGACCCCGCATTCAGCCGGGCTGCCCCCATCGAGCCCATGCCAAGGACAACCGCCCCGCGGCCCGGCATCGGTCCGTGCTTGCGGGCGAAATCGGCTGTGACTTCCTCCCAGATCAGCGCCACGACAGCTTCGGCCAGATCGGCATATTGCTTGCCCGCCTCGAACCCATCGATGAGGCCGCGCAGGTGATGAACCCCCACGCGGAAATGCCACTCTTTCATCCAGCGCCGGGCCGCGTCCAGCCGGGCCTCGTAATCCGGCGCCTGGACCAACCGCGCGCCCAACTCTTCCCGCAGGGCGGCGATCCCCGGCCAGGCACCCCAGAAACTGCCGCCGATCACCCCGTCCAGCACGGCGGCATTGCGCGCAAGGTAACGGGCGAGCCTGGGCGCCGAGCCCGCAATGTCGACGATCAGTTCGATCAGGGTCGGGTTCGCTTCGAACAACGAAAAGATCTGCACGCCCGCAGGCAGGCCCTGCAGGAAACCGTCCAGCGCAACAAGGGCCTCGTCCGGATTTGCCGACCGGTTCAGCTCGCGCAGTAGCCGGGGCCGGAGCCGCCGGAAGATCGCCTGCGCCCGGTCCGAGCGCAGCGCCGGATAGGTCTCCCAGCTCCGCGTGATAGTGCGGGCGGCTTCGGAAAGCTCGGGTCCTTCTTCGGATTGGCCGGGGGCGAAGAAACCTTCGGTAAGCCGGTCTGTCCGGTGCAGCCGGTCCAGTAGATCGCGACGGAAATCGCCTTCCGACTGGCCGCAGAAAGCGGCGATCCGGGCCACACCTTCGGCCGATGTGGGCATCGAATGGGTCTGCGCGTCATTGACCATCTGCAGCCTGTGCTCGACTTCGCGGTGGGCGCGGTAAAGCGCGGCCAGCTCCTCGGCGGTCTCGGCGGGGACCCAGCCTTTTGCCGCCAGTGCCGCCAGACCGCCGACCGTTGTCCGGTCCCGCAACGAAAGGTCGCGGCCCCCGGCGATCAGCTGACGGGTCTGGGTGAAGAACTCGATCTCGCGGATGCCGCCCGCACCGAGTTTCATGTTGTGGCCTTCGATGGTGATCGGCCCGTGCAGTCCCCGATGGTCGCGGATGCGCAGCCGCATGTCATGCGCGTCCTGGATCGCCGCGAAGTCCAGGTGCTTGCGCCAGACGAAGGGGGTCAGCGTCTTGAGAAACTTCTCCCCGGCCGCAAGATCACCGCCACAGGGCCGGGCCTTGATGTAGGCCGCGCGTTCCCAGGTCCGCCCCTCGGCCTCGTAATAGGCCTCGGCTGCGGCCATCGACAGGCAGACCGGCGTGACGCTGGCATCGGGGCGCAACCGCAGGTCCGAGCGGAAGACATAGCCATCGGTCATGTCCGACAGGATCGCGGTCATCCGTCGGGTTACCTTGATGAACGACGCCCGGGCTTCCTGTTCTTCGCCCGGGTAGCGGCTTTCATCGAACAGGCAGATCAGGTCGATGTCGGAGGAATAGTTGAGCTCCCCCGCCCCCATCTTGCCCATGGCCAGCGCCACCATGCCGCCCGCAGTTGCCGCGTCATCGGGCGTCGCCCCCGGCAGCTTGCCGCGCCGGATCTCTTCGCCGACCTGCGTGGTCAGGGCCAGGTGAACGGCCTTGTCGGCCAGTCGGGTCAGCGCGCCGGTCACCGCCTCCAGCGGCCAGACGCCGCCAAGATCGCAGAGCGCCGTCAGGAGCGCCACGCGCCGCTTGGCCAGGCGCAGTGCCAACGCCAGGCTGTCGGGAGCCGCCGCCTCGGGCGCGGCAAGCGCGGCTTCAAGCGCGGCTTCGGGGTCCGCGGCCAATTCCGGCAGCCAGTCAAGCTCGCGTTCCATAAGGCCGCGCAGATAGGGGCTGCACCCGGCCGTGGCCGCCATCAGCTCTGTGACCTCGGGGCCAAGGTCGGGAAGGCTGCCGCGCAGATCGGCAGCGGCGGCGGGTTCGAACGGGCGGGGCTGGCGGGTTATGCGTCGGGCAAGGCTCATGCCGCGACCTTGCGGTGCCGCGCCCGGCGGGTCAACCACCTGCCGTGCAGCCTCCGCCGGGCCCGCGCCGCCCCCTGCTTGACCATCCACAGGCCAGCCGCTTAGCTCGGCGCAAGGAAAGGAAGTCCGATGTCCAAGTCCCTCTCCCGCGTGAGTGCCGCACTGCAGGCGGCAGGCATTCCCGGCACTCCGGTCGAGACGCCGACCGAGATCCGCACAGCCGAAGCTGCAGCCGCCGCTGCGGGAGTGCTTGTCGACCAGATCGTCAAGTCGATCCTGTTTCAAGGTGAGAGCGGCCGCCTGTATCTGTTCCTGACGGCCGGCGGTAACCGCATCGATCCCGAACGCGCAGCGGCCCTGGCCGGCGAAGGGCTATTGCGGGCCGATGTGGCGACGGTGCGGCAGGTGACTGGCTTTGCGATTGGCGGGGTCGCGCCGCTTGGGCACCTGACGCCGCTGCCCACCTTCCTTGACCCCCGCCTGCTGGATTTTGCGGAGATCTGGGCCGCTGCAGGCACCCCGCGCCACATGTTCCGCAGCGCACCCGAAGCGCTGCTCCGGGCCACGGGCGCCACTGTCGCGGCCTTCACGTCCTGAGGCCTTGCCGCATTCCACGGTCTATGTGAAAATTATTTACATTGCCTCTTGATCCCGGGGCGAATTGCCCACATCTTCGTCTATGTGAAAGACATTCACATCCACTTGCAGGAGACCCGCCGATGTATACGACCACCGAAACCGCCCGGCCTGGCGGGATCCGCAATGCCCTTCGCCGTTCGGAAGCCTGGCTTGACCAGCGCGGCAAGGGCGCCTGGATTGCCGCCATGGTTCTGGGCTTCATCATCTTCTGGCCCGTGGGTCTTGCCCTGCTGGCCTATATGATCTGGGGAAAACAGATGTTTGCACGTTCCTGCGGTCACCGCCGCAACCACGACCACGCCTGGGGCCGCCACGCCTATCGGGCAGCGCAACAGACCGGCAACCACGCCTTCGACGCCTACAAGGCCGAGGCCCTGCGCCGGCTTGAGGACGAGCAGGAGGCCTTCGAATCCTTCCTGCAGCGCCTGCGCAATTCGAAGGACAAGACCGAGTTCGACGCTTTCATGGAAGAGCGCGCTCGCACGACGGCCGAACAGGACGCCAGCGCGACTGCGGCAGAAGTGAAGCCCGAAACCGGCGCGCGTCCCGGCGAATACTGATCCCAAGGCCCTGTCGGCCTCTTGCAAGCCCCATCCTGCCCAGCAGGATGGGGTTTCGCTTTTCCGGGCACTCCGCGCTTGGCGGATGGGCTGCGGCTTGCTAGGCTCAACCACATTCCGACCTTTGTCCGAGCCAGATGCGCCACTCGCTTCCCCTGACGCCCCAGTTCTATGTGACGGCGCCGCAGCCCTGTCCCTACCTTCCGGGGCGGATGGAGCGGAAGCTCTTTACCGCGCTGCAAGGCGAACATGCGCAGAAGCTGAATGACACCCTGTCAAAACAGGGCTTCCGCCGCAGCCAGAACGTGCTTTACCGCCCCTCCTGCGCCGAATGTTCCGCCTGCATGTCCGCCCGGATCCGGGTGGCAGATTTCACCCCGTCGCGCACCCAGCGCCGCATCCTGAAGCGCGCGACGGGCCTGCGCCGCAATGCGACCTCGCCCTGGGCGACCGAGGATCAGTTCACGCTTTTCCGCCGCTACCTTGACCAGCGCCATGCGGATGGCGGCATGGCCGACATGGACATCTTCGAATTCGCCGCAATGATCGAGGAGACCCCGATCAAGTCCCGCGTCATCGAATACACCCGCCCGGCAGAGGAAGGCGAACGCGGCCGTCCGTTGACCGCCGTGTGTCTGACCGATGTCTTCGACGACGGCTTGTCGATGGTTTACAGCTTTTACGACCCCGAACGCGCCGACCTCAGCCTTGGCACCTATGTCATCCTCGACCACATCGCCATCGCGCGCGAGGCGGGGCTGCCCTATGTCTATCTCGGCTACTGGGTGCCGGGCAGCCGCAAGATGGGCTACAAGTCCGGCTTCTCGGCTCTCGAGATCTACAAGGGCGGCGAGTGGCAGCCGCTGGGCGACCCGGCGGACCATGGTGCCGACCTGCATCCCCTGTCGGTCGATCCGATCGCCGAACAGGTTGCGCGGATCAGCTTGCCCGACACGCGTCTCTGAGCGATGGCGGGCCGGATCTCTGCCCTGGCGCTTGTGGTGCCCGACTATGATGCGGCGATCGCCTTCTATGTGGGCAAGCTGGGCTTCCGGCTGACCGAAGACATCGACCAGGGCCGCAAGCGCTGGGTGACGGTCGAACCGCCTGGCGGTGGCACGCGGCTGGTGCTGGCCAGGGCCGAGGGTCCGGCGCAGGAAGCCAGCATCGGCAACCAGGCCGGGGGCCGGGTGTTTCTTTTCCTGCAGACCGATGATTTCGCGCGCGACCACGCCGCCATGCTGGCCGCCGGCGTCACCTTCGAGGAAGCCCCCCGGCATGAATCCTATGGCAGCGTTGCCGTGTGGCGCGACCCGTTCGGCAACCGCTGGGACCTGATCGGCCCCCCTGCCGGCTGACGCCGGGCCCCGGAGTTTTCAAAAACTCCGGACCGATTTCTTCAAAGAAATCGGCCTAGCCCCGCTGGCTGAGGATCACGCCGACCGCCATCACGACCAGTCCGGCAATCCGGGTCAGGCTGACCGGGCGCGCGGCCAGGCCCATCAGGCCGGTCGCATCGATGATCGCAGCCGAGACCAATTGGCCCAGCAGCACAAAGAGGATCGCATTGGCCAGACCGAAGCGCGGGGCCACGAATGTGATCGACAGGATATAGAAGGCCACCAGCATTCCGGCCAGAAACAGGATCGGCGGTTGTCCCGGTACCCGCGCCAGAGCCCCCTGCCCGTCCGTGACCAGCAGCACCGCCAGCGCCGCCGCAAAGGCCACGGCAAACAGCACGACCCCGGCCGCGACCGGCGAGCCGATCCTTTGCCCCAGATTGGCGTTGAGCGCGGCGAGAAGCGGGATGCCCACCCCCGCCGCGAACATCAGGGCCGCGTGACGCAGCCCCTCAGCCATTGCCGGCCCGCAGCTTGGCCCGGTATTCCTCGACCGGCAGGCCCCCGACGCCCCAGTCCTCCATCGCCACTTCGTCAATGACGACAAAGGTCGTGGCGGGCGACTTGTTCAGCACCTTGACCAGAAGGTCGGTCACGCCTGCGATCAGCTCGGCCTTCTGGCCCGCCGTCGCACCTTCCTGGGTGATCTTGATGTTGACGTAAGGCATCTCAGGCCTCCTCCTCATAGTGGAACACTTTCGACATGATCAGCCAGCGTCCGTCCAGTTTGATCAGCGTCAGGAAGTCGGTGAAGAACCGGTCGCCGATCGAGCAATGCAGCATCGCCCGGGCCGTGACCGGCCCCGCGAATTCGATGGACACGATCTCGTCCTTCCGGACCTCCCCGCGCGAGGCAGGCGAGATGCGCGCATCGACCACCGGGAAATAGGTGGCCATGTCGCGGTAGAGGAGCGTGCCATCCGTCACGCAGACATATTGCGCCTGGGGGTGGAACACCTGGGCCAGTCGCTTGCTGTCGGCGAAATGCAGGCCGTCAAAGTAGACGGCCAGCACTGCGGCGACATCCTGGAAGTCAGCCGAACCCGCCATCACGCCGCGAGCCCCTCTGCCTTCAGCACCTTCTGCACCGAGGGACGCTCGGCAACGCGGGCCATGAAGGCCGACAGCTGCGGCCACCGGGCAAGGGCGATGCCGGTGAAATTGGCCCAGTTGGTGACGACGAATGCATAAGCATCGGCGATGGTGAAGTCGCGGCCGGTCAGATAGGGACGTCCGTCAGCCAGGCGATCTTCCAGCCAGTTCAGCTTGCCAGCGACCGCCTGCCGGGCGGCTTCCCTTTGCGCATCACTCGAGGCCGGGTTGAAGAGCGGTCCGAAGGCGATATGCAGCTC
>JAEULQ010000080.1 GCA_016792685.1 Tabrizicola sp. | reverse complement strand
CTGGGCTTTGCCGAGCATGACAAGGCCGAACGCTACCGCGAGATGGCGAACCGGATTTCCGACGCGCTCGACTTCATGAACGCGGCCGGGGTGAATTCGGACACCGCGAATGAACTCAGCCGCGTCGACTTCTACACCAGCCACGAGGCGCTGCTTCTGGAATACGAAGAAGCGCTCTGCCGCGTCGACTCGATCACCGGCCAGAACGTTGCCGGGTCGGGTCACATGATCTGGATTGGCGACCGCACCCGTCAGCCCGACGGCGCACATGTCGAATTCGCGCGCGGGGTCCTGAACCCGATCGGGCTGAAGTGCGGCCCCTCGACCACAGCCGAGGACCTGAAAGTCCTGATGGCCAAGCTCAACCCGGAAAACGAGCCGGGCCGCCTGACCCTGATCGCCCGCTTCGGTGCGGGCAAGGTGGGCGAACACCTGCCGCGCCTGATCAAGACCGTCCAGTCCGAAGGCGCCAATGTCGTCTGGTCCTGCGACCCGATGCACGGCAACACGATCAAGTCCTCGACCGGTTACAAGACCCGGCCCTTCGACAGCGTCCTGCGCGAAGTGCGTGAGTTCTTTGCGATCCACAAGGCCGAAGGCACCGTCCCCGGCGGCGTGCATTTCGAGATGACCGGCAAGGACGTGACCGAATGCACCGGTGGCCTCCGCGCCGTGTCGGATGAAAACCTCGCCGACCGCTACCACACCGCCTGTGACCCGCGCCTGAACGCGTCGCAGTCGTTGGAACTGGCCTTCCTTGTGGCCGAGGAACTGTCCTCCCAGCGTCAGGCTGACCGTCGCGTCGCGCTCTGATCCCCGGGGAACAGGACAAAGGGCGGTGGCTTGGCCGCCGCCTTTTCTATTCGCAGGAATGAACCAATGACAAATGGCCGAACCGGCGGATCGGTTCGACCATGGGGATACCTTCGTCCGGGACCGTGCGCGGCGGAATGACCATCCGTTCCTCACGGCGCGCAAGGATCTGGAACTTTCCCTGTCCTTGTCGACCGTTGGCATGGCTCAGGGCACCCAGTACCAGTTTGCCGCCGGCTTGGTCTGCCAAGGGCAGCAGCAGCAGGCGGGCGACCATCGCCCCGGGGATGCCCCGGTCCACGCCAAGGTCAAGCTCGGCAATGGTTGCCTCCGAAAGGACCCGTTCCAGGGCCTGGGCCAGAAGCGGACGCGAGTCCGCAGCGAAGAGGCAGCTCAGCGGCAGTCCGCGCAGGTCCATTCCGGCCAAGGCGGAAATACCGGAACCGGCCAGGCTTACCTGCACCAGGCCTGGCGCAATCCGCGTTGCAAGAAAGACCCGGTCCAGAACACCACTCAGGCCGCGCGGATCAATCGCCTCGCGGACGGGAAGCATTCCATCCTTGCGCAGGCCTTCCCAATAGGCCCGAACCTGAGCAAGCCCCTCGAAAACCGGTAGAATCTGGTCACGACGGTGCGGGCGGAACCGGTCAAGGAAGGTCAGGGTCATGTTCGTCTCCATCGCGCCTCTTGCGGGGTCAGTGCCCGCAGCGTCATGGTGGGAAAATACCCCGGATCGTGCGGATTCGGCGGAAAATCTATTCAAATGGTAAACGTCGCCCTCACCGGGGCCGGAAAGGACCGCATGATCTCGATGACAGGCTTCGCCGCAAGACGCGGCGCGGGGGCGGGGTACAACTGGACCTGGGACCTGCGCGCGGTGAACGGCAAGGGGCTCGACCTGCGCCTGAGGGTCCCGGACTGGATCGAGGGGCTGGAACTTGCGGTCCGGGCCGAGCTGCAGAAAGCGGTGACACGCGGGAACGTCAGCCTTACCCTAAAGGTGACGCAGGACGAGGGGCGTGACGATACGGCGTTTCGGCTGAACGACACAGCATTGCGGGCCGCACTGGTGGCTATTGGCAGGGTTGAATCCAGCGCAATGGCCGAAGGGGTTACCCTGCGCCAACCGACCTCGGCGGACGTCCTCACCTTGCGCGGCGTCATCGATTCCACCTCGCAGGAAATCGACATGACGCCCCTTCGCCAGGCTCTACTCGCCGATCTTCCCCACCTGCTTGAGGACTTCGCCGTCATGCGACGGCAGGAAGGGCAGGCGCTGGCTGGCATCCTTGCGGGACAGATCGACCGCATTGCCGACCTGACCGACGACGCGAGGGGCGAGCTCGCCAATCGAGCTGCGACTCAGGCTCAAGCCCTCCGCGACGCAGTCTCGCGCGTAATGGCTTCGGCGGAGGGGCTGGATGAAGGCCGTCTGGCCCAGGAGCTGGCGTTGCTGGCCGTGAAGACCGACGTGACCGAAGAACTTGACCGGCTGACGGCACATGTGCAGGCCGCGCGTGCGCATCTGGCGGATGGCGCCTCGGTGGGACGCAAGCTCGATTTCCTGATGCAGGAATTCATGCGCGAGGCGAACACGCTGTGCTCAAAGGCGCAGTCTCTGGTCCTGACCCGTATCGGCCTTGACCTGAAAACCGTGATCGATCAGATGCGCGAACAGGTCCAGAATGTGGAATGACGCATGACCCGCCGCGGGCTTCTTCTGATCCTCTCTTCGCCCTCAGGCGCGGGCAAGTCGACACTGTCCCGGATGCTGATGGCCTGGGACCCGACAATGCGGTTCTCGGTCTCGGCCACAACCCGCGCGCCGCGTCCGGGCGAAGAAGACGGTCGCGAATACTATTTCCGCTCGCGCGAAGCCTTTGAGGCCATGGTGAAATCCGGCGAGATGCTGGAGCATGCCGAGGTCTTTGGAAACCTCTACGGCTCGCCGCGCGCCCCGGTCGAGGCTGCGATGCAGGCCGGGACCGACACGGTCTTTGACATCGACTGGCAAGGTGGCCAGCAGATCAAGCAGGCGATGCGTGATGATGTCGTGTCGATCTTCATCCTGCCGCCCTCGATTGCCGAGCTTGACCGCCGTCTCCGCTCCCGCGGGCAAGACAGCGATGAAGTCATCGCCGGGCGCATGGCAAAAAGCCGGGACGAAATCAGCCACTGGGCGGAATATGACTATGTCCTGGTCAATGACGACCTGGAGCAGACCTTTGACCGGCTGAAATCCATCCTGACAGCCGAACGCCTCCGGCGCGAGCGGCAACCTCAACTCTCCGCCTTCGTCCGTGGTCTGAACCAGGAGTTTGAAGCCCGATGATCTACGCGCTCGATGGTATCTCCCCCCAGATCGATCCCAGTGCCTGGGTCGCGCCGGATGCCAATCTGATCGGGCGGGTGGTGCTGGAAGTCGAAGCCTCTATCTGGTTCGGATGCACCCTGCGAGGTGACAACGAAGAGATCCGGATCGGTGCGGGATCAAACGTTCAAGAGAACAGCGTGCTTCACACCGATATGGGTTATCCCCTGCTTGTCGGACCAGATTGTACCATCGGCCACAGGGCCATGCTGCATGGCTGCGTGATCGGCGAGGGCTCTCTGATCGGCATGGGGGCCACGATACTGAACGGCGCGAAGATCGGCAAAGGCTGCCTGATCGGTGCCTGCGCCCTGATCACCGAGGGCAAGGAGATCCCCGACGGCAGCCTGGTGATGGGCGCCCCGGGCAAAGTGGTCCGGGTGCTGGATGAGGCAGCGCGTGAACGCCTGCTGGGGTCGGCCGCTGGCTACCGCGCGAATGCCCGCCGGTTTCGTTCCGGCCTGAGTCCCGCCTGATCTTCTTCAGCCCTCTTCGGCCAGCTCAATCGTGATGCCCTGGCGCGAAGCATGGCTGCGAAGCTCGCGCAGCACCACCTGCCGGTTCGGAAGCTTCGGTGCGACCACGCGAAGCGTCTTGCGATAGCCCTTCTCTCCAAGTCGCTCAATGATTTCGAGCGCGTCGAATGCCTTGCAGAAAAGCGGGGCCACAACCAGTTCAAGGTTGGCCGGGAAGGGTACATATCCTTCAAATTCAGTAAGTTCGATCGACGCGAACTCCTCAGGGCGCAAGCTGCCTTCGGCTGCTTTCGCTTCGGGTATCCCTATGACCAGACATCTCAACTTTTGCGACATCTCTCCACCGCTCACCAAGTGAGGCGCCGCCAAATCGCTTGTCTTAAGGACTCACTTCGGGGCCGACCAAGTTCCGGAGAAAGGCCGGGTCCGTACTACGTTACATGTACAGCGCGGAATTTACTGCTATTCCGACGCAAGACAAGGGTGTCGGCGCTGAGAATGGGAGAAGTAGGCGGAATGGCCGAATTTGAGCTTTCCGGGTTGCTGTCTGGACTGCCGCTTCCGGCAATGCTGGTGCGCGGCGATGACCGGATCATCGCCTGCAACGCGCTGGCCGACCAGCTTCTGGGCGAAGGGATCGTCGGGCGTCACCCCGCCATCGCCGTGCGTGCGCCGGCGGTGCTGGAAGCGATCGGCGCGGTTGCTCGGGGGGGCGGGGTCCAGGAGGTGCGGATGACCCACCGCCGCGAGGGGCACGAAGCTGTCTTTCAGGTGACCGTGTCGGAGCAGGGCGGAGGGCTGGTTCTGTGCGTCTTCAAGGACATCAGTGAGGAAGAGAAGGCGGGGGCGATGCGGCGGGATTTCGTGGCGAACGTCTCGCACGAACTTCGCACCCCGCTGACGGCGCTGATGGGGTTCATCGAGACCTTGAAGAACGCCGCGAAGGACGACCCGAAGGCGCGGGAGATGTTTCTGGGGATCATGGAGGCGGAGGCGGGGCGGATGAACCGGCTGGTGCGCGACCTTCTCCAGCTTTCCCAAGTCGAGGCGAACGAACGGGTCCGGCCGCGGGAGGCGGTGGAACTGCGGCCGCTGCTGGAGGGGGTGATCTCCAGCTTGCGGGGGGTGGCGGAGCGGACGGGGGACCGGGTGGAACTGGTCGGCGATCCGGTGACGGTGCCGGGGGATGCGGATCAGCTGGTGCAGGTCTTTACGAACCTGGTGGAGAACGCGCTGAAGTATGGGCGCGCGGGGCAGGTGGTGCGGGTGTCGCTGACCCCGGAAGAGACGGTGCGGGGGCCGGCGGTGCGGGTGGAGGTCGCGGACGAGGGGGAGGGGATCGACCCGGTCCACCTCCCGCGGCTGACGGAGCGGTTCTACCGGGTCGACACCCACCGCTCGCGCGAGATGGGGGGGACGGGGCTGGGGCTGGCCATCGTGAAGCACATCGTGAGCCGGCACCGGGGCTGGCTGCGGGTGGAGAGCGTGGTGGGCGAGGGGAGCCGGTTCTCGGTCGTCCTGCCGCTGGGGTGAGGTGGGGGCCGCAAAGGACTCCGGCTGTCCACGGTGGACATTTTCGGATTTTGCTTTGGAAGCAATGGGTTGCGCGTGGGCGTTAGGGGTTTGTTAAGGGGGTGGTTAAGGGAGGATGAGTCCCTCGACGCCTCTTTTGCAACGGAACCATCACTCGCGGAGCCAAGTGACGGCGGCGACCACCGATTGATAGTCCGGCAAGCCTGCTCGATAACCTTCATCGTGAAGTTGTTCTAAAAAGGCGGCTCTAGCAGGGTTGGTTTTCGCGATTCCGAGGTGAGCTTCTATTGCACCTTTGGTCCAAACCCAAATTCCAGCTTCCAAGAGCTTTGTATGTATCTCCGAAATAGGGACTTGGGCATCTACCTGCTGGGCCAACACTTCAAATGCTTGAGCTGCCGAGGTTCCATTGAAGCTTTGGGGAAGGCCAGCAGCATCAAGCTGAACTAAACCCTGGTCTCGCAGTCGCTGCAAGATTACCTTACAAGCCGCAACACTGGCGTCTGCATTATCAATCAACCCAGCAGTGGGTGCTACTTGGAAGGCAAAGTCCAGGTCAACAATAGATTTGCAGGGCACACCCATAACATCCAAAACGCGTTTTGCCTTGTGCACATTTGAACTACCCCCAACTTCGACAAGTCCAAGTTTATCCTCATCTGGACTAACTCCAAACTCACGCTCAAAAATAGCTGGAAGGATTGCGCGCTCTGTCTTACCCTCGGCTATTCCTACTCTCTCAGAAAAAAGTATTTTTGCAGAATTCGACAAACCAAACAGAATGTCTGATTGATGATCCGCGCCTACTATGACATCTCGAACGGCGTCACCAATACGCGGCATGCACACCGTACCCTGCGCTACGTTTCGTCTTATCAGAAGGGTATTTGGTGCGTCTCGCCGGGTGATCATGTTCGCCGAGTGTGTGGTGGCAATGACCTGATAACCTTCTCCTGATAGGCGGTTCAAAGCGGAGCGCACAACCTCGATCGCTTGTGGATGAAGATAGAGTTCAGGCTCATCAATGAGCAGGAGTGTCGTTCGACCAGCGTTCCCGTCTGCCTCGCGCTTTACTTCTGACAAACATTTGATTAGAGAAATTTGAACGGATCGCTGCGCGCCGTGGCCCAATGCAGCCACGTCTCGTCCGTCGCCGTTGTCAAACCCCTGTTCAAAGAGCTTTATCGTAGCGCCTTTCATGAAATCCGCAAACTCCGGAACAGGCACATGGCTTTTGGCTGTTACACCCGGAAAGAATCTTTCTAGCTGTGCCTGGATGCGTGCATCCAATGCGACGAGCGTCTCATCCTTGTTTTCCGATGTCGCCGAAAGCTGACTTGCAACGGCCAAGAGCGCATTTGCGACAGTGGGCGTGTGTCTATCGACAACCGGACTCATTATCTCCTTCAAAAGCTTTCCAATTGTTGTGCCAGCGCCGAACTTAGCAACGTCCTCGGTGGCATTTTCCATAGCGCCGACAAAAATAGGTTCTGGAAACAAAGCCATAATAGCGGCATCTATGCCTGTTGGGATCGGAGCCCAAATTCTATGGCCGTCCTCGATCTTTTCTACTTCAAAACGAATTGCTCCAATTGGGGCGCCGGGGATTAACTGTGTTCGCTTTATGCGCACCTTTCCATCAACTACCAATGGTTCAATTCGCGGCCGGTGAACATCGCCTAAAGCATGCAGAACTTCCTCAGTAATTCCGGATATCTCAGCCTCAACCTCAACTGGTTGCGCGCTGTTATGGAAATCTTCACTTGATAGGCTGCTCTTTCGTATCGCCCACGAAATGGCTCGGAGAATGTTTGTCTTGCCTGCATTGTTATAGCCAACTAAGGGCGTATAGTAAGATAGGGGGAATTCGCAGCTAGAGATCGATTTAAAGTTCTTGATAATGACGTTTGATATATGATGCACAAAAAGCTCCTCCATAAGTAGAAGGATAATAGCAGGTTTAGAGTATTAAGCTAGTATCGAAGAACGCCCCTACAACCTCCCCAACCGCTCCGTCAGGAGCCGGTAGAACCCCTCCCGGTCCACGGAGCCCATGAACATCGCGTTGGGCTCGCGGCCCGTCACGCGCCACCAGTCGGCGACGGTCATGCCGAGGGTGAGCTCGGAACCCGTCTCGATCTCGACGTTGATGTGGCGGCCGTGGAAGAGGGCGGGCTCGATCAGGTAGGCGATCACGCAGGGGTCGTGCAGGGGGGCGCCTTCGCTGCCGTATTTGGCGGTGTCGAAGCGTTCGAAGAAATCGGTCCAGGAGGCGACGGCCTGGCCGACGGGGGTGCCGAGGGCGCGCATGCCTTCGACCCAAGGACGCGAGGTCAGGGCCTTGTGGGTGACGTCCAAAGGCATGACCACCAGCGGCACGCCGGATTTGAAGATGATTTCAGCGGCTTCTGGGTCGACGTAGATGTTGAACTCGGCCGCGGGGGTGACGTTGCCGCCCTCGAAGAAGCCGCCGCCCATCAGGACGATCTCGGCCACTTTCGGGATGATGTCGGGGGCGCGCTGGAAGGCGGTGGCGATGTTGGTGAGGGGGCCGAGGGGGCAGAGGGTGATGGTGCCCGAGGGCTCACGGCGGAGCGTGTCGATGAGGAAGTCGACGGCGTGTTCGGGTTGCAGGGGATGGGTCGGGTCGGGCAGCGGGATGCCGTCGAGGCCGGTCTTGCCGTGGACGTATTCGGCAGTGACGAGCTTGCGTTTGAGGGGCGCGTCGCAGCCAGCATAGACCGGGGTGCGGTGGCCCGAAAGCTCGACGATCTGGCGGGCGTTGCGCTGGGTGAGGGCGAGGGGGACGTTGCCGGCGACGGCGGTGAGGCCGAGGACCTCCAGTTCCGGGGAGGCGAGGGCGAGGAGGATGGCGACGGCGTCGTCCTGGCCGGGGTCGGTGTCGATGATGATCTTGCGGGACATGGGGCGGGGCTCCTTTGCGGGAAGTAAGCGGCATGGGGCGAAGTTTGTCCAGATGGTCAGGAAAATGGACGTGCATTGCGGGGGCGCGGGTGTAGGGTCTTTGGGGTCAGGCGTGGAGGGCGCGATGCAGATCCTGGTTGGTACGACGAAAGGGCTTTTCATGCTGGAGGGCGGCCGGGTGGCGGGGCCCTACTGCGAGGGCTGGCCGATCAACCATGCGGTCGGGCGCGGGGGCGAGATCTTTGCGGCCGGGGGCAGTGGCTGGCACGGCGCGGGGGTCTGGCGGCGGGTCGGCGGGGAGTGGTCGGTGTCGGAGGGGCCGTTCGAGGGGGCAGAGCAGCTGTGGTCGGTGTGTTTCGACGGGGATCGTCTGCTGGCGGGGTCGAAGCCGGCGTATCTCTATGAGAGCGTCGATGGCGGGGTGAGCTGGCGGCGGCTCGAGGCGCTGACGGACCAGCCGGGGGCGGATCAGTGGCAGCCGGGGGCAGCGGGGCTGACGCTGCACACGATCCTGTCGGACGGGCGCGGAGGGATCTGGGTGGGGATCTCGGCAGCGGGGGTCTTTGAGTCCCGGGACGGCGGCAAGTCCTGGGCAATGCGGAACCGGCGGGGCAACAGGGCGGGGCCGGCGGGAGCCTTGGCGCGGGACTGGGGCGATGGGGTGGAGTTCCGGCGGGAGGACGAGATCTTCAGCTGCGTGCACAACCTGGCGTTCGGGGCGGCGGAGGGGTTGATCTACATGCAGAACCACCAGGGGGTCTATCGCAGCCGGGATGGCGGGCAGGTCTGGGAGGAGGTGACGGAGGGGTTGCCTTCGACTTTCGGGTTCCCCGTGGCGGCGCATCCGACGAAGCCGGGGGTGTTCTGGGTGTTCCCGCTGAACGGGGATTCGCTGGGGCGGTATCCGGTGGGGTCGAAGGCGCTGGTCTGGAAGACGGAAGACGGGGGCGAGACCTGGGCGGGGAAGGGCAAGGGGCTGCCGGAGAAGGACTGCTTCTTCACGGTGCTGCGGCAGGGGATGGCCTCAACCGACGGCGGGGTGGCCTTCGGGACGAACTCGGGTTCGGTCTTCCTGAGCCGGGATGAGGGGGAGAGCTGGGAAGAGGTTGCCCGGCACCTGCCGACGGTCCTGTCGGTGGAGTTCATGGGGTGAGTGTCCACAGTGGACGATCTGGGTATTTCAAATAATTACAGATGGTTGCCTTTGAACATTAACGGTTCATTCAGAGTTTGACCGCAGTCCGGAGGTGGGGATTGCCTACCTGTGCCGCAACCGGCTCTGGGGATAGCGTGTCGCGAGATTGAAGACTGCGGGGCGCTGATGTTCACGTTGCTGTCGATTGCAATGCTCCTTGCGGCTGCGGTCGGGGCCGAATGGGTTGTGGACGGCTGGCTCGGCGAGGCGCGGCGGGTCTGGGTCGCCTATGCGGGGCTGGCGCTGGGGCTCCTCGCCGGGGCCATGGTCAAGGCGAGCGGGTTCGAGGCGCTGAGCCGTTTCCTGCGCAACGCGGTGATCGGTGCCGGGATCGGGGCAGCGCTCGACCGGTTGGGGTGGAAGCTGCCCTGGCTTCGGCGCGGGCTGCGGATCCTGGGGATCGAGACCGAGCGCGGGCCGCAAGAGGCTCCGCATTTGACCGGCCTTGGGATGTGGCTGTTGCGGCTGGGGTGGGTCGGGAGCTTGGTGGGGCTCGGGATGATCTGGACCGGCGCTTTCGGCGGGTGAGCGGGTTGGAGCGGTTCTCGGACGGAGCGCATGGAAGAGGAAAGAACCTTCTGGAACGCGTTGGCGAGTTTCGTTTTCTTGGCGCCGATCCCAATGTCGTGCAAACGAGCTTTTAGCCGCAACGGGTGCACCGGATCTTTTTCCTTGGCCCACATGCCCAAAGCCCATAGCTTTCTGGACCTCAACGGTCGCATGGCAGAATCAAGCCCTTTGGCCCCGTTCAAAAGAAGAGGCTGTCATGCCAAAGGGCTATTGGATCGTTCACATCAAGGTCACCGTTCCCGAAACCTATCGGCACTATGCCGACGTAGCTCCGGGCATCGTCGAGCAACTTGGCGGAACATACACTGTAGATGCAGGACGCGCGGAAACAGCCGAAGGTGATGCATCCCTGGACAGGCACGTAGTGGTCGAGTTTCCGAGCTATGATGCGGCCCTTACAGCCTTTAGGTCCGAGGCCTATCAGTCGATCGTTCACCTTCGACGCGCAAGTTCAGTGTGCACGTTCACGATTGCCGAGGGTGCCTGACCAGAAGAATGGCCCAGTTCCCGTTCCAGTGGAGTAGGGTTAAGAAAAAGGGTGCGCATGGAGCACCCGTTTGTTCGGCTGGCGTGTGCAATGGTTTGGCCTATCCCCGTCCCAGATGACGCGAAGCGATCCGATCATCCGTCGAAGTTCACCGAATCCATGATCCTCAGCGCGGCTGCGCGGGCTGCGGCGTTGTCGGAGAGGGGGGCGGTGTCGCTGGGCCCCTCGTCGGTGTTGGGGGCGGTCAGGACGGGGATGCTTGGTGGACAGTCGCACGACTAGCGAAGTGGTCCGCAGCAGTGCACCCGGCCTTTTGGCGGTGCCTGACGATCCGGCATTTTGGCGTCACCCAAGCTCTGCCTGTTTGACCTGGACTAGCCCCACGACGTAATTCTTGCCGTAGGCTTGGGCGCATTTCGGGCAGGTCGTGTAGAAGAACCAGACAGTTCCCGGCTCCTGTCCTTGCGCGCGGATCAAGTCCTGCATCTTGTCGTACCACTCTTTCGTCTTTGAGTAGGGGCCTTCGAAGACCTTGCTCAGGAAGTCTCCGCTGAGCGATACGACTTCTTCCTCGGGCACGTCTTTCTTGACTGCGAAGAGATGCTCCCCCGTCCACGGCGACAGATCGCGAGAAAGAACCAGAGCCTGCCCGGGGTCCAGCGCCTCATGGTCATCGATGTGCTTCTGCACGCGAGCGAAGACCCGGCCCATGTTTAGGGGAACATGCATCGCGCTGATGGTATGGGCGCGAACGAAGGTCTTGTCGCGGAAATGAAGGCTTTGTTCGTCCCAGCCGTCGGGGTTGAACTTGGGGCAACAGCCTGTGGTATTGACTGATTGATCGTAAACGGGTGTGGCGTTGAGGTCCATGGCACCCTCCCTTCACGCCGAAGACGTTGCATCCGGACAGCGTGAATCGCGTTGATCTGGGTCAATCGGCCGGGTGTATTCGCGACGCGGATGTGTGCTGCCGCGGCGGCTTTGGCGACATGACACACCAGCAAGCGCAACTGGACCGGGCGCGAATACGCCCGGTCCGGTCTTGTCGTCGGACAGGTCGTCCCTTCGATCATCCGTCGAAGTTGACCGTCTCCATGATCTTCAGCGCCGCCGCCCGGGCCGCCGCGATGTCGGCCAAGGGGGTGGTGTCGGGGGTGAACTCGCCCCAGCTTTTCACCAGCTCGGACCGTTCCACGCCCGCCTTGACAGGGAATTCGTAGTTCGTCTCGGCATAGATCTTCTGGGCGGCGTCCGAGGACAGCCATTCCATGAATTTCAGCGCGTTGTCCTTGTTCGGGGCGGATTTGGTCATCGCGACGCCCGAGATGTTCAGGTGCGTTCCGCCGGCCTCAAACGTCGGGAAGACGATGTTGACGGCTTCGGCCCAGGCCTTCTGTTCCGGGTCGGCCAGCATCTGGCCCATGTAGTAGGTGTTGCCGATGGCGATGTCGCATTCGCCGGCCGCGATCGCCTTGACCTGGTCGCGGTCGCCACCGTCGGGCTTGCGGGCGAGGTTGGCCTTGACGCCTTCGGCCCATTTGGTGGCGGCCTCTTCGCCATGGTGAACGATGACCGCGCCAAGGAGCGCCACGTTGTAGTCATGCAGACCCGAGCGCGAGCAGATGCGGCCCTTCCACTTGTCCGAGGCAAGGTCTTCGTAGGTGGTCACCTCGCCGGCAGCGACGCGGTCCTTGGAGGCATAGATGATGCGGGCGCGGGAGGTGAGGCCGAACCAAAGGTCGTTCGGGTCGCGCAGGGTTTCGGGGATATTGGCTTCGAGCACGTCGGACTGGACCGGCTGCAGGACATCGGCCTCGACGATCTGGAGGAGGCGGGCGATGTCGACAGTGAGGACGAGATCGGCGGGCGAGCGGTCACCTTCGGCCTGCAGGCGCTCGGCCATGCCCTTGTCGACGAAGGCGACGTTGACGGCAATGCCGGTCTCGGCGGTGAAGGCGTCGATGAGGGGCTGGATCAGCTCGGGCTGGCGGTGGGAATAGACGTTGATTTCCTGGGCCAGCGCCGGGACGGAGCAGGCGAGGAGGGCGAGGGTCGAGAGGCGCAGCATTGGCTGACTCCTTTTGTCAGGTTTGTGTGGGCCTTAAACCCGAGTGTTTTGCTTTGGTCAAGAGGTTGAGTGAATTTGTCGGCAATTTGCCGCATTGTCGCTCGCCCGGCCCGTCCTCCCCGGGATCATCCTTGCGCCTTGTCCTCGGCCTTGGCGCGGTTCCAGAGCGCGTCCATCTCGTCCAGGGTGCTGTCGGCAGGTCGGCGGCCGGATTCCGCCAGCCAGTCTTCGATCCGGGCGAAGCGGCGGGTGAATTTCCGGTTTGCGCCACGAAGGGCGGCTTCTGGGTCGACCTTCAGATGGCGTGCAAGATTGGCCATGACGAACAGAAGGTCGCCGATTTCCTCGGTCAGCGCTTCGTGGCCGAGACTGTCGCGGGCCTCGACCACTTCGCGGGCCTCTTCGACGAGTTTGTCGAGGACCTCTTCGGTCGAAGGCCAGTCGAAACCGACCCGGGCGGCGCGGTTCTGCAGCTTGAGCGCGCGGGTCAGGGCGGGAAGCGACAGGGCCACGCCATCGAGCGTGCGGGCGGACCCGCGTTCGGCCGCCTTCTGTGCCTCCCAGTCGCGGGATTGCTGCTCGGCCGTCTTGTCGCGGGACTGGTCGCCGAAGACATGGGGATGGCGGGCGAGCATCTTGTCGGAGATGGTCTCGACCACATCGGCAAAGGCGAAATGCCCTGCCTCTGCCGCCATCTGGGAATGGTAGACGGTCTGGAACAGGAGATCCCCAAGCTCTCCCTTCAGTTCGGGCCAGGCCTGGCGATCGATGGCGTCGGCGACCTCGTAGGCCTCCTCCAGCGTGTAGGGGGCGATGGTCGCAAAGTCCTGCTCGATGTCCCAGGGGCAACCGGTCTTTGGGTCGCGCAGGGCGGCCATGATGGCGAGAAGGCGGTCGATGCCATAAGGCGGGAGGGCAGGGCGTTCGGTCATGGGTCTCGAGCCAGGGAATGGCGCGAGACTAGGCCGAGATCAGCCGTGGCCGCAAGGCGGGGTCAGAACGACAGGCCCACCCGGAGGTTGAGGGTGTCGAACGTTGAGTTGCCGATGATCGCCGGGTTGTCGGAAGCGGCGCCGGAACCGTCGCGGGACATGTATTCCAGACCCATGGTCAGTTTCTCGGAAACTGCGAATTCGGCACCAAGGCCATAGGCCAAGCCATCGAGATTGATATCACGGGGGGGCGGGAGGGTCGTGTCCTTGTAGTGGGCGCGTGAATAGCCGAGCACCCCATAGAACAGGGTGCGGTTGGCCAAGACACCGAGGCGGGCTTTCAGATCGATCGTGTGGGTGATCCGGTCAAGGGGAAAGCCGACAATTTCGGCGCCGGAGACCGAGGCATAGGCAAGCTCTGCCCCATAGACGAGCGCGCCGCGCTGCCAGAGATATCCGGCATAGACCCCGGCGGTGTCGCCGTCGGTAAAGGCGAAGGGGCCGGAAGGCAGCGTGAAATCGGTGGAAGTCTGCCCATATGTCAGGCCGACGTAGGGGCCGGACCAGTCCGCTCCGGCTGCAGGCTGCGCGGGGGGATTGGGGACGGGATCGGTTTCGACGATGGTTGGGCCGCCCGCTTGTGCGACAGTCGTGCAGCAAAGGGCGACGAGGAGGGCTGAGAGAAAAGGAAATTTCACGATTATGCTCCAGTCTTGATCGACCCTGAATACCGTAATCGAGACCGATTTCTGAGAGAAAATTCTGCCTCTCGCCAATGCCCTAGCGCAAGCGATGTAGCGGCGCATCACTTGCGGCTTTGTCGGATGTGGTTGGAATTCACCGCCATGGGTGAGGTTTCCCGGGATTGCAGGCACCGGGGATTTCGGATTTGATCAAAGGGCAAAGCGCAGGAGTCCGTCATGCCCGTTCTGAACCGTATCGCCTCTTATGCCGAGGAAATGAAGGGGTGGCGGCGGTATCTGCACCAGCATCCCGAGCTGGCCTTCGATTGCCATGAGACAGCGGCCTGGATCGTGGCGCGGCTGAAGGAGATCGGGGTGGACGAGATCCACGAGGGGATCGCGAAGACCGGGATCGTGGCGCTGATCCGGGGCCGGGGGCCCCATGATAACGGGGGGCCGGTGATCGGGCTCAGGGCCGACATGGATGCGCTGCCGATCGAGGAGCTGACGGGGGCGTCCTATGCCAGCACGGTGAAGGGCAAGATGCATGCCTGCGGGCATGACGGGCATGTGACGATGCTTCTGGGGGCGGCCAAGTACCTGGCCGAGACACGCAACTTTGCGGGCACCGTGGCGCTGATCTTTCAGCCGGCCGAGGAGGATGGCGGCGGCGGGCAGGTCATGGTTCAGGAAGGCATCATGGACCGCTTCGGGATCGCGCAGGTCTATGGCATCCACAATGCGCCGAATATTCCGTTCGGGCATTTCCAGACCACGCCGGGGCCGCTGATGGCGTCGGTCGATACGGCGGTGGTCAAGGTGTCCGGGCGGGGTGGGCATGGTGCCACGCCGCATGAATGCGTCGACCCAGTGGTGGCGATCGTCGGCATGGTGCAGGCGATCCAGACCATCATTCCGCGCAATGTCTATGCGCTGGACGAGGCGGTGATCTCGGTGACGATGATCCATACCGGGTCGGCCTCGAACATCATTCCGGAAGAAGGGACCTTTTCGACCACCATCCGCTGCTTCAAGCCGGATGTTCGGGCGCTTTTGAAGAAGCGGTTCTTCGAGATCGTCGACGGCCATGCGGCGGCCTATGGAGTCAGGGCCGAGATCGACTATGACTGGGGCTATCCGGCCACCATCAACCACGAGGAGGAGGCCGAGTTCGCCGCCGAGGTGGCGCGCGAGGTTTCGGGCACCGAGGCCGTGGATGCGCGTGCCAACCGCGAGATGGGCTCGGAGGATTTCAGCTACATGCTGGAAGCGCGTCCGGGGGCCTATCTGTTCCTTGGCACCGGCCCGGGGGCGGGGCTGCACCACCCGGCCTACGACTTCAACGACGAGGCGGCGCCGGTCGGGGCCAGTTTCTTCGCCCGACTGGTCGAGCGGGCGCAGCCCCTGTCCTGACCCTTTGACCCCAAAGCAGGAAAGGGCGCGGCATGCGTGATCCGCGATATGATGTCCTCTTCGAGCCGGTCCAGATCGGGCCGCTGCGGACGAAGAACCGGTTCTGGCAGGTGCCGCATTGTTCGGGCATGGGCCATCGCTATCCGAATGCCGAAGCGCGGATGCGGACGATCAAGGCCGAGGGCGGCTGGGGAGTGATCTCGACCCAGGAGGCGGAGATCCACCCAAGCTCGGACATCACGCCTGCCAATGAGGCCCGCCTGTGGTCGCGCGACGACATTCCCGCGTTGCGGGCGATGACCGAGGGCCTGCACGCCCATGGCGCGCTTGCGGCAATCCAGCTGGTCCACAACGGCCATCATGTGGCCAACCGTTACAGCCGGATGCTGCCGCTGTCGCCGTCCGGAAACGTCTATGACGGAAGCGACCCGGTGCAGGCGCGGGCCATGGACAAGGCCGATATCGCCGCCCTGCGTGGCTGGTATCGCACCGCCGCGCTGAACGCGCGCGCGGCGGGCTTTGACATCATCTATGTCTATGCCGGTCATGACATGGCGCTCTTGCAGCACTTCCTTGTCAAACGGCACAATCACCGGACCGACGAGTACGGCGGCAGTTTCGAGAACCGGTTGCGGCTTTTCCGCGAGGTCATTGGCGATGTGCGCGATGCCATCGGTGACCGCTGCGCCCTTGCGGTGCGACTTGCCGTGGACGAGTTGATGGGACCCGAAGGGATCACCTGCGACGGGGAGGGGCGGGACATCATCTCGGCCCTGGCCGAAGAGCCGGATGTCTGGGACGTCAATCTGTCCGGCTGGTCGAATGACAGCCAGACCAGCCGGTTTTCCGACGAAGGTTTTCAGGAGCCCTATACGGCCTTTGTGAAGTCGGTCACCACCAAGCCGGTCGTCGGGGTCGGGCGCTATACCAGTCCCGACAGCATGGTGCGCGTGATCCGCAAGGGGATCCTGGACCTGATCGGCGCGGCGCGGCCTTCGATTGCCGATCCTTTCCTGCCGAAGAAGATCGAGGAAGGCCGCATCGACGACATTCGCGAATGCATCGGCTGCAATATCTGCACAAGCGGCGACAACACCTGCGCGCCGATGCGCTGCACGCAGAACCCGACCGTGGGCGAGGAATGGCGCCGCGGCTGGCATCCCGAGCGGATCGCGCCGATTGCCATGCCGCAGTCGGTGCTGGTCGTGGGCGGCGGGCCTGCAGGTCTGGAAGCGGCGCGGGCGCTGGCGGCGCGCGGCGCCGAAGTGACCCTTGCCGAGGCGGGAAGGGAATGGGGCGGGCGCGTCGCCCGCGAGTGCCGTCTTCCGGGGCTTGCCGCCTGGGGCCGGGTGCGGGACTGGCGCCTTGGCCAGCTGCAACGGTCGGCGCATGTTCAGATGTACCTGGAAAGCCGGCTGAGCGTGGAAGACGTGCTGGGGATGGGGCTGCCGCATGTCGTGGTCGCGACCGGTGCCGCGTGGCGCGCGGACGGGGTCGGGCGGGCGCATCGTCTGCCGCTTGGGTTTCTGGCCAATGGGTCGGTGCTGACCCCCGACGACATGATGGCCGGGGCAATGCTGCCCGAGGGTCCGGTGGTCGTCTTTGACGATGACCGCTACTACATCGGCAGCCTGATGGCCGAGCTTGCCGTGGCGGCCGGGCGCGACGTGGTTCTGGTCACTCCGGACAATCTGGTTTCGGCCTTTTCCGAACACACGCTGGATCAGGGACGGATCCAGGCCCGGCTGATCAGCCTGGGTGTGCGGATCATCACTGCCCACGGCCTTGCGGATCGCGGATCGGACTGGCTGGAGCTGTCCTGCGCCTATACCGGACGGCGGATGCGGCTTGACTGCGGAAGTCTGGTCACCGTCACCTCGCGGCGACCGGTCGACGGGCTGTGGCAGGACTTGCAGACGCAGAGGGAGGCCTGGGCCGACGCCGGGGTGCTTTCGGTGACGCGGATCGGTGACTGTCTGGCCCCGGGGACGATCGCCGCCGCGACCTACGCCGGCCACCTTTACGCGCAGGACTTTGGGACGACGCCCGACGAAATCCCCTTCAAGCGGGAAGACATCGTCCCGCTGTTTGGCTGAGGCTGGCGCGGACCGGCGAATCGGTCCGCCCCGGCGCCTTGCCTATCTAGTTTTGCCTTCAACCTTTGGACACAACATCTTGCCCCACCCCTACCTTTGGGGGTCCAGAGGGGCTGGCGGAATTTTGATCAAACTGATAGACTGACTGTACAGTCAATGACGGAGACCATCATGACCGCCGCGCTCAAACTCAATTCACCCTCCCCGGATGACCTGTGGGAGATGGACCGGGCGCATACCTTGCACCCCTGGACGAACTTCGGGCCCTTCGAGCGCGACGGCTCGTTGATCATGGCGCGGGGCGAGGGTTGCTACCTCTGGGATTCCGAGGGAAAGAAGTACTTCGATGCGGTGGGCGGCATGTGGTGCACCAACATCGGACTGGGCCGGCGCGAGATGGCGGATGCCATTGCCGATCAGGTGATGCGGCTGGGCTATTCCAACTATTTCGTCGACACGGCGAATGATGCGGCCTCGCTTCTGGCAGCCAAGCTTGCAAGCCTGGCGCCGGGCGATCTGAACCGGGTGCATTTCACGACCGGCGGTTCGACGGCGGTGGATACGGCCGTGCGGATGGTAAGCTTCTATCACCACTCCAAAGGCAATCCGCAGAAGACGGATATCGTCGCGCGGGAGAATTCCTACCACGGCTCGACCTACCTTTGCCAATCGGTGGGCAAGCGGAACGGCGACCGCGTCGAGGAATTCCGCTACAAGACCGAAGGCATCCATCACCTGTCCTGCCCGAACCCCTATCGCCGCCCGGCGGGGATGAGCGAGGCCCAGTTCTGCGATGCGCTGGTGGCCGAGTTCGAGGCGCTGATCGCGCGGGTCGGCGCGGACCGGATCGGCGGCTTCATCGCCGAGCCGATCCAGGCTTCTGGCGGGATCATCATTCCGCCGGAGGGCTATCTGCGCCGGATGTGGGAGGTCTGCCAGCGTCACGACATCCTGTTCATCGCCGATGAGGTGGTGACCGCCTTCGGCCGGATCGGGCACTGGTTCGCCTCTGAGGCCGAGTTCGGTGTGGTGCCGGACATCATCACCTGCGCGAAGGGGATCACTTCGGGCTATGTGCCCTTGGGCGCAATGATCTTTTCGGACCGGATCTGGAAGGTCATGGCCGAGGGCGGGCAGCGCTGGTTCACCACCGGTTTCACCTTTGCGGGCCACCCGGTCGCCTGCCGGGCCGCGCTGGTGAACATCGCGATCATGGAGCGCGAGGGGCTTTTGGCCCATGCGGCCAAAGTCGGCAGCTATTTCGAAGCGCGCCTGGCCAGCCTGGCCGACCTGCCGCTGGTGGGTGATGTGCGGGGCAGGAAGCTGATGCTGTGCACCGAAAACGTCGCGAACAAGGAAACGAAGGAACCGCTGCCGGACGAAGCCGGCGAGTCGAAGCGGATTTCCGATGCCTGCGAGGCCATGGGCCTGATGGTGCGCCCGATCGGCCATCTGAACGTGATGTCACCCGCGCTGGTGATCACCGAGGCTCAGGTGGATTTCGTGGTCGAAACGCTGGGCCGGGCGATCCGCAAGGTGACGGACGATCTGGTGCGGGAAGGCTATCGGATCGGGTGATTTGATCAAATGCTTGACAATCGGCCGGGGCAGGGGTTTCCTGCCCCGGCCGGATCCGCGCGTCTCCGATGAACGACTGCGCTGACAGACCCGAGACATCTCATGACACTCGAAGACGCCAAGACGCAGGTCGACACTGCGTTCACCCGGAAAGGCAACCGGGGGTACACCTTTGAAAACGCATTCGGTGGGGCGACGAGCTTCCTGCGCCGGACCTACACCAAGGACCTGACCGGGGTGGACCTTGCCATCACCGGCGTCCCGTTCGACCAGGCCGTGACACACCGCACCGGCACCCGCTTTGGTCCGCGGGCAATCCGCGAGGCATCGAGCCTGCAGCCCTATGACCCGCCCTATGGCTGGCCGACGAACCCGCTGGAGGAGATGTCGATCGTCGATTACGGCGATCTGGCCTTTGACTATGCCAAGGTCGCAGATTTCCCCGACCGGTTGACCGACCACATCCGCACGATCCTGAAGGCCGGGGCCGGGACGGTGACGCTGGGGGGTGATCACTACATCACCTATCCGATCCTGAAGGCCTATGCCGAAAAGTTCGGGCCGCTGGGCGTGATCCATTTCGACGCGCATTCCGATCTCTGGCCGGATGACGACCTGAGCCGGATCGACCATGGCACGATGCTGTACAAGGCGGTGAAGACGGGGCTCGTCGACCCCAAGCGGTCGGTCCAGATCGGGATCCGCACGACGACCGAGGACTATCTGGGCGTCCATGTGATCGACGCGCGGGAAGTCCATGAAAAGGGCGTGGCGCATACGGTGGCGCTGGCCAAGGACATTGTCGGCGACGGGCCGACCTATGTGACCTTCGACATCGATTGTCTTGACCCCTCGGCCGCGCCGGGGACGGGGACACCGGTCTGGGGCGGCCTTATGTCCTGGCAGGCAGCGGCGGCCTTGCGCGATCTGGCCGGGATCAACATGGTCGGCGGCGATATCGTCGAAGTGTCGCCCCCCTATGACACGACCGGGGCGACGGCGATTGCCGGGGCGCATGTGGCCTATGAGCTGATCTGCCTTTACCACTGGGCGCGTACGCAAAGGTGAGGAGAGCAGGGCGGATGATCGGGTATCTGGCGCTTTTGCCGCTTTGTGCGGTTCTTGCCTTTGCCCTTTATGTCCGCCTTGCCCCATCCGACCCGTTGCGCTGGCACATCGACCTTGAGCGCGCGCGCCCGGAGGCCATGCTATCTGCCCCGCTGGCACCCGGAGCCGACCTTG